>JBCBTQ010000095.1:0-20280 GCA_039818605.1 Cyanobacteria bacterium J06639_14 | reverse complement strand
TTTTAGAAGCGCAATTGGGTTTAGTTAGTTCGGTTACGTTGTGCTCTAGTTATTCTCGTGGGATCCATCTCTACTTTCCTTTTAATGAGGCACTGCCCTCATGGAAGATTGGGAAAGTTATTTCATCGGTGCTGACATCACGTGGATTTTCGGTAGAGGGCGGACAGCTCGAAGTCTTTCCTAACAACCGCTTATTCAGCAATGATGGCGAGTCTGTTCTTTTTAAGGGGCATCGACTCCCTCTGCAAGCAGGTTCCTATTTATTGAATGATGACTTCATGCCAATTAATGGGGAGCAAGACACCTTCGTTAAGCTTTGGCGGATGGCACAGTCTCGCAACGCATTGGATTTACAGTTACTTGAACAAGTGGAGCAGGTATTCAGAAAGCCCTACCTATTGAGTCATAGTGGGGCAAAGTTTCTAAACGATCTCAATGCTGAAATCGACAGAGGCTGGACGAGCGAGCAGCAGTCTAACTATTTGTTTGGTCGTATTGCGATGCGAACCTATATCTTCAGTGAGGTGCTCTACGATATGCAGCTCACGGGTAAAGCCTTAGCAGAAAAAATTGCTGAAATTGCCCAGAATGCACCTGGATTCTTTGAGTTTTCTAATCATATCAGCGACCTCATGAAGCGTGCTTGGGATTGGGCACGCTCTGTAGAAGCATCGAGGTACTACCCGTATCGTTCTAAGGTGCTCAAACAGGAAAAGTCTTGTGCTTCCAATTGGAACGAGCGACAATCTAAAGCTGCTCACCAGCGCATCAAGGATGCCGTTGTACGGCTGCAGCAAACTGACATGTGGCCTGGCGGAGCAACGGCGCGAGTCGAACTACTGGTCTTAGAAACAGGAGCAAGCAAGGCAACACTGTATAAACCTCAAAACAAGAAGATTTGGTATCCAGAAGTCGCGATCGAAGAGGTTCCGGGTGAGGAACGCGCTGTGGGCGCAACCCCACCCGAAGAACACTCAAACTTATTAGGGACAGGTGGCTGTAATGGCTTGCCAGATGAGGATTTTGAAGGCGAGAGACCGGGGCTAAAAACAGTCCTGGGTGTAATAGAGAGATTACGGAGAGCTCGGACTGAACAGCGGTTTATGAGGCAGCAAGGGCCGCAGCGGAATTCGCAGACTACTCCGTTTGCTTCTAGCGCATTTCAAGAACGAATAGACGAGTTTCTTCGCTCTGGTGATTCTATTCTCATCAGGGAGGCTGAACGCTTGACAGAGAGACTGAAGAGGGGGGGTGATTCAATAGTCTGAGCTGCAAGGTTTCATGTTGAATCGTTGGAAACCAGAATCTGAGCACTGTAGAAATGATTTCCAATTGCTTCTAAAGCAGGCTTAGCCAAAGCTTTATCAAAGGCCATCGCATCTGTTGCTGCAGCTGCAACAACAGATGCGATGGGGATGCTGTTCAACCTAACTACGGGAGAAAGCATTTTATCGGTACTCCACTTTGTGAGAGGTATCCCGTGACTTGCGCGGCTTGTTGATGCGATCGCGCCTGGGAGCTGGTGAAGGTGTCTCGCTCTTAAGGTCTTCTGTGTCCTCAATCTCGATGACAAATACGCATCTACCATCAGTTGCTCGGTATAAGGTTTCCCGATGACAGCTAATCCCTTTGGCTTCCAATCGAACGGCCTGTTCATCCCTAGCCGCCCGAGCTGCTTCAGGTGTCTCATAGTCGATCTCAGGAAAAGTAGTTTGAATGGAGTTCATAGTGCTTGGAGACAACGAGCTTGCTAACTAGTCGGGTTGCAGAAGCATCTTGCTATGCTGCAGGCCAGTCTAACAGAGGATTTCTGTCGAGTCGGCAAGATTGGATGATGAATCGACAGGGTGATGTCGTTGGCTGCTTTAGCTCGATTAAGTGGTTGTCCGCTGTTGATCTTGTATTGCCATTCAAGTCGCTGTTCATTTTTCCTCGACAAGACAACAAAGCTTGTTCAGCACATTAATAGCCACTAAACCTACGCATGGCATTTTCTAGTTCTGATTGAAGCCGCTCTCTACTGGGGAGCATATTAGGAATTCTGTGTTCTGCTACAGCGATAGGATTACTAAGATTTCTTAGTGAATACTCAACCACGATGTTCTCTTTCGAAGAACACAAAATAATCCCAATAGTTTGTTGATCCTGCTCTTGACGTTCCTGATTATCGACTGCTGAAAGATAGAAGTTCATTTGGCCCGACTGTTCTGGCTTAAAGGCCCCCATTTCAAGCTGAATAACAACAAAGCATCGTAGCCTTAAGTGATAGAACAACATATCAATATAATAATCTTGACTGCCTACAGTAACGCAGTAGTTATGCCCAACAAAAGAGAATCCAACTCCTAATGTCAATAGAAATTCTCGCATATGAGCAATCAATAATCGCTTTATATCTCTTTCTTCTATATTCTCTTCCGTAGCTAAAAAATCGAGATAATAGGGGTCTCTAATTAAATCTCTGGCAAGGTCTGACTGAGGCTTGGGCAAGGTTAACTCAAAGTTGCTGACTCCTTTTTGACTCTCATATAGTTCACTTTCAATGGCACGAATCAAAGAACTATTACTCCAGCTATTCTCAACGGATTTGTTGGCGTACCAAAGCCTTCTTTCTCTTTCTTTAATCTTGCTTATAAGCACCAGATTATGACCCCAAGGTAAATTGGTCAGGATATCCTGACCAATTTCCAGGAAATCTGGCCAAGCATCGGCAAAAGAGCGCATCTGCTTTAGATTGGTGACAGAGAATCCTTTCATTTCTGGGAATTCGCGCTTCAAATCCTGGGAAAGTCTGGTTAAAACCTTGCTTCCCCAAGTTTGCCTTTGCTGTCGAATCAGAATTTCTCTTCCGATTTTCCAGTACAGCTTTAGCAATTCTGCCGTTATTGACCTGATTGCTATGATTTGCGATATTCTAATTTCTTCTTTAACACTATTGAGAAATTCTAGATAGCTTTGATCTTCAAATTTGGAGATTTTTTCATTGTCCATGGCTAAGTTTTCTGATTTCCTTTCATGAATTTTATGTTTTTGTATTCTTTCTAAAGTCAGAAGTGACTAATGCTCATCTATTCTGATGCTTGAAGGAGACTCCTTTTTAGTATCGTAGACGGATGATTTTCTCGGATTTGGTAGAGACTGAAGTCATTTGACACTCTGTTTAACATGACTACTTATTTAACTTCAGTAGTGTCAGACATTTGGTTGAGTGCATTTTGGTGGCCGATGATAAAGCCCAATAGAAAGGTATTTGATACAGCCGCAACTAACAATACTGCAACTGTAAATCCACACCAAAAGGGGCCAATGATGAAGGCTCCTGAATCGATTAAGCCTGCTGCCGTTTTGGTCGCTCTAATATCACCTTTATGGTCATAACAGATCCATCCATGGGCTTCAGCTCCAGGTAGCATTTCAGCAATCTGCTGAGCTTGCTTGGAGAAGATGAGCGTTCTGAAGAACATGTTTTCTCCTTGGATTTAGTTGGTATATTCAGCGTCTTCCCAATTCCTCAGGCCGAGATAATCCCGTGCGATCGCCTTCAAGACCCCATTTTTGTCTCTGACGCTGCGATTATGGCGTGAGCCCATCATGTAGCGCTCGTGGATTTCATCAATCTCATTGCCTTTCTGCTTCATGACCGCTCGGATGGCGGGGTGAGACGCCGAGTTTACCAGGAAGGCGAGGGACATTGTCAATTTAACTGACCGTTTTGGAAATTAGGCACTAAATTTTTGTCCATCGTCTTCGACGGCAGTGCTAGGCGACTGAGGATAGCCGTGTGATTTGTTGCCAGTCGCTCAAGCGCTGACGCATCATTTCGCGGTATTCAGTTGCCGATTGTCGATGTTGATGAGGATGAAAGTAACCGCGTATCGGTTCAAATGCGGCGAGAAACCGTTGCGCTCCACCAGGGGACTTAAATCGTCCCATGTGCCTTTCTCGCATTCGGGTCGGTCGATGCGAATGCTCAGCTCGACTGTTCAAGCCCTTATGCTGCCTGTGTTCGACGCCTGGAATTAATTCTTTCTTGGCCGCCCCGTAGCTTCTGAGTTTGTCGGTGACGATGACCCGAGGGGCAAAACCGGTAGGTTTCAGCAGTTTGCGAAAGAACTTCTTCGCCGCTCGTTTATCACGATGGCGCTGCATCAGAATATCGAGGACTTGACCTTTGGCATCCACGGCCCGGCAGAGATAGTACTGCTGGCCTTTGATGGTAATCACAACCTCATCAAGATGCCACTTGTCAGCGGGCTGGGGGCAACGGCGACGAATCTGATTTGCGTAGGCTTGCGCAAACTTTTTACACCACTTGCGAATGGTCTCGTAGGTGACCTCAATGCCCCGATAGAGCATCATTTTCTCGATATCGCGAAAGCTCAGTGGGAAGGTGTAGTAGAGCCAGACACAGTGACGGATTACCTCAATCGGAAAGCGATGGTATTTGTAACTGACGCTCATGGACTCGCCCTGACAGATGCTGACAAAGGCTACCACAAAAGTTAAGTTGACAATGCCTCACGGTCACTCAGCACCTGGGCAAAGGGCAGACCGAGACTATCTTGATACTTTTGCTTGAGGATTGCTGCACGATTCGGCATAGTCAGGGCAGTATATTGGGGTTTCTAGGCATTGATCTTTTCAGATTACCTGGCCTGGAGCCCTTTCTTTGCCTTTTACGTCAGTGCCATTCTGCTCTAATGTTTCACTTAAGTTCTTGACCAAGTGAAAGCGATCCGCCACTTGAATGGTACCAGGGGCACCTTCGGCATTGCCTTTCGGTAGATTTTGGAACGGTCACGGGAGAGCACTTCGATGCCTCGATGGGCTTCGAGCCAGGAGACTAAGGTCTTGGCTTTGCGGTCGGCGAGAAGAGCCATCGGCTGATGCGTTTCTAAATCTACCAAAATAGTGCCATAATGGTGGCCTTTTCGGAAGGCAAAGTCGATCGACACCCAACACTTTGGGGACATCAAACGAAGGCAGTGGTAGTGATTGGAGATGATTGAGTAGCGTCCTGCCACAACTCCGGTAGCCTAGCTGTAGCCCCAGGCGGGCACCGGCAGCACCGCCGAGCGCCAGGCCAATGGCCTGCAAATGCTGCACCAAGCGAACCGTTTTACGTGCCCAAGGGGCCGCGACTTCTGGGAGACGTTCGGTGAAAATGCGGCGGCGACACTCGGGATTCGAGCAAAAGAGTTTACCGACTGTCAGGAGCAACGTCAGACTGAAAATATGACCAGACGCACGGCTCAGGAATTTTTCAAGCGAGAGATTATCCGTTGTCTCAAGTGGTGTGTGGCCCGAGAGTTGTATCGCCTCATCCGGTAGGCACTCCTGATCTAAAAATTTACAGCGAATAATTGACATCATATAGGAGCATCAATGCCTTGACATGGATTGGAAAACTTTAGACTTCCTTAGTTTGTGAGCTTGTTGCGAGTAGCAAAATAATATGGATATATTGCGTCGCTCTTAGCATATGCGCTCCCGCCAAAGCATTCCCGATATATTTTCAACCTACATTGATTTTGACTCAGACCGATTTAAAGGTTGGCTTCAAGACCCTCGGTTAAATAGGAGTATCAATGGTTGTTTGGCAGAGGTCTCAGATTCGCAGCTATCTAAGCATTTTTGGGCGTTGTACTGGCATCAGCATTGGCACCAGAAAACCCATCGCTTAGCGCTGATGCACTTAGGGGCTCATCTACAAGAAGCTGGTTATTGGGCAGCGTATAAGTTTACTTCCCGATTTAAGTTAAGGCAGTTTTCCCTAGCAGACTGTTTTCAAATCGCTTTTATAAAACTGGAGAAAGGTCTCGATAGTTTTCAACCAGATCGAGGAACCACACTTGAATCGTTTGCCAAACTCTTTTTCACCAGCACCGTCACAAATGAATTAAGGCGGGCTCAGGAACTCGAACCGTGCAGTGATTGGTTGCTCCTGCGCAAGATCAGTTCCAGGAAATTTGTTGAAGCACTGCAAACGGTTGGACTGGATAATGAGTCAATTGAACAAAGGCGATTAGCCTGGATGTGTTTCAAGCGCTTATATGCCCAACATAAAGAAGAAAGCACTCAAAAACTACCGCCCCCTAATCGGGCAACGTGGAATGCCATTACTGACCTCTACAATCAGGAACGTTTGAATCACCTAACATCACCTGGTCCAACAGTCACTGCTGAGCAGTTGGCAAAATGGCTGACAGAGTGTATTGGCCCCATAAGAACTTATTTGAAGCCACCTATTGCCTCTTTGAATGCGCTGATACCGGGGAGTGAAACATCGGAATTGCAGGATTACTTAGCTACCGAAGACCTTGCTCCGATGGAGTATCTTCTGAATGAGCAAGCGGCAACTTCAAGGCATGAACAGCAACGTCATCTCAGACAATTTTTGGCAAAAAGTCTCAGTAGTTTAGATGCCTCTGAGCGATCGCTGCTGCAGCTTTACTACAAAGACCATCTGACGCAACAGCAGATTGCTAAGACACTAGACATCAAACAATATGCCGTCTCTAGAAAGCTGGCCCGGCTGCGCCAAAAGTTGCTTGATCGACTCATTGACTGGTGCCAGGAAACCGAAGATGTCGAGTGGACACCTGACAATGAGCCTACACCCCATAATATTGAGCAAGCAGCTGCGATTTTAGAACTCTGGCTGCAGGAATATTTTGATCCGATAGAACCAGAGACTGCATAAAATCGACAGTTGATTTCTATGGTTTTACTGGAAGCGGTGATGCCCCCAGCCTGAAATCCACATCGTAAAATCGTCAGAAGGACAGCCTGTATGTCGTTTACATTTGCAGACCCCAAGCAACTTTGGCTAGAAATATCACCCGCGACTCAGGAGGCTGCGTCGCAAGCTAGCCAGGCAATTCAGGTGCCAGGTGCACAATGGCAGGTTTATCTGAACCAGCTCTGTTTGCGGACTTGTCTGGATTGGTTTCAGGTTGAGTTCGGGCAGACCGTAAATGCTTTTTCCGCCGCCGCGAATCCAGCCAGGTGGGAACTTGTTACCGGCAGCTGTTTCTGCTGTGGTTCCACTAAGTTGGTTCTAATCCCGACTGATAACGTTGGTCAAGATGAGCTGCAGGTTCCTCAAGAATGGGTTGATATCCCCAGTTGGGCTGCGGATTATTATTTAGCAGCCAAGATTAACCCTGATGAGGCTTGGGTGGAGCTATGGGGCTATACAAGCCACCCTCAGCTTAAGTTAAATGGCGTGTATGACACCTGGGATCGGGTTTATAACGTGGATGCGGAAGATTTGGTGACGGATATGGGTGCTTTATTGAGCACGATCGAGCGCTGTCCGATGGTAGAGGCTCAAGCCGACACTTTGACAGATTCTCCCTTGCAATCGGATCGGTCAAATAGACAAGCTGAAAGTCTGATCACTCGATTGGCCCATTCGGATGTCGCCTTTCCTCGATTATCAATACCCTTTACTGATTGGGGTGATTTGCTGGGGGATGTAATTCGATGGGAACAACTATGCACTCAGCGGCTTGCGGCTTTACAAGGTGAGGATATAGCTACTGCCGAGATATCGCTGAGTCAACGGTTACAGGCAGGGATACAAGGGGTGATGCGCCAAGGTCAGGATTTTGTCAACACAGCGAATTGGCAATCGATCGCAACAGTCTTCGGAACCGAAGCGCAACAGCTCGCCTTTGGGTTTCGGGGGACTGAACCGCAGGGAAGACAGGCCAAGGTGATTGAATTTGGTCCTAGTCTGCTCCATCAGTCGGTGCGGTTAGTAATGCTATGGCAGTTGGAGGAAGATGGTCGTTTAGCGGTGCGATCGCAGCTGTATCCAGCGGCAGGCGAACTGTATTTACCTCCCAACATTTCCTTTAAGCTGCTCTCTAACCAGGATGAAGTTTTGCAGTCGGTTGAGTCGGAAAACGAGAATAGCTACATTCAGCTAAAACGATTTCGATGCCCACTTGGATATGGTTTTAGTCTGGCAATTCAGTTGGGAGATCAGACAATAACTGAGCGCCTGGTTGCTTAATACCTGATTGCTTAATACAAAGTGGAAAAGGGGAATATCTAGAGACGAGTCATGGAACAGCGCATCATTGTTAATTTGGGACAAGGTAGCTGGCAGCAAGGTTTTCCTACAATCGTAGTGCAGCTTTGGGAAGCTGGCCGGTCGGCACCAATTCAGCTGATTGGTCGCTTGCCGGCTGCCCCTGAACTGGCAACCCTCTACACGCGCTGGCAGTCTTTTTATCGAGCTATCAACAGCAATCTTGGGCTGCGGCAGTTTGCCTTAGACACTGCTGAGATTGAGATTGAAATTGAGGAGGAAGATGTCACCCATGTGTCAGAGATTGAGTTCGAGACCATCGGTCGAACACTCAAGCACCAGTTTAATGAGTGGCTGAGCAGCAGTTCTTTTATCAATGCCGAGCGACGCTTACGGACACATTTGAACCCTTCCAGCTACATCGAGTTAATTCTTGAGGCAGACGATCCGGCTGTCCGTCGCTTTCCCTGGCACCTATGGCACCTTTTGGAGGACTATCCTCATGCCGAAGTTGCGATTGGTGCCCTTGAGTACAGAACAGCGCCCAATCGTGTACGCCAGCCACATAGCCAAGTGCGTGTTCTGTCGGTCTTGGGGGATAGCACGGGTATTCAAGTGGCCCGAGACCGGGATGTGTTGAACCGGTTAGCGGAAGTAGAGGCCGTTATTTTGGATGAACGGCCTAGAACTGAGTTGACCCATCAGTTATGGGATTCAGCGGGTTGGGATATTTTGTTTTTTGCAGGACACAGTTTTACTCAATCTGGGGATACTGTTGGACGCATCAAGATTAACGAATCCGAAAGTCTTTCCATTTCGCAATTAAAGTTTAGCCTGAAAAAGGCTATCAAGCAGGGCTTGCAACTGGCTATCTTTAATTCCTGCGATGGGATGGGTATTGCATGGGAACTCAGTGAATTAAATATCCCGTATTTGATTGTTATGCGGGAACCGGTACCGGATCAGGTGGCTCAGACCTTTTTGATGGATTTTTTGAGTGCTTTTGCGAGCGGGACTCCGTTTTCTTTGGCTGTACGAGAAGCCCGCGAGAAACTGGAAGGTTTGGAAGGTATCTTTCCGGGGGCAAGCTGGTTGCCGGTTATTTGTCAGAATCCGACAGCACAACCATTAACTTGGCAGATATTAAAAGCAGAATCGGAGCAAAATCATCGTTCTTTTTCAGAGAGAATAACTGCAACTCAGCCTCGCCAACTCGAAAAGAAAAGCCAACATCGATTAAGTTTGGGCAAGATTTTTATAATCACGGTGCTCACCACTTTAGCGGTCATGGGGATACGTTCGCTGGGGGTGTTTGAGCCTTTAGAGTTAAGTGCCTATGATCACTTGTTAAAGCTTAGGCCAGCAGAGTCCCAAGATGAACGCATCTTAATTGTTGAAGCGACCCCCAATGACTTCAATGAATATGGAGGATATCCTCTAAAAGATCAAACTTTAACAGAGCTAATTGACAAACTAGAAGAATATAAGCCATCAGTTATTGGTCTGGACATGCATCGTGCGCAGGCTAGAGGTTCCGCGGAAGACAGATTGCAATTCATCAATCAATTTAAGACAAATTCTAATCTTTTTACCGTTTGCCATTATGGGACTTCGTTAAATGACTTTGGGCCTCCTCAAGAATTGATTGAATTAAACCTGAGTAAACATTTAGGATTTAGCAATCTTGAACCTGATAAAAGTATTGATGGGGTTGTAAGGCGTCAGGCTTTAGCGTTTGATCCTAATAGAGCTGTTCCAACCAATAAGTGCTCCTTTTTCAGCTTCGGTGTGCTATTAGCTGATCGCTATCTAACCCAACATGAATTTAGCGGAATTACTTTTCCAAGAGAAGGTTTAGATCTAGGGAAAACCAAGATTCAGCGTTTATTCAACAACTCTATGGGCTATCAAAAA
This sequence comes from Cyanobacteria bacterium J06639_14, assembly GCA_039818605.1. Classification (GTDB taxonomy): domain Bacteria; phylum Cyanobacteriota; class Cyanobacteriia; order Phormidesmidales; family Phormidesmidaceae; genus SIO1E4. The sequence continues at coordinate 10,325 of JBCBTQ010000095.1, read as the reverse complement.
TTGGGTGACCAATACCAAATCCTGATTGATTATCGATCTTCTAAAAATAATGAACAGCCTTTCAAGAAAGTTTCTATCTATCAAATTCTATCTGGCAATGTAAATAGTTCTAATGTAAAGGATAAAGTCATCTTGATTGGTACCAATTCTGAAAACCATGGCGACTTCCATGAAACGCCTTATGGTTCGATGCCGGGAGTGGAAATTCATGCCCATCTCGTTAGTCAATTATTAGATGGTGGAATGGATGGGAAACAGGCGATCTGGGGATTACCTCAATGGCATTTTATCCAATGGGGAGATGGTCTTTGGGTGCTTGGATGGTCAGCACTAAGTGGTTTATTGATTTGGCGAATGGGCCTTTCTATTCGAGCCATTTTAATGGTAATCTCAATTGTATTTACGTTGTATTTATCGTATCTGTTAATCTTCTTCTTTAGTGGTGGATGGATGCCATTGTGGCCTTCCATAATTGGAATTGTTGTCTTGGTCTTGACACTGGTTTTTCCATGGATGCAGATTCGTCAAGTCTTTTCCAAGCATTGAGAGTCTAGATTATCTACGGGAGAAAAGCATGTTTTTGCCCCCTAAACTTATAATCATAGGTTTGGTTCTTTTAAGTGAATTAAGCTTGCCAATTCCCCCTAATTTTGCTCAAACTCAACTCGCTGTAGGAATCGCTCAGTCACATCCCAAAATTGATGATAATGATGCCCCAAGAGGTGCAGAACCACCACGTCATGACAGCTTACCTGGTGGGACACAGATCAGTCCGCCTCCACCTGGGCTTCCACCCAATCACAATGTAAATGGAGGTACACTCAGTTCATCCGATACTTGTAATTCTGGAACGTCTCATCTGACAGCATTGGTTCCTCCAGATAATAGCTTCTCAGATCATCCTGAACTGGCAGACTATCCTTTATTAACGATTTCTGAACACCCGAATTTTGTATTTTATGTTCCCTATGAGGTACAGGAAATTCGTTATGCGGAACTCTCAATTGCTGAATGGCCCGACGACGAAGTCAGCCAATCTTACTCAAAGGCATTTGGGCTGCCACAAGCTCCCGGCATTATCAGAATCTCTTTATCGACTAACTCTGAATTTACTCTTGATGATGGCAAGGACTATATCTGGAGCTTAAAGATCTACTGTGCCGCGACTCCAACTCTACCACCTTCTGACAGCTTACCTGGTGGTACACTCAATTCATCTGAAAATTCAGGCAGCGATTACGTGATTGTGCGAGGTATCATTCGGAAAATTCCGGCGACAGCTGAGGCTGAAGCCTTAGTCAATGCCTATGAACCCGAAATTTGGTATGACTCGATCGCTCGCCTTACCGAACAATTCCAATCAGCATCAGCAAGGAATGACAGCGCTTTAAGAACGCAATGGTTTGATCTGCTAAATCTATTAGAATTAGCAGATTTAGACCCAGAAACGCTTACACCTGATCTGGTAAAAGCACCGATCATTTTGAGGTAAAGTTTCGTCATAAAGTTGGTTGAATTATAATGAACAACCTTTTATGAAACACCTTATGGCTCAATGCCTGGAGTAAAAAATTACGCCCATCTCGTCAGGTAATTACTAGATGGTGGCATGGATGGGAAACAGGCGATTTTGGGATTGTCTCAATGGCATTTTATTCAATGGAGAAATAGCCTTTAGGTGCTTGGATGGTCAGCATTGGGTAGTTTGCCAATTTGGTAAATGGGTTTTTCTATTCGAACTATTTTAATGGTAAGATAAATTATATTTATTTCATGTTTATCATGCTCGCTAGTACCCTTCTTTAAGGGTAGGTGGATGCCGTTGTGGCCTTCCATCCTTGGAATTATGGCTTCGGTCTTGATGTCAAGTTTTCCATGAATGTAATTCGTTAAACCTTTTTAAGCACTAAGGTGGTTTCTCGAAATGAATATACCTTCGTAGGTTGGTGTCGAGGTACGAGATCCAAAGCTCCGATTAGGTAATTTCTTTCTCAGCGATCCCCTAAGATCCTTGATTGTCTACGGGAGAAAATTATGTTCTTAGCCCCAAAGCTTTCGATCGTAGGTTTAGTTCTTTTAAGTGAACTAAGCTTGTCGATTCCCCCTAGTTTTGCTCAGACTCAACTCTCTGAAGAAATCGCTCAGGCACATCCCAAAATTGATCCTGATGATGCCCCAACCGGCGTAGATCCACCAGAACCTGGAACACCGCCAGGGGGTACACAACTTCTGCTTGAAGTTGGTCCTCCTCCATCTGCAGATCCTCCAGTCTCTGACAGTGAACCTGGTGGTACGCTCAGTTCATCCGATCCTTGTAATTCTGGAACGTCTCATGTAACTGCATTGGTTCCTCCAGATAATAGCTTCTCAGCAGACTATCCTGAACTGGCAGACTATCCTTTGTTGACGATTTCTCAATACCCGACGTTTGTATTTCATGTGCCCTATGAGTCACAGGAAATTCGCTATGGGGAACTATCGATTGGTGAATGGCCCGATGAAGAAGCTAGCCGACCTTACTCCCAAGAATTTGAACTACCGCAGGCTCCGGGCATTATTAGTGTATCTTTATCGTCTAGCTCTGGATTTGCCCTTGCCGATGGCAAGGACTACATTTGGCGCTTAAGAATCTATTGTGGTTCCGACAATTCAAGTGATTATGTGATTGTTCGAGGTACCATGCGGAAAATTCCAGCTACGGCTGAAGCTCAAGCCTTAGTTAATGCCTACGAACCGGAAATTTGGTACGACTCGATTGCTCGCCTTGCTGAACAATTTCAGTCACCATCAGCACGGAGTAATAACACTTTAAGAACGCAATGGTTTGACCTCCTAAATCTCTTGGACTTAGAAGACTCTGATCCAGAAACGTTTACACCAGAGCTGGTAAAAACACCGATTATTCTGAGGTAAAGTTCTATCGCAAAGTTATTGAATTTAGGAGATTTCTGAGGAAGCAATTACCGATCGGAAGGTTGGGGTCGCGTGCCTCGACCCCAACCTCGACGGTGTATTCATTTCGGGAAATCACTTTAGAGCCAATTACCCACCAAAACATAGTTTGACCAGAACGGAGCTAATCTTGATTCTGCTGTGAATTGGAGCTGTGTCCTTCGCAAGGCTTCTGCTTTGGTGATATTGCCTTGAGCAAGTTCGGAGTAGAAAGCTCTCATAAATTCGGTGTTGAACTTATCGAAAGCGGGCCAGAGGGCTGAGACTGTACTGCGGGTACCTGTTAAGGTGGCAATTCCGGCTAACCCTAGGATGGCTCGGTCGTCTCCCTGTGCAGATGAACAGGCACTAAGAACCAGCAGATTAAGCGGTTCTCCTCTGATCTCGCTGGCAACTTGAATGAGATTTCTCAAATCATTTGCCTTGATGAGTTCCTTGTAGGCTGCAATAAAAGTTTTATTCGGATTAGAACTAAATTGACTATGGGTTTTCAAGTGTATAGCGGAGTAGCTACCTTCACTAAGTTCCGTCCGAATATTATCAAAAGTGAAGTCTTCATCAAGCAGGGGGTCGCTAGTCGAAATACCTGCTTGGCTAATGGCTTGAAACTCATCAATGAGAAAATCAATGGATCTAAAATCTTCACCTTCGATATCTTTCTGCGGTAAACCGATGCCACCGACAAAGACAGAGAGTGGTACACGAGACACGCTGGGTCTAAAAACCTCCTGTCTGGGAGCAAGCGCGATCGCATAGTCTTCAATCAGATAACGATCATCCTGTTTCAGGTAGGAAATCGGAGTTTTCCTAAGAATACTATCCATGACAAAGACCAATGTTCCGCGTGAGAGATTTGGATCGGAATTGTTCTTAGACTCAGTGATGAGTGGAAAAGCCTTATCAAGATCTTCACGAATCGGCTCAATTAGCCACTCATACACTTTATTAGCTTCTTGACGCGCATCGTAAACCTCTTCTTCTGATAAAAGCTGAAATAGCTTTTCAACCGTGATTTCCACCTCTTGCTTAGTAACTGAAACTGGATAGAACGATAGCTCTTTTTGTTTGGGAAGCTTCATCACAATATTGAGGGTGTCATCACTCAAAATGGTGTGAATAATGGCCGCGTTTGAATCTTGAATCTCCTCTACAGGGGTCAAGTTTGGCACGTTACATCGGAGAAAATTCTCTAATTCGGCCAATTGGAGTTCACCCACTTCCGCGATTGCATCCTCTAAGTTAGCCTGACTAGGCTTCTCTGCTCCAGGTTCAGGTTGTAACAGGAGATCAATCAATTCCCGGTAGACTGGCTCAACGTTGTCTCTAAACGAGAACTGAACCTCTGAGTCAATGGTCGATAAATTCTTGCGAGCTTTATCAAGGGTATCGACGGCGATTTTATAGGCATCGATCGCATTCTGATAATTTTCATAGTTCTCCGCCCCCTGTTGTGCCAACAGACGACCGAGTTGCCACTGCCACAGATAAGCCACATCAGGCGCTTTATCCGGCTGCGCCAGCTTCAGGGCCGTTAGCGTATTTTCCCGCGCGATTTTAGTGAGGAGTTCAATGGTCCGATCAACGGCTGTCACCTGCGCCTCGGAATAGACCGGCGAAGCTTGCTTTAAGGATTTCGGATTCGGCGCATCTTCGACGGGCTCATTCAGTGCATCTTCGGCTAGTTCAGTCAGATCAGCCTCGACGGGCTCAGTCAAAGATGTGCGATAGAGCTGAGCTAACACTTCGTGGAGACGACCAAAATTGCCCCAAGCCAGGGATTCCAGACGTCGCCCTCCGAGCACTCTGGCTTCCCATGGCGATAGCGGGTTGCCTGATGGCGTTGAGGAGCGATCAGAGGATAAAAGTCCTTCACGGCTGGGCAACTGTGTCTCTGATGATGAAGTGACTGCTGGGATGTCCTCCCATGGTGTGTCTTGAGATTGGTGATTCCCTGGTGTTACCCGTTCTATGCGACTCGATAACTCAACGGATTCTGAGACAGCTGTTTGCAGTAAATAGGCAATATCAGACCAAAGGGCTTGCCCTAGTGATGCGGTTAAATTCTCAGCCTCAGCGAGATCCTCCAGTTCAGCCAGTTCCTCTAATTCAGTGAGGTGCTCTGATGTCTCGGATGCGTCGGATGCCTCTGATGCAGTTAAATCCTCTGGGTCTACTGCTACTTCTGGGTCTGCAACTGCTTCTGGGTCTACGACTGCAGGTGCAGACTCTGTTGACGCCTCTAAATTCGCTGATTGAGAAGCCTCTTCAGGGTTTGTGAACGTCTCAGATGCTGGTGAACCCTCAGGTGGATTGGTCAACAAAGATCGTCCAATTTGACATGCGCCTAGATCAACTTCAGGGTGTTTCTCGAGGCATTTCACAATTTGAATCGGCTCAGGCAGTAACCGACTGAGTGCGATTCCGGCATCGGGATTATTGGCTTGTAGGGTTACGTACTTCAACAAATTTTGAGCCAGATTCAGGCGTGCATAAACCCTTGCCGAGTTGAGGGGAATTTGCTCAATTTGATTGGCTAACGCTCCTAATTGATTGATACGAGACCGAACGCCTTTATCTTGCTTGGCGATCGCATCTCTGATATCGAGTTGTCCGCTGTTGCTGGCGTTGACGGCATCGCTTGCCAGATTATCTGCCCCTACGTCAGTCAGGGTCGGGATATCTTCAATCAGCCATTGGAGATACGCGATCGCTAGATTGAGCTGATTGAGCTGTGCTTGAAGCTTCAACAGCGCGAACCGATCGTCAAATTGAGCCCTTTGAATCGCGTCGCGATAGCAAAATTCAGCCCGCTGATAGTATTCGGCAACGGTGTCACTGGCAGCCTCTTCCCCCTGGGCGGTCCCACTGGGATAAAAACAACCGAAATTGCCTGAAATTGATTTTGGATCAACATATTGACTGTTTTTGCGATCGCGCTCCAAATGCCCCAGTGCTGTTAAGGTATTCCCCAGGCTCAAATAGAGGGGAACTAACTGCGATAGCGGCTGTTGGCCGACGACTTCGGGCTTGGCATTCGGGTTGATGAAACGGCCTTCCTTCAAAAGGGCTAGTGGGCCTTCCTGATCAGGAAGGCCCAGGGCAATTTCTAGGCCCTCTTCGAGAATGGCCCTGGAATCATCTAACCGACCCAAGACCCGCAAGACTTCGCCGAGTTTTTGCCAGACACTGGTTTGTTCTGCTTCGTTGAGCTGATAAGCATCAATAATGTTATTGGCAATATGCTGCCTCAGTGCCTCAATATCGGGCTCGGCGTTGATAAAGCTATCGCCACCCTGATTTTCACAGTCCAAGAGTGTCGGCGACCCATCTAGCGTTGGGGTCGCAGCCCGTAAAGTCTCAGCCATCTCTAGATCCAGCGTAGTTTTGAGGATTCCACAACTTTGCAGGTTCCGGCCCAGTGTCTGGAGGGCTTGAACTTGGTTAAGACCATTGATAATCGCTTGCTTACGATGACGGTTAAAGGGTTCAGAGTTCGTTGCTCCTTGGGCTAACCGATCATGGATCTGACCGGCATAAAACCAACTGACGAGGGCATCTTCCGGATTACCCTGGCTAAAGATCAGGCGGCCGTAAATGTCTAACGTAGAAGCCAAGACTTCGTGGTGAGCCCCTGCCTGATTCAGTGCCTGAACAAGCACCTGATCAAGCGGCTCTTCCCAAGGGTCCGATCGGATATTGACTCCCAGCAGCTTAAGACTTGCCTCGCTCGCCGTGATCGCCCCTTCCCAGTCATCGAGCTGCTGATAGACCAGGGATAGATTGCCCAGGATGATGGCCTGTTCCACTGCAAAACCAGACGTTTCGTCAAATAGGGCGATCGCTGCTTCCAGCGATTTAACAGCACTGTCATAGTCACCCATTTCGTAGGCTTGTCGAGCAGCCTCGACCCGTTGCTCGATGTCGCCGATGGGTTCGGAGGCGATGACAGGGGTGGCAGCAGGACGCGAGCTTTGCGCCCCGGCAGGAGGATATATGTTGCCCACATGTTGTGGCTGAATGGAGACAGCGATCGTTTGGGATAGGGCTGGCTGGATATGAACGACCAGCAGGACTGTTGCCATCATCCAGGCAATGAATCGGCATACTTTTGATTTGATATTGAATCTGATCAATCGGTGCACGATTACAAAATCTCCAAACACGTTTTTAACGATAGGGGGAGACGCGATATATCGCGTCTCTACAAGTAACTGGTGTTATCAAATAAACCCTCCTACCCTCCTACCTTGCACTCTTCACCTCAAAACCTTGGTGCATATTGAATTGAAAAATAAACGCCATTTTCTTGCCAGGTGGTACCGTCTGAATCCAGATCAATCAGGGGGACTCCCACATCTAAACGGGCGCGTAAGTCGCCTTGAGTCCACAAAAAACTGACGCCAAAGGATGAACGGACACGGGAAGTACTCAGGGTTGCATCCGCAGCACTATTCCAACCGATGCCGTAGTCGATAAAGGGAATGAGTTGAAGCACTGCACCATCCTTGCGATCTTCAAAAACAGGGAAATACAACTCTGCCGACAGTAGGATGCCGTTATCGATGAGCAAACTGTCCTTCCGATAGCCGCGGACGGTGCCAAATCCACCTAAGGAAAACTTTTGGGAAGAGAGTAATGAATCTAGGGCGAACTGGGCACTTCCCCGCAGCACAAACAACAAGTTGGGCTCTTGGGGATCAATGATCCGTACCCATTGTCCTTGGCCTCGCCAGGATAAGAATCGGCCATCTGGAAATTCGACGATAGCTGGGACGTCCTCGGAGTCGGGTCTGACGGTGGCTCCCAGCAAGCCCACCCCCAAGTTGAATTGCGATCGCAAACTGAGCACTTGCAGTGCGTTTTGCTGAGTCCATTCCTGTCCGGCCTGAAGCACTACAGTACGGGTATTCCCACGCTCTTCCGATCCTTCAGAGAACCCAAACGGCATCCCTTCCAGGGTAGAGTTGCTGTTTTGAACGGCGAGGCCAAAGGTGACGGCGAGTTCTTCGTACGTGGGGAGTTGTCGAGGGACTTCGGGGTCAGTCGATTCCCCATTGGCGGGGGATGGGGGATCCTCCTGACGAATGCCGCGAATGGTGCGATAGACGGGGTGACGATAACTGAATTCGTAGGAATGAGAGTTGGAGCGAATATCCAGGCGATCGAAGGGCTCTTCAATAATGATGTTGTTGGAGTAGCTGTAGCGGAAGTTGAGGGTGTCGTTGTTGGGATTGATGATGGCGGTATAGTTGATCTCCCAATCGTCGCTGCCGTCGCTGTGGGTATAGCCCAGGCTGAGGGTATCGCCGATGCCCAGGACATGAGTTTTTTCCAGGGTGATCTGTTGTTGAAAGCTACCGACACTGGGGGAACTGGCATTATCCAGTCTCAACGGCAGGCGGAAGGGGGGGGCGGCGTCAACTTCTACGTCCAGGACACTGCGCCCGGTGCGGGAGCCGGTGGAGAGAGAGGCGGAAATCCCTTCAATTAAGGGATCGAGCTGGAGGAGACGGAGTTTCTCTTGCAGGCGATCGACGTTGAGCGGTTCGTCTTCGGTAACGCCTAAACGAGCTTCCACATACTCATCGAGGATGGAATCGTTGAGGTTGATGGCTTCTAGTTGGTCTTCTACCAGCACAATTTCCAGGACTGCCGTATCAGGGGTACCGGACACGTCGATGACGGCTCCGGTGGTGCGATAGCCCTGGCTGGCGTAGAACCCGGCGATATCGGTAGCGACCTGGTAGATCTGAGGCGCGGAGAGGGATTCTCCCAGGATGGAGGAGAGGGGAGGGCAGGGTTGAGAGGAAGCGTCCAGAGGGGAGTCGGAGGGTGGTGGGGTAGGGGAGTGGGGGAGTGGGGGAGTGGGGGAGTGGGGGAGTGGGCTGGGTTGCGGGAAGTTGGCGGGGGGGCTGGGTTGGGGGAAGTCAGCGGGCGGCGGGTTGGTGGGGGTAGCAGGATCAAGGCGGGGGGCTTCGGCGGGAATGTATTGGCCGTTTTCGCAGCCTCGGAGGGTGGTGAGGGGGCTGGCTAGCAGTTCTGCTTCGGTAAAGACGGTGCGATCGATGAAGATGATTTCGGTAACGGTGACGCGGCCAGTGGTGAGGGGATCGGGTTCTTCGAGTTGAGGGGCGATCGGGCCAGGGAGCGTCTCGGGGGTTTGTAGGGGGTCTTCTTCCAGATCTTCGGTAGGGAGTTCAGGGTCTGGGAGGGGGAGGGTATCGGTGGGTAAGACATCCTGACGCTCGGGCAGGTCGATATCGTCGGGTAAGTCGATGTCGTTGGGTAGGTTGGGGGTTTGGGCTAAGGCGGCACTGGCGGTGAGCCCATGCAGGGTCAAGAGCCCTAGCCACAGCAGGCTTTGGGGGAGAAGGGGGCATGACATCGGGTTTACTCCCCATGCTCAGGCTGACAGTTGCCGATCAGGGGAATACGCTGGAAGGCTGGTCCGGCAAAGCTTGCGGCTTGGAGGTTGATTTCTGAGGGGACAGTGGTGGCTTCGGTGTTGGCAAGGTCGAAGGGAATCCAGTTGCTGAGGACGCTGCCGCCACCGATGAGTTCGTCGGAGCGGGGGGGGGAGCCGCCGAGGCCGAAGTTGAAGAATTCGGCCTGTTGTCCAGAGAAGCCCACCTGGCAGCCTTCGTCGAGGGCAGGGGCGTTGGGGAGGGGAAGTTCGTCGTCGACTTCGAGGAAGCCTTCGGTTACGGGATCGGCGAAGGCCACAAGGCCAGCGGCACCAGCGGCGGAGCTGACGAAGATATCGCTGAAGACGGTGAGCGCAGGACGAACGCGTAGGCCCAAAACGAAGGTTCTGGCGTCGGTTGTTTCTTGCCCAAAGAAGACTCTGCCGCCGTTTCCTTCTTGGGCGCTGGCGATGATATCACTATTATCGGCGGGGTTCGCGATGACAAATCCATCATCATCGAGGGTGTAGATGGCGATGTTCCCCCCGTTAGCGTCGCCCGTGGCTAGTGCGTTGATCTGGCTCTCGTCAAACATCCGCACAATGGGTTCTTGGCCATTCACAGACAAAATAATGTTGCCTCGCGTTTCCCCTTCGTCGTCGAGGAAATCTTCTGGCAAGTCACCAATGTCGAAGGGATCACCCAACTCAAGGGGGTCTCCGTTGGATGGGGGGTCTGGTGGATTTTCTGAACTATCCGCTCCGGGTGCTCCGTTTCTGGCAATGATGCGGGCTTCATTGTCGAGGCGAATGGTGTTGGCACTGATAATGACGTTCCCAACGCCGTTTTCGGTGTTGCTGCTGGCGGCTACTTGGGCGCGATCGTCGAGGGTCAGCGTATGGGTTTGAACATTAACGCTCCCCGCTTGGCCCCCTTCACCGGTAGCCTGAGCTACGATACCGGCACGGC
>JBCBTQ010000094.1:0-20282 GCA_039818605.1 Cyanobacteria bacterium J06639_14 | reverse complement strand
TAATATACCTGATAATCTTGCTCAGATAAAAATGCTTCAATTACGTCAAAATTGTTAGGTATATTATGCTGCGAGTGGTCAAGAAGCTCTGGCATCACTGGACACTTTTCAGCCCGATCTGATTCTCCTTGATGTCATGATGCCGGATCTCGACGGGATCGAGGTCTGCCAACGCATCAAAGCAATGCCAAAGTGGCAAGCCATTCCTATTATTATGGTGACGGCTTTAGCAACGCGAGAAAATCTAGCCCAGTGTTTGAGGGCTGGAGCCGATGATTTTATCGGTAAACCTGTGAATCGTCTAGAGTTAACTGCTAGGGTGCGTTCTATGCTCCGCATCCGTCAGCAATATCAACAGCTCGAAACCTTCAATGCTCAATTAGAACAAACCGTACAGCAACGAACTGCTGAGTTACAAGCACTGGTTTTTCAGGATACCTTAACTCAGTTGCCCAGTCGAACACGCTTACTCAAAGAGTTATCTGAACTCTTACAAGCCGGTATATTTTCCTTTGCAGTTGTTACTCTCGATTGTGATCAATTCAAATTGGTGAATGGCTCCTTTGGCCATCGCGTTGGGAACCAATTACTTATCAGTATTGCGGAACGGCTACGACACTATCGTCGCCCTGATGACGTTTTAGCTCGCATGGGTGGGGATGAGTTTTGCTTTTTGCTCTATGCCATCGACGATATGGCGATGATTAAATCCTTCATTAATGGTGTTTTACAAGGCTTTGAGACACCTTTCTCCGTGGAAAATTGTGACATTTTTATGAGTGTCTGTATCGGTGTAGCGCTAGGTAATGATGCTCATCAGCATGCTGAAGAACCTTTGCAAGATGCGGATACAGCCATGTACCAAGCCAAACTAAAGGGTAAAAATAGCTACCAGATCTTCGATCGCCAAATGCATGTGGAAATGCTCAATCGCCTGATATTGGAGAGTGAATTGCAGCATGCTTTAGACAATCAAGAATTTGTTCCTTACTATCAACCTATTGTCAACTTGAAAAACCAAAGCTTAGTTGGCTTTGAAGCATTGGTGCGCTGGCGTCATCCAGAACGAGAACTTGTTGCACCCGACGAATTTATTCCTTCGATGGAGACTACAGGATTAATTATTCCTGTAGGAATGCTAGTCCTCAGACAAGCGTGTCAACAACTGAGTTACTGGCAACAACTGAAGCAACAGAATCTCACAATGAGCGTCAACCTATCGGTGCGACAGTTTGCGAGTCCAACGCTGCTATCTGACATCGATCAGGTATTACAAGAAACGGGAATTTTTCCCGGTTGCCTCAAGCTTGAAATTACCGAAAGTGTCATTATAGAAAATAGGCAGCTGGCGGTTGAGGTCATTAAGGAACTACGATCGCGCAACATTCAAATTAGCATTGATGACTTCGGCACAGGCTATTCTTCTTTAGGGTACTTATATAGTTTTCCGGTAGACAACTTGAAGATTGATCGATCCTTTGTCAATCTGAAAATTGATCGAGCTTTTGTCAACCAAATTCAGTCGGAAGAGCGCAAATCCTATGTCGTCGATACCATTGTGGCCTTGAGTAAGCATCTCGGCTTATCGGTAACTGCTGAAGGCATTGAAACCCCTGAACAGTTGAACTGGCTAACATATCTTGGGTGTGAGTTTGGTCAAGGCTATCTATTTGCTCAACCCCTATCCGCAACTGAAATTGAAAGAACTTACTTTGCGCAGAACGACGATACAACTGATTGAGCTGAGTCTCAACTTTACTGAGAACTGAACTCGCACAGCATGATCAGAGAAGTCCCCCCCACTCTATTAGGGACGCTGCTATTTTCCACCGGGACAAAGCCAAACCGCTTGTAGAGTTGCATGGCAGGATTATCAGCGCGAACACTCAAGGACATGGCTGCATAGTGGTTTTGCTGCACGTCTTGCTTGATTGCCGTCAGCAACCGTGTACCAATGCCCAAACCTTGATACTCTGGCACGACTGCGATCGCTAACTCTGGCACATCATCCGCTACATAGCCATAGCCCTTGTCTGAACCCGGCCAACAGCGTACCCAAGCAGCCCCGACCACTTCCGATCGCACTTCGGCCACCCAACCGCGATCGCCTACGCGACCCCAATTTTGAAGATAGCGAACCAGGGCTGGTGATTGGTGTACCGCCTCTAGCGATGTCTCGTGAGCCGCATACATCAGAATCAGCCAGAGTAGCGGTTCATCCTCAACTGTTAGGGGACGTAGCGTAGCTTGACGCTTGGGATGGCTGCGATCGTGTTGAGTCTGGTCCACAGTCATCGACGCTTGCTCTCCTATCTTTGGCGTCCTATGGCATCCCCTACTGAAACACCTTAGTGATTGGCAGCAAAAACTCGGGCAACAGCGGTGATGTTAGGTTATCTCCCATCATGAGCGTATTCACAATTTGCAGTTGAGCAGTTTTACGGCGATACACCTCCAGGGTTTGCAACTGCCAGTTAGCGATCCAGTATTCTTGAACTCCGTAAACAGAATAGAGCTTACGTTTGAATTCCCTATCGCGCTGTTCATTCTTGTCCCCTGGAGACAAGATTTCTACGATTAATTCAGGTGCGACCGTCAAGTGCCCCGCTTCATCCATTCCGTTCATGAGGCGTTCGCGACTGATCCAGACAATATCCGGGATTACAGCATCCGTCGGCGAAAAGACGACTCCTGGCATTTGAAATGCGCTACCTAAACTTGTCTCCTCGGACCAGAACTCCAGGCGAACGTGAATCTTACCCGCGGCGCTTTGGTGGCGAATGTGTGGAGCGCGGGGCATGAACAATTTTCCCCTGATCAGTTCATGCCGCTTCCAACCACCATCATCAGGCATACAATCAAGGTCATCAACAGTCCAGCAGTGGGGAGTCGTCACCATCGGAGGCATCCCTAAGGTATGGGTTTAGTGTAGCCAACACAGGACCCCAGCGATCGCGCCTGTCCGCAATCCAAAATCCAGACTGTGAAGGGAACTGATAGGTCGATTCGAGAGCCGCACCATGACCGACGTCTTCATCTCCTATTCCCGCAAAGACAAAGCCTTTGTACAAGTGCTCAACCAGGCGCTGGTCGAGAGCAAGTATGACGCCTGGGTCGATTGGGAAAACATTCCTCTCACAGCCGATTGGTGGGCTGAGATCAAAGCAGGTATTGAAGCAGCGGATACTTTTATCTTCGTCATCAGCCCGGACTCTATTGCCTCTAAAGTCTGCGGTCAGGAGATTGATCATGCAGTGGAGCACAACAAGCGACTGGTGCCCATTGTGTATCGTGAAGGATTTGATATGGACCTGGTACGTCCAGCTTTGGGAACATACAACTGGCTGTTCTTTAGAGAAGACAACGACTTCGACACGGCCTTTCAGTCACTGGTGGAAACGCTTGATACGGATCTCGATCATGTCAAAGAGCACACTCGCTTGCTGGTCAAATCACTGGAATGGGATAAAAAAGAGCAGCGCCCAGAGTTACTGCTCCGAGGGCAAGAACTCGAAGAGGTGATCCAGTGGCTAACGCAAAATGCTGCAAAAGAGCCCCATTCAACCCAGCTACAGCGTGACTACATCAATGCGAGTCGCCTGCAGGCTGCTGCTGAGCAACAAGCCCAACTAGACCACGAAGCGATCGTGCGCAAGCGTATTACGCGGGCACTGGTGGCTGCTGTCGGAGGGTTAGTCGTTGCGGTGGGTTTGGGGGCAACAGCGTTTCAGCAATTTCGCCGTGCTGAGGCACAGCGTCAAGAAGCTGTGCAAGCAGAAGTTGAAGCACTGGTGTCGTCAGCAAACGCCCTCTTGGATTCAGAACAACCCCTGGATGCTCTGATCGAAAGTTTGAAAGCAGCTCATCAACTCGACAAGTTCGATACTCACGAGTCTGTACTCGCCTACCGAGTAGCCGGAACACTGCACCAGGCGATCGCCACGACCCAAGAACAAAACCGCTTATTAGACCATGCCCACTGGGTTGAAGCCGTTGCCTTTAGTCCTAATGGGGATGTGTTCGCCACTGCCGGACGTGATGGTGCTGTTAGGCTCTGGCAAGATCAGGGTCAACTCATCATGACCATTGAAGGAAAACAGGGTGAACGAACCGATGGTTTAAGCTTTAGCCCCGATGGACAAACGCTTGCTGTTTCGGTGGAACGTACCCTCAAACTGTTTAATTTACAGGGGCAGGAGCTGCGATACTTTCCGGGGCATAGTGATACGGTGACAGAACTCAGCTTTAGCCCTGACGGCCAAACCATCGCTTCATCGGCATGGGATGGCACGATAGCTTTGTGGAATGGTGACGGAAGCCTGCGGTCTTTGTTAGAGGCCCATACCCCCCACGCTGTGGACGTCAAGTTTAGCCCCGATGGCACCTTGCTAGCCTCGTCTGGAACCGACGGCACCATCAAAGTATGGGATCGAACCGGCACTTTGCTCAATACCTGGCGGGGTGACACGGGAGCAGTTTACCGTGTCGCCTTTAGTCCCGATGGCGAAACACTAGCCTCTGCGGGTTCAGATGGCACGGTCAAGCTGTGGAATACGACAGGCGACCTGCTCGAAACGTTAGCAGTCGAAACGGATAATATCCTACTCGCTGTTGAGTTTAGTGCGGATGGACAACGGCTGGCGATTGCTACGGGTGAGCGCAATACAGTAAGAACATCGGTCAAAATCTGGAGTGTAGAAGGCTATGAACTCGAACGCTTAGAGGGCCATGGTAGTCGTATTACCGATGCCAGCTTTAGTGCAGATGGGCAGCGCCTTGCTTCCACCAGTTTTGACGGCACGATACGGCTATGGCAACCCGCACCCAATCCGCTCTATCAAATCATTGACGGTCACGATGACATTGTCAGTAGCCTGAGGTTCGCACCGGATGGGCAAACCCTGGCTTCCAGCAGTTACGATGGCACCATTCGACTTTGGCAAGCCGATCGCGCGCTCCTACAGACCCTGGATAGCCATACAGCAGCGGTCAATGCGGTTGAATTTGACTCGCATTATGACCGGTTACTTTCGGCCAGTGATGATGCAACCCTCAAAGTTTGGACACCTCAGGGTGAATTGCAATCTACTTTCGAAGCGCATTCATCGCCTGTTAAAAGTCTCAGCATCAGCCCCGATGGCGAGGTTTGGGCTTCTGTCAGTGAGGATGGTGCTTTACAGCTTTGGTCAAAAGACGGAGAAGTTTTACACACACGACTGCTCGCAACCAGTTTTGCCGATATCGTTCGCTTTCACCCTCAAGAACCGATAGTGGCGATCGCTACGGGCAAAAAGCGTGCGCGGAATGTTCTGCTGTGGAATTGGCAACAGGACAGCCTGACGTCGCTGAATATTAGCGGCGACTTTCGGGTCAGAGATATGCAATTTAGTCCCGATGGTGAAGTCCTAGCGACGGCTAGCTGGCATGGCAACCTCACGTTTTGGGATTTAGCTGGTAATCAACAGTTTTCCTTCTTTGCTGGCGTCGATGGCCCTCTCAATGCGTTGCAATTCAGCCCCAATGGGCAACTGATGGCCTTGACTAGTGGCCCATCAACGCTGCTCTTTGATCGTCAGGGTCAGGTTGTGCAATGGTTCACGGCTCCCGAGCACGCTTTTCCCTTCAGCCTGAGGTTTAGCCCGGATGGCACAACCTTGGCAACGGGCCACCGTTATGGCAAAATTTTGCTCTGGAACCTGGACCTGGAAGCCCTAGTGCAAGCTGGGTGCCAAAAGTCCGCAGCCTTTCTCCAGAGCCATCCCAAGATTTTGCGTGAGTTACCCCTGTGTCAAACCCCAGATCGGCTCAAGCAGAGTGCCACTGTTTTGGTCAATCAGGCGATTGTACAGGCGCGTCAAGGCAGCACCGATGTAGCCCTTAAGACCTTTCAACAAGCCCTAGCGTGGAATCCTGACCTGGACTTAAATCCCCACAGCGAAGTGGAACGATTTGTGCAGCAGGGAAAGGCCCATCGCCTCTTAGAAGAGGGCGATCGCTTAGCCAGTGAAGGTGACATCGCCGCTGCCACTGAACAGTATCAGGCGGCTAAAGTACTGGATTCATATTTGATTTTCGAACCCAAGGAGTTGGCTCAGCAACAAGCCTTAGAAGCAGCGGTTAATCGTCTCATCGCTGAGGGCAAAACGCTGGCTGCAGCCGGGAACTTAGAAGGCGCGATCGCTCAATTTCAAGCGGCGAAAACCCAGTCCCCGAATTTAGCCATTGCGCCCAAGTCGCTGGCTCAGCGTTTAGCTGCCGAGGCCCAAATTACTCAGGTAACTATGGCTCTGGAGCAAGGACAAGTTGCCGAGGCCTTGGCTGCCTTTAAACAAGCTCAACAGTTTGATCCTGATATCTATATCAGCAGTGACACATTAAACGATTTGTGCTGGAGGGGTAGCTTACAGGGGTTTGCGACAGCTGTGGTGCCGATCTGCGGTCAAGCGGTAGCAGCGGCTCCCCAAAGCGCTAGTATCCGTGATAGCCGGGGATTGGCCAGGGCCTTGACGGGGGATGTAGCAGGGGCGATCGCAGACTTTCAGTTCTTTGTTGAAAACACTGCCAACGAGGCTGATAAGCAGCAGCGTCAACAGTGGATTCAGCAACTCAAAGCGGGGGAAAATCCCGTGACGCCTGAGGTTTTAGAAAGCCTTTAGCATCCAAAATGAAATCTGGCACGAAAACCCAACAAAATAGTCTAGAAGCGCTGGGTTAAGTTGTCCTATCCGCCCCCATCATGACCGACGTCTTCATTTCCTACTCCCGCAAGGATAAAGTCTTTGTACAAGTGCTCAATCAGGCCCTGGTTGAGAGTCAATACGATGCTTGGGTCGATTGGGAGGATATTCCCCCAGCGGCAGATTGGTGGCGGGAAATTGAGCGGGGAATTGAGGCTGCTGATACCTTCATTTTTGTACTCAGTCCTGATGCGATCGCCTCGCGCGTCTGTTATGACGAAATTGACCATGCAGCCCGCCACAATAAACGGCTGATTCCTGTTGTCTATCGCGAAGACTTCCAGCCCGAGCAAGCCCATCCGATGATCAACCAGCACAATTGGCTTTTTTTTCGGGAAAGCGATGACTTTACGACAGCCTTTCAATATCTGGTAGACACGCTGAATACTGACCTGGACCATGTCCGCCATCACACCCGGCTCACCGTTCGGGCTGCCGAATGGCGACAACATAATAATGACCACAGCTTTTTATTGCGGGGTAAAGATTTAGCCGCTGCCGAAGCTTGGCTCCGGCAGACCCAAGACCGATCGCCGCAACCGACTCTCTTACAGCGACAATACATTCGCACCAGTCGTCAGGTACTCATGCGGCAGCGTCTGATGGTGGGTGGTTTGGCACTGGGATTAGCCATTACCGGCGTGTCCACCGCGATCGCCCTCAGCCAATATCGCCAAGCTGAGCAACTCCGTTTTCAAACGCAACTGCTAGAACAGGCAGTGCGGGCTAGCAAATGGCTCGATACTCAACCCGTTGATGGCCTCATGCTGGTACTGGACACCCTGGGGAAACAGCAGGCAAAGCTCGCAACCCCGCCCCCGGCGGCAGTGCAGTCGAGTTTGCTGGAGGCACTGCAGCGCAGCCCAGAAATTGATCGGATGGTTGGTCATCGGGGCGCGGTGCGATCGCTGGCCCTGAGTGCTGATGGACAAACC
Source organism: Cyanobacteria bacterium J06639_14 (assembly GCA_039818605.1). Classification (GTDB taxonomy): domain Bacteria; phylum Cyanobacteriota; class Cyanobacteriia; order Phormidesmidales; family Phormidesmidaceae; genus SIO1E4. Next base: position 12,610 of record JBCBTQ010000094.1, on the reverse strand, counting down.
CTGGTCAGCGGTGGTGATGATTTCACCGTGCGACGATGGGATGCGCAAGGCCATCCCCTAGGGGAACCCCTGTTGGGTCACGCCAATGTTGTGGGGGCTGTGGCGCTGAGTGCTGATGGAGACATGATTTTTAGCGGCGATACCGATGGTGTGCTGCGACGGTGGAGCGGTACGGGGCAGCCTTTAGGGGCTGCCACCACCGCTCATCCAGGGGGGGTGCGATCGCTCGCGGTAACACCGGATGGTCGGCGGCTGGTGAGCGGTGGGGTCGATCGACTAGTGCGACTGTGGGATGAAGCAGGACAGCCCATTGGTGAGCCCCTGACCGGACATGCTGGTGAACTGTTTGCCGTGGCCCTGAGTGCTGATGGGCAAACCATTGCCAGTGGCAGTTCCGACGGCACCGTCAGGTTATGGAATAGTCAAGGTCAGGCGATCGGTCAACCGTTACGGGGTCACAGTGACTGGGTTTATGATGTGGCGCTGAGTGCCGATGGTCAGCAGGTTGCCAGTGCGAGTCGAGATGGCACCGTGCGGTTTTGGCAGCGGGATGGCACATTTCTCGGGGCAACGTTTGCGGGGCATCAACGGGGGATTCGGACCCTAACCCTGAGTCGGAATGGCCAACGAGGCTTTAGTGGTGGGTTGGATGGTAATATTTGGCCCTGGCTAACCACGGGCAAAGCTTTAAGGTGGCCGCTCATCGGCCATGAACTGGAGGTCTATGCCCTAGCGCTTAGTGATGACGGACAGACGCTCGTCAGTGGTAGCCTCGATGGTACGATTCGGCGTTGGCAGTTATCGCCAGGGCTGCCTCAGATAACGCTACCCGCTCAGGTGGGATGGGTGCGATCGCTGGCTGTGGCTGCGGATGGAAGCTGGTTAGTGAGTACGGGCGCTGATCGTCGTTTAACGTTCTGGCAGCGCCAGGAAACTGGCGGGTATCAGCGCCAGCAGCAGGTTGTGGGCCATGAAGGCGAAATTTTTTCCTTGGCCCTGAGTACCGATGGTTCTACCCTGGTCAGCGGTAGTTCTGATAGCACAGTGCGATTATGGGACGCCCAAGGCAAGGCGCTGGGGGTTCCACTTCAGGATCATGAGGGCATTGTCCGAGCCGTGGCCGTGAGTGCTGACGGTCAATGGATTGTCAGTGCTGGCGATGACCAGATCCTGCGGTTGTGGAACCGTGCGGGCGATCGCCTGGCAGCAGTCGCGGGCCATGAAGGGGCAATTTTGACGGTGGCGATCAGTGCTGATGGTCAAACGATCGCAAGCGGTGGAACCGATAAAAGCGTACGGCTTTGGCAACGTCAAGGGGAACAACTCGTGCCTTTGGTTGAAGTCCCTGATGCCCATGAAGGCAGAATTATGGCCCTAAGCCTGAGCGCCGATGGCCATACGCTTGTCAGCGGCAGTGCTGATCGTACGGTTAAAGTGTGGAATCGTCAGGGGCAACCCCTGGGGCAACCCCTGCGGGGGCATCGGGGCTGGGTGGTGGATGTCTCTCTCCAGAACAATGGTGAAATCATTGCCAGTGCCAGTGCTGATCACACGGTGCGCCTCTGGAGTCGCGAGGGCACCCCCTTGGGCCAACCCTTGATGGGTGGCTCCGATGCGGTTTGGGCGATCGCGTTTACCGCTGATGGTGAAATTCTGGTGAGTGGGAACAAAGACGGTACAGTCAGGGTATGGCCCCAAATGGGTTGGCAAAACTGGCAGGCGATCGCTTGCCAGCGACTCGCCCATCACCCAGCGCTAGAATCTCCCGAAGAAATTTATTCAGCGGCCCAGCTTGAAATAGCTCAAGGTGCGCGTCAAGCCTGTGGTACGTAAGGCGATCGTGCTTTGGCTCGGAGTCTCTCGGTCGCACATTTCGCAAACCCTTACCTATTGATCTCAGGAATCGTAATCCGATGCTTTGAAGGACGCTTTAGGGCGACTCTTCATTAACTATGAGCGACGTTTTCATCTCATACTCTCGCAAAGACAAAACCTTTGTTCAGGTGCTACATCAAGCCCTCAGCGCAAGTAAATATAATGCTTGGGTTGACTGGCAAAATATTCCAATTACAGCTGACTGGTGGGCCGAAATTGAAGCTGGGATTGAAGCGGCGGATACGTTTATTTTTGTGATTAGCCCCGATGCGATCGCCTCTAAAGTTTGCCGCCAAGAAATTGACCATGCAGTCAATAATAATAAGCGCTTAGTTCCCATCATGCGCCGCCCAGAGTTTGATGTGACTTTGGTACATCCAGCTCTCAGCAAACACAATTGGTTGTTTTTCCGCGAACAGGATGATTTTGAGCATGCTTTTGGACGTCTGGTTGAAGCGCTGAACACCGATTTAAGTCATGTAAAAACTCACACACATTTATTGGTGCGATCGCAAGAATGGATTCACAAGGAACATACTCCTGACCTCTTGTTGCGGGGTACTCAACTGGAAGCCATCCTGACTTGGATTACAGCCTGTGCGGACAAAGAACCTCGACTGACAGCAGGACAGCGAGAATATGTCGCTGCTAGTAGTAAGGCGGAGCGCGATCGCCAGGAAACCGAAATTACCAGGCAACACGCTGAGATCGAACGGCAGAAAAAAGCGCGTAAGACCGTTACTCTAGCTCTAGTCGGAGCCTGCATCGGGTTTGTAGGCGCTACTGTATTAGGGCTCGTTGCGATCAAACAACGACAAATTGTTCAAGAACGAGAAATTAACGCCCAGATTTTAGCTCAAAGCCTCAAGGTCGAAAATCTGGTCAGCTCTGGTAGACAAATCGATGCCTTAGTCGAAGGACTGCGAGGGTATCAGGCCATGCAAATGCACACATGCTCTTTGCATACGGGGCAGGATCTACGAACAATTAGCTCGCTCCAGCAAGTACTTGCGGGCATGGTGGAACAAAACCGTCTGGAAGGTCATGGTGATGCTGTCAATAGCATCAGCTTTAGTCCCGACGGCCAAACCTTAGCCTCCGCGAGTAGTGACAGCACCATCAAGCTCTGGACGCTGCAGGGAGAGGAACTCATCACCCTAGAAGGCCACAGCGATTGGGTCACGCAAGTCAGGTTTAGTCCCGATGGCCAAACCCTGGTGTCCGCGAGTGGTGATGGCACCGTCAAGCTCTGGACATTGCAGGGAGAGGAACTCATTTCCCTAGAAGGCCACCGTGATTGGGTCACGAGCGTCAGTTTTAGTCCCGACGGTCAAACTCTGGCATCGGCCAGTAACGACGGTACTGTTAAGCTCTGGACGCTACGGGGAGAAGAACTCAAAAGTCTAGAAGGTCATAGTGGCTGGGTCACGAGTGTTAGCTTTAGTCCTGACGGCCAAACCCTGGCATCGGCGAGTACCGACGGTTCCGTCAAACTCTGGACACTGCAGGGAGAAGAGTTGGCGACCTTAAAAGGGCATAGCGTTACGGTCAATAGCGTCAGCTTTAGTCCCGATAGTCAAACCCTGGCATCGGCCAGTCACGACGGTACTGTCAAGCTCTGGACAGTGCAGGGCGAGGAACTTATCACCCTAGAAGGTCATAGTGATTGGGTCATGAGCATCAGCTTTAGTCCCGATGGCCAAACCCTGACATCGGCCAGTCACGACGGCACGGTCAAGCTCTGGACAATCCAGGGAGAAGTCCTCAATACCTTGGAAGGGCATAACGATTTGGTGACTAACGTTAGCTTTAGTCCCGACGGCCAAACCCTGGCGTCTGCGAGTGCCGATGGCACGGTCAAGCTCTGGATACTCCAGGGGGACACACCTAATACGCTGGAAGGACATATCAGTTGGGTCTCTAGCGTCAGCTTTAGTCCTGATGGCCAAATTCTGGCGTCTGCGAGTGACGACAGCACCATCAAGCTCTGGACACTGCAAGGAGAAGCGCTCAAGACTCTGGAAGGACATAGCGTGACGGTCAATAGTGTTAGCTTTAGTCCCGACGGCCAAACCCTGGCGTCTGCGAGTGCCGATGGCACTGTCAAGCTCTGGACACTGGAGGGAGAAGCCGTGCACACTTTTGCAGGGCACAGCAATTGGGTCTCTAGCGTCAGCTTTAGTCCCGACGGCCAAACCCTGGCGTCCACGAGTGCCGATGGCACCGTCAAGCTCTGGACATTACAGGGCGAGGAACTCATCACCCTCGAAGGTCATAGCAGTTGGGTCAATAACGTTAGCTTTAGTCCCGATGGCCAAACCCTGGCGTCCGCGAGTAGTGACAGCACCATCAAGCTCTGGACACTACAGGGCGAGGAACTCATCACCCTCGAAGGTCACAGCGATTGGGTCAGTAACGTCAGCTTTAGTCCCGACGGCGAAACTCTGGCATCCGCGAGTGGGGACGGCACCGTCAAGCTCTGGACGCTGCAGGGCAAGGAGCTTAACACCCTGGTCGGCAATAGCGGCAGCATCTATGCTGTCAGGTTTAGTCCTGACGGCCAAACTCTCGCTTCTGCGGGTTTTGACGGCACCATTGCACTTTGGAACCGGGAGGGAGACAAACTAAGTACCTTGGTCGGCCATCGCGGTGCTGTCACGAACATTAGTTTTAGTTCCGATGGCCAAACTCTGGCCTCCACGAGCCAGGACAGAACCATCAGGCTCTGGAACCTGAATGCAGAAGCGCTGGTTCAGAAGAGTTGTCGCTGGCTCCATCACTATCTCATAACCCGCCCTAACGTTTTGGGCGAGTTAACGACCTGCCACACCCCTGAACGCTTACAGGCCGCAGCCCCTCACTTAGTGCAAAAAGCGATGCAAACGGCTAGCCAGGGTAATACCAGGGAGGCACAGCAGCAGCTTGCGACAGCCCTCACCTGGCATCCTCAAATTGATTTAGAGCCCCATACCCCTGAAATTGATCAAGATCCGGCTCAAATAGCCCTCAAGTTTACGGCTCGACATCACCGTCGAGTCGGACAACACCTGGCCGAGCAACTCAACCTTGAAGCAGCTGTCCAAGCCTATGAGCAAGCTTTAAAGCTCGACGCTACGATTGACCTAGCTCCAGATACTGAAGCAGCGGTTGAACAAGATCCTGCTAACATGGCGCGTCGATTTGCGGCACTCATTCAACAGGGAAGAGGTGAGCGAAGAGCCAAGGAACTCAAGATTGGAGAGGCTATCCAAGCTTTTGAGGAGGCGCTAGCGCTAGATCCTACTATCGACCTCAATCCCTATACCGAAGAATCAATTGAACAAGATGCCGGAGCGATCGCGCATAAGTTTGCAGCGCCTAGCCAGATTGTAGAAGGCATACGCCAGGCTGAGAATGGTGAGGTTCAGGCAGCTATTGCAGCTTATCAAATGGCTCAAGACCTTGACTCAGACATTGAAATCACTGATCAAGAGTGGGATAAACTCTGCTGGTCGGGTGCTGTACATCAGCAAACTAAGGCTGTGCTGTTTGCCTGTGAGTATGAAGCGGCGCTTAAACCCTCTGCTGATAGTACGCTGGATAGTCGTGGCATTATGCTTGCCTTAAATGGTGATGTCGCCGGAGCGATCGCCAACTTCCAGGCTTACATTGGGTTTGTGCAAATTGAAAAACGCAAGATTCAAGCCCAAGCTTGGATTGATGCGCTCAAAGCAGATCAAAATCCTTTTCAACCTTATTAGCTTCGCGTTGCAGAAAATTGATCGGAATTGCGATTTGTAAGTTGCAACACCGTAGTCATCTCTGAAAACCTCTCGCTTTAAAGCTGTCCATTAGGAATAAGTTGCTGAATCGCAAGTACAGTCATGTTTTCCCGTCCTCCCCTTGGTAAGGGGAGGTGCCGTAGGCGGAGGGGTTCCAGCCGCTCCGCTCGCGATCGCACCCCCTAAGTCCCCCTTGCCAAGGGGAACAGGAGCAATCGACCGGGTGTAATGATAAGGTTGACGTGTTTTGCCCTCGCTGAAGACTCATAACCAAACCCCACAAACCCTGCAGAGCAAAGCATTACCGGAGTTCTGCCTAATGGATAGCGCTTTAAAGAGCGACACTCGGTTAGCTCATGTTTTTAGCGTGTTCGAAATTTATACTGGCGCTACGTGTGACGTACGGTTATGGCTGAATCTATTTTGCGCGGCAGGGAAATAGACGTTGGGTATCGGCCTCAATGGATCAATGGACTCGCCCAAGTCTCAGCCATGCTCATTCGGCGGATCGTGCCTGTCGCCCGCGAGTAAACTGCGGGCTAAACAATGCAAGTCTTGTCCGGACTGAAGACCGGTGAGCCTGAGTCCTGTAAGGACTTTTCGCAGTTAGCCCGCAATTTCATGCGCGGGCGGGTGGATAACGAAGCCAACCGATACGTGAGCGCATCATTTCCTATGCGTAAAAGGCCCACTATGAAATGGTTTTGCACTTTGCATTCCGCGTAGCGGTACGAGCTACATGGCATAAAGAAGACAGATGCAAAAAATAGCCAGCAGAATTATCCAGACGCGATGACGTTGCCACAGTGTTTTGAGGGGCGATGATTGTGGCTTGTACTCAATGACCTCTTCGACGGCATTGACCGAATTGTAAAGGGTGCAAGCTTTGGCATAGGGACGTTGGGGTAATGTGCAGGAGTCGTCTTCTTGGTAGGTGCAACTCTTGCAGAGAATTTCTTCGCCGACAGCTCGATGAAGCTCAATACCCGGATGACCATGGGCTTTGAGTTCTAAGCGACAGCGGGGGCAAACAAGGTCGGCCGCTTCGGCTTGGTATTGGCAGCGTGGACAAATTGGCATGACCCTTACAGGACAGATTCCCTTTGTATCCTAACCTGAGGACTCGTGACTAATAGGGAAACCGCCGTACCTGGAACTCGCGTGACACTTCCATTGTGTATACAAATTCCAGAGCCTCATCAAAACGAGCTTCAATTGCAGCCAAATCCTCCTCGGGAATTGCCTTCCACTCTTCACGAGTCTGCCACCGGATGACGAAAATCACGACTTCATCGTCGTTGGGCGATATCCAGGTCTCTTTGCCGATAAACCCTGGATAGGTTTGCAAAGCCGCAGTCCAAATTTCGTCATCGACTCGACCAAACCGTTCTCTGTGTTCCGCAGGGACTCGGAATTGCAGCCACTCAATAACCATACTGTTTAGATGTTGACTCGCGTTAAGGGCAGTGTAAATGAAGGTTTTGACCGGTTGCTATGGCGGCTTGATTGCCCGCTGTCGCCGCTGAGGTACAGCAAGCAATTGCAGTGACAGAGTCGTCAGGAGGAACGCATTTTTACTCAAGCTACCTGTGATGCCTGAGATAGCCTACTGCGTGATTGGGTTGTCTGTTCTGACCCACCGTGGATCTATGGATTGAAAATGGTGGACTTCCTCCGGCCATCGTAACTGTTTCTAATGTACTGGTAGAGGGTGTCTTGGCGCATTGCTTAAACGCAAAAACTTGCTGGGGGTTCGGTTGTTTAGGTAAAGGTCATTTCCCAATCTTTGTCACAATGGAGCCGTAACTCAATCGATTGGGCTCCATTATGGGGAGGCAACATGGACACAAATAACCTGCTTCGTCAGCTACTTATGATCGGCGTTGGTACGACATCTCTGGTAGCAGAACGGTTGCGTCAGGTCAGCGATGAGTGGGTTAAGGAAGGACGTGTGAATCCTGAACAAGCCAGTAAGTTTGTCGATGATGTGATGTCTCAGTTCTCGAGCGACTCGGCTGCATTCGAAGAGCAAATGCAGCGTCAGCTCCGAAACGTTATGCAGGATCTGGGTGTCCCGCGCCAAGCTGAGATGGATGAACTACGGGGTCGCCTCGATCGCCTCGAACGTCAGGTGCGGGATCTAGAAAATAAGATTTGGCGGTAAGCAACGTCGCCATTCAGGGCCTTATCACCCCGGTTACGCCGTCACCCTATGCCCCTTCCCTGCTCCTAACCCTACCCATCCACCCAAAACCCGGTACGATAGCTATGGGCTAAATGCCCTGGTTCGTTTGATCTTTGTCGTAAATTCTGGCAGGAGACAGTTTCGTGCGCGAGATCCTGATTAGTTTTGCTGTGCTGCTTGTCTTTTGTGGTGTTCTGATTATGGCTCAGTTCACCGGCTCCCAAGAGAGTGCGATCGCGGCTAATTTAACGCAATCTGTACCAACGTCTGCTTCGCCAACCCAGGTAGCCCAAACGGCAGAGGATTTGGTTCTAGAAGAAGAGGCGACTACTGAAGAGGCAACAGAAGAAACCTTGGAAGAAGAAACATTAGTAACCACTGAGTCGGGTCTGCAATACGAAGACATCGTGGAAGGGACTGGAGCGATGCCTCAGACCGGTCAGCGCGTCACGGTTCACTACACCGGCACCCTGGAAGATGGGACGAAATTTGACAGTTCCCGCGATCGTAACCGGCCTTTCTCCTTCACGATTGGTGTGGGTCAGGTCATTAAGGGTTGGGATGAAGGAGTGGCTTCGATGCGAGTTGGCGGGCAGCGCAAACTGGTGATTCCCCCTGAACTTGGCTATGGTCCTCGTGGTGCTGGCGGTGTGATTCCTCCCAATGCAACGCTCTTGTTTGATGTCGAACTGCTGCGTATCGGTTAGGCTCGATGGAATTTTTAAGCCGACAGCAGATGCTGAAGTGGCTGGCAGGCATTTTAGTAGGTTGCTTAATTGTCGTCTTACCTGCCTGCCAATTCCTGAACCGCAATGTACCTGAAACCGCTGTGTCAGAAGGCGTGGTGATCACTGAGTCGGGACTACAGTATGAAGATATTGTGGCGGGTACAGGTGTGATGCCTGAGGTTGGCCAACAGGTGACGGTTCACTATACAGGCACGCTTGAGGACGGCTCCAAGTTCGATAGTTCGCGCGATCGCAATCAACCTTTTGTCTTTACCCTGGGCGTCGGTCAGGTCATTAAGGGATGGGATGAGGGTGTGGCTTCGATGCGGGTTGGGGGGCAACGCAAGCTCATCATTCCCCCGGATCTTGGCTACGGTGCTCAGGGGGCTGGTGGTGTGATTCCTCCGAATGCCACGCTCCTCTTTGATGTTGAGTTGCTAAGTGCAGGTTAGGTTAAGGGGGAGAGCTAGCGATTGGCTTGATCCATAATTTGCTCAACCGAGCAGTATTGCTTGGGGTTGCTTGGCTCAAGTGGGTGCTTTCAACCCCTGGGCAAGATGACAAGGCAAGTGCTTAGCTACATAGCGCTTGGCAATGTTTTGTAATGTCTGGTACACGGGCAGCTCGCGGGTGTAGCGTCCAGCGTCTAGCTTGGCGGGTATTCCTGCGATGGGGCAATCGTCGCGAATCGAGTGTGGGGCATTGGTGATGAATTAAGAGGCTATAGTGGCCTTAAGCCTGGAACCGATCAAAGCTCCGTTCAGAGCGTAGCTGACTTGGCTTAAGCACAAGAGGAAGGTGTCATGACGCAAGCGATCACTTGCCCCGAAATCAGTCTAGAGGCTTTCCTGGAGCTGCCTGAAACTAAGCCTGCTAGCGAGTATATTAACGGCCAGATTATTCAAAAACCGATGCCTCAGGGACAGCACAGTCGCATTCAGGGAAAGTTGATCAGCACGGTCAATGCTGTCACTGAAGATGCTGCGATTGCTTTAGCCTTCCCTGAACTGCGTTGCGTTTTTGGGGGATCGGCAGCGATCGTACCGGATGTGGTGGTCTTTACATGGGACAGAATACCGTTTACAGAAGCCGGTATCATTCCCAACAGATTTGAGCTTGCCCCCGACTGGGCGATCGAGATTGCCTCGCCTGAACAATCACAGACTCGGTTGATAGAAAAGCTGGCTCACTGCCTACGTCATGGAACTGAAGTGGGTTGGCTGATCGATCCAGATGACTTTGCCGTGACAGTTTTTCAGCCACAACAAATGGTTTCGGTTTTACGGGGTGATGCTAGATTGCCTGTGCCGTCAGTCATTGCTTTGGAGCTGACAGTAGACGACATATTTAATTGGCTGCGGGTAGGGAGGCGTTGAGTTGTTTTGAGAAGTTGCTGCTGTTTCAAGACCTGTAACCAGTTACCGCGATTCCCGGTTACTCTTTAGCTTAGAGTGGTGGCACATTGTGGAGTCTCAACCGTTATCACAACCTTCTAATGCCGACTTGGCCGCGTCCCCTCGGTCCAGTCAGCTCGATAGCATCAAGGCCCAGTTGGACTTGGTGTTGTTGGCTTTGGAAGCTTTGGTTGGGCTCGGATCCGAAGCGATGCTAGATGCAGCGAAAAAGCTGGGTTTGGCCGACTTGATGGGCGATCGCGTCACCTTGTGGCGATTGCGTCAGGCAAGTCCGCTCCGCAAGGGGCAAGGCCGCAAAAAACTCGACATTGATGAAGCCCGAGGCTTGGTGTTAGTGAGTATTGACTTGGCTCAGCAGCATCAAGCCACCATCCGAAAAGCGGTTACCTTACTAGAGGAGGCGACTGCTCGTAATAAACCACCCCATCGCGTGGCCATGTTAGGGGACTACCTGGATAGTTTTAGCAACGCCTACGAAGAACGCATGACCCCTGACGAAACCCTGGCCCCCGAGGCCCTACGGGATTTAGCCCTGAAATTACTCGTTGATCTCTTGTTTTACAGTCAGACCGGTGGCACCCGGCGACTCTGGTTGGCTCTGCTAGAGCGCGCGCGCTAGACCCGTAACGAGTACATTGAGTACATTCTGATGACCGCAACGACCCAGCTGACCTCGCTCCGTTATGAGACATCGACTGTCACTTTAGACGTGATGGTGCGTGAAGCTGCAATTTCGCAATGGTCTGAACTGCCTGTCGTGCAGGTACTGCGATTTCAACTGCAGGTGCTGAGTCTGGATGAAAATGTCCTGCCGGTTGAGATTCGGGGCGATCGCGAGGCTTTTCAGGCTTTGCATCAGGCGATTCAGCAGTATGTGCAAAGTAACCTGACAGGGGAGGTCAAGACTTGGCGTGATTACCCGTCTCAGGCTCCCTATTGTGAAGCTGCAGGACTCACCCGTCACATTTTGCACCTCGGCAAGATAAAAACTCAGGCCGGTGCCGCTACGGTTGCTTTAGGCGTTGGGCAATTGGCGGATTTAGGGGATGTCTTCGAACAACTTGAAACTCGTGTGCGACTTTTACCCATCACAGTAACGCCGAGTGCCCGTCGCCGTCCTTGGCGTCAGTGGAGTGCGATCGCAGCGGGTATGGTGGCAGCAGTGGGGCTGACAACGACCTTGTGGCCGGCCTATCAATCCCAACTGCAGGTTAGTGAAACTGCACTGGAGGCTCCGCTGGAAAATCAGCAGTCAAGTCCCGATCCGCCGTTGTCCGAGCGTTTAGATAGTGCGGATGCGGCTGCTGAGGCGCGCCTGTTTGAGGATCTGCCAGCAGAGTCATCGGCAACCGGGGAAGATTCTGAAGCCACAGCGACAGATAGAGAAGCGGTTGACTTGGATACTCCCGTCATCCCCGAAGCTGCCCCGAAAGCGGATCAACCGCGACCATCCTCGCTGCCATCTGGTGAAGCCGCGTTGGCAAAACCTCAGGGTGACGCGTCGGTGGCGTCCCAACCGCCCCAGGCTGACTTCAATGAGACGGTGCCTCTTGATGCCGCCCCTGAGGAGACCGTACCGTCACCAGCCCCCCAATCGCCTCCAGCGATTTCAACCCCAGAATCAGACGCGATCGCGGCTAGTGAAGGGCAAGCTAGGCCGACCGAAGGGAGCCCTGATGCCAATCTCGAGGATCGTTTAACCGCAACTGCTTCTGGTAATTCACGCAATGCGCCAGGCGAACCTACCGATGCAGCGGTAACTCGCAGCATTCCAGGAGGTGCGGGCGAAGCAGCGCGCGGTGCTGTACCTCAAGCGGATGCCGGGGCTGATTTGGCCCTACCCACCGAGCTGAACGAGGCTCCAGCGATTGAGACGGCAACGACAGGTTCGACCTTAGCAACTCTCACCGATGAAATTAGCGAACAGTGGAACCCGCCAGCATCTTTGAGTCAACCATTATCCTACACGTTGATATTGAAGGCCGATGGTACTTTGCTTGAGAGTATTCCTGCCGATGATGTGGCGGATCAGTATCGCGATCGCGCCGGGTTGCCGGCTGTAGGGACTCAGCTCATAACTCCTGCAGGAGCCCAACAACTTAGGGTTTTACTGTATCCCAATGGCGATGTTCAGGTTTTTCCAGTGGGGCCAGAGTAGTGGGTTCTCAAACTGGCTGACTATCGAGTTGCTTACGAATGGGCAGTTCTATTAAAAAGGTTGTTCCTTTGCCACGTTCGCTTTTGCAAGATATTTTGCCACCATGTTTTTCGGTAATAATGTCATAGCAAATCGATAAGCCTAAACCAGTTCCTTTCCCGATTGGTTTCGTCGTAAAAAAGGGATTGAAAAGTTTCGACTTGAGAATTTTTAGAATGCCTGGGCCATTATCTTGGATCGCAATGGTTACCTGCTGATTTGAAGATACCGAGGTGTGAATTTGGATGATGTTTGGATGAGCTTTCAACTCCTCATAGGAACGTTTTCCAGTATAGTCTTCTAGGGCATCGATAGCATTCACCAGGAGATTCATAAAGACTTGGTTGAGCTGACCAGGATGGCAAGTAATGAGTGGTAAGTCGCCATAATTTTTCTGCAACATCGTCTCAAGGCTAATTCGAAGCGCCCAGCCATCCAGTTGCAGAAAA
>JBCBTQ010000093.1:0-20501 GCA_039818605.1 Cyanobacteria bacterium J06639_14 | reverse complement strand
TTTCGGGAGGTTCTAGGACGACGGAACGTCCTAGTCGACGGGAGTTTGAGGACAGCGAAATGTCCTCAAGCAGAACCTCCCTCACACCACCGAAATTGTCGCCTTACCGCCCCAACCCGAGCATCCCTCCCCCACCCTCAATCCCTCCCTCACAAAACCTGCAAATCGTGCAACTCCGCATACAGCCCCTGTTGCCGCAGTAGCTCACGGTGATTGCCGATCGCCTCTATCCGGCCCTGATCCAACACGACAATCCGATCGGCTTGGCGAATGGTGGAGAGGCGGTGGGCGACGACAAAGGTGGTGCGCCCCTGCCTGAGCTTGGTCAATGCCGCCTGAATCATGGCTTCCGATGCGGTATCGAGGGAGGCGGTGGCTTCGTCTAAAATCAGTACGCGCGGATTGCGGATGAGGGCGCGGGCGATCGCGGAACTGTTTTTTTGACGGTGATGCGGTGTCGCTTGAGGGCATCTGGGATGGACCCCAAAGATTTTGGCGCGGTCCTTCAAGCGGGCCTCGGGATGTTGCCGCAGGGCGACAGGGGCGAGTTTTCGGCGGCGTCGAGTAACGACGGTTCATTCCAAAGAGGGACGTTGCCGCCAACGATAGATCGTGGCCGGACTGACTTGAAATAACTCAGAGGTTGCCTCCACCGAGTGGCCTTGATTCACTCGGTCGATGACCCGTTGGCGGAGATCCAAACTGTAAAGCCATCGATTCTCATTCTTATCTAGAACTACTATATTTTTGCGCAACTCTCTGATTTCTTTTGGTGCGATTTCTCCGAACAGAACTTTGCCTAAGCGGGAAGAATGGCCAAGAGCGATCTATGCTGGTTTAGCCCTTGGAGTAAACCGTACAGGCAATGACCACTCAATCGATTGAGATTGCAAATCGTAAACTCTGGTTAGCAGCCCTCAAACCCCCCATGTATAGCGTGGCGGTTATGCCTATCGGAGTGGGCAGTGCGGTTGCCTTTGCTGAAACTCGGGCCTTCAACCTTGGCATTTTTCTTACGTTCATGGCTTCTGCCATCCTGATTTTGGCCTGGGAAAATCTTAGCAATGATGTCTTTGACTCTGAAACTGGGATTGACGTCCACAAAGCCCATTCCCTGGTAAATCTTACCCGTAACAAATCACTGATTTTTGTGATTGGTAACAGCTGTTTAGGCCTGGGCATTGCAGGTATTGTCATGATTGCCCTGTGGCAACAGGATCTGACTGTGCTGAGCTTGATTGGTCTTTGTTGTCTGTTGGGCTATGCCTATCAAGGCCCCCCCTTGCGCTTGGGATATAAGGGGTTGGGCGAAATTCTATGCTTTTTCAGTTTTGGGCCACTGGGTGTGGGGGCAGCCTACTACAGTCAAGCCCAAGGTTGGTCTGTCGGTAGCCAATTGGCCGGGGTGTTAATTGGTATCACCACTTCGCTGGTGTTGTTCTGCTCTCACTTTCATCAGGTCGAAGATGATTTGACTGCAGGGAAGCGATCGCCCATTGTCCGGTTGGGGACAAAGCGAGGCGCTCAGCTCATTCCTGTATTTTGTGGTGGGGTTTTGCTGCTGATTTTGCTGGGTGTCCTGAGCGGTTACTGGCCTGTGTGGACGCTGTTATCACTGGTCAGTGGCATTTCTGCGATGCGCCTCTCACGCCATGTCCTAGTTCACCATGATCAGCCGGAGAAGGTGAGCAATGCCAAGTTTTACGCCATCGGGTTTCATTTTTGGAGTGGGGTGTTGCTGAGTTTGGGATTAGTGTTGCCGTTGGGGTCATAAATCTCTTTAGATTTTGGATGGGGTGCGCGATCCATGTTGAATTTGGCTGTGCGTTCCTATTGCCGACCATTTCGTAAACCGTTGCGGACTCATCATGGGTGGTGGGAAAAGCGAGAAGGACTGATTCTGCGATTGCAAGACGATCAGGGATATGTTGGGTTTGGCGAAATTGCCCCCATTCCTTGGTTTGGAACAGAAACCTTGAACGCAGCCAAAACGTTATGTGCCCAGTGGCCACCGCAATTCTTACCCGCAACGATCGCGGCCATTCCTGATACGTTACCAGCTTGCCAGTTCGGGTTTGGGAGTGCGTTGCGATCGCTTGAAGCTGCCAGGGACCGGGTTCCTAGGGATTCCTTTGGTCAGGGAGTAAGTTCCTGGACAAAGGAACCCGGTCCCTGGATGTGTGCCCTACTCCCCGCCGGTGAGGCAGTTTTAGATGCATGGCTACCCTTCTACCCCAAAGGCCATCGCACCTTCAAATGGAAAATTGGGGTAGCTCCACTTCCAGAAGAATTGCAGCTCTTTCAAACATTGATCAAAGTCTTACCAGCCGATACTCGTCTGCGTTTAGATGCCAATGGGGGATTAACGCCTGACATGGCAAAGCAATGGCTAATAGCTTGTGATGCAGCCCACAACAAAGTTGAGTTTTTGGAACAACCTTTACCGCCTGACAGCAGCCTGGATTGGGTAATTGAGACCGTAAATACTTTTCAAACTGCGATCGCACTTGACGAATCGGTTGCCACCATCAAACAACTCCGGCAAGTGTGTCAGCATTTGCAGAACCGGGTGATATACGTAGTGAAACCGGTAATTGCGGGCTTTCCTGAGCAGCTCTACGCCCTCTGCACTCAGTATCAGCTGGATGTGGTGTTTTCTTCGGCATTGGAAACATCGATAGGATATCGAGCGGCCTTACACCTCGCCCAAGATCTCTGGAACGCAGGTGTTCCACGGCATGCTCTAGGGTTCGGAGTCGGGCACTGGTTTCAAGATGATTGGGAGACCCTCACCGAGGCAGACTTGTTCCACCGCTGCTGACTGCAAATAGACTATCCGCAGCAAATGCTTGCAAGTAAATCAGAATAGCGATCGCAGCATCATTAAACGCACAGGCTTCCACGACACTATTGCTTCATCGCAACTTTGAGGCAGCGATAGCAACAGCCTGAAATTTGAGTTTTCAAACAGTCCCTTATTACTGACTACAGTGATAATTATTCTTGACATTTGCCCTTGAATATCGGTTCGCGTATTTTCAGATACAGTTTAATCTGATGAACACCTTTAAATATATTTAGCAATGTATTGCTGAACGCAGTTAGGAATATTTAGCTCAAGCTGTCTCAATTTATTTCATTGCATGGTGGACTTTCGGCTGCAACTTGATTGGAAGCCTAATGCACAATTTGCGGGTATTTTGATTGCCCATTATTACGGGTGGTATCAACAAGCAGGGATTGAGTTAGACATTATCCCTTGGCGGCCTTATCTGAATCAGGTTGAGGTCTTAAAGACTGATGAGAATATGATTATCAGCACTGAAGATAACTTACTGATTCAGGGGCGAGTGGCGGGTCAATCGATTAAAGCGATCGCCACGATGATGCAATATTCTGGCATTGGCTGGATGTCGCTGAAATCCTCAAATATTAATGCCATCGCTGACCTGAAAGGCAAGCGTATTGGGATTCATGGTGATGGGGAGACTGCCATCAAAATAACGCTGCAACAGTGTAATTTATCAGCAAAAGACGTTGACATTGTTGAGGTGGGATATGACTATCCACAGTTACTTGAAACAGGCGAGTTTGATGCCATTCAATGCCTTGTTGCCATTGAGCCTAATGAACTAAAAACAGAAGGATTTGATCTGAATGTTCTACCGGCCTATGAGTGGGGCTATGAAGTTTACTCACAGGTGATTTGTACCAGCGATCGCTTGATACAAGAATACCCTGAGGCATTAAGTGCCTTTTTGAAAGTCACCTTTGATGGTTGGCGATACGCATTCAACCATGTTTCTGAAGTTGCCGATGTTGTAGTTTCTCACTATCTACATGAATCTAATTCAACGATGCAAGCCACCTTAATTCATGCACTCAAACCCTTGTTTGAAGGCCAGATTGGCATGCAAAAACTTGGCTGGATGACACCTGAACGATGGCTGAAAAGTATGTCATATCTACAACAACAAGCTTTGGATACTGACAATTTATCGCCTGAAAGTGTCATGACCACTACCTTACTAGATTTTGATTCCTGACTCCCCCATCAGCTGGAGTTTCCCAGCTTAAATCCAGCTTAAATAGAGACCTTCCCCTCCGTTCCGTTCATCTCCACCCCCGTGAGGACGTCTATCATGCATCATTTGCCCCCTTCCGAATATCCCTTTCCGCGGCGACGGTTGCTCTTGCCTCGTCGGAAACTATTACAATATGGCGCGATCGCTCTGGGAACAGGGATTGCCGCCGCCTGTACCAGTTCTGGCCCAACAACCGAAAATACCGCTGCAGAAGATACCACCAGTAGTGTGGCAGAAACCGATAGTGCCGAAACTGGCAGTGCTGAGGCAACGGCCACCGGATTAACGCTACAAGCCCTTCAAGAAAAGGGTTTCTTTGCCTATGGCTTAGAGGCCGGTTACCGTCCCTTCGAATTTTATGACGACAATAACGAGCTGATTGGCTATGACATTGATCTAGCCAATGCGCTGGGTGAGCGCTGGGGTATCGAAGCCCGACCGACCCCAACCAACTGGGCAACCGTGATTCAATCGATGTATGACGAGAGCTTCGACATGATTTTGGGAGGAATGACGGCCACTGCCGAACGGTTTGAGCGGGTCAATTTCTCTATACCTTACATGGACGCCAGTTCTGGCTTATTGGTGCGAGCCGATGCTGGTATCAGCGATCGTCAGGCCCTAGACGGCAAAATAGTGGGGGCAAAGTCGGGTACCCCCAGTATTGAGCAATTTGAAGTCACGCAGGAAGAATTGGGCATTCAATACGCCGAACCTACCAAGACCTTCCCGGATGATGCGGCAGGGGTCGAAGCGCTCCGCAGTAAACGAATTGATGCCTATGCCAGTTCAGTCGTCAGCATGTTGGAAGTCACGAAGGAGCAAGAAGGATTAGCCGTAATCCCATTCAAGTCTGACCGTTGGGCAGCGGAATATACCTGCGCGGCCTTCCGGAAAGAAGATGATGACCTGCGAGCAGCCTTTGATGAGGCAATTATGGCCATGCGCGATGACGGCTCACTCTACGAGTTGCAACAGAAATGGTTTGGTGTGACCTTTGAGGACCTGACCGCAACTGCTCCCACCTGGTAAATCCACTATGATTGATTTCAACTTCATTCTGGAAATTTTGCCTCGGTTACTCAACCCTTTCAAGGTCACAATCGCCGTCAGTCTTATTGCGTTGGTATTAGGCTTACTGTTGGGCCTGACCTTAGGCATTTTCTGGGTGATGAGCGCTCCTCGCCGGCCCCTACGAATGATCTTGAATAGTTATGTCTGGTTCGTCCGGGGAACACCCATCATTATCCAGATCTACATTGCTTACTTTTTCCTACCTAAGTTGGGGTTCAACTGGGATGTTTTTTGGGTCGGTGTGGTGGCGCTCACGGTTAATTCCGTTGGTTATCAGATCGAGATTGTCCGGGCCGCGATCGCATCCGTGAATCCAGGACAACAGGAAGCGGCCCTCTCGATTGGCATGACCGATCGCACCTCTATGGTCTGGATTGTCCTGCCCCAGGCCCTGCGCCGCATGATCCCCCCTCTGACCAATGAATTGGCCAATTTGGTCAAAGCGTCATCGATCTTGTCCGTAATTTCTTTGTTTGAACTCACCAAAGCGGGCGACGCCATTATTGCCTCCTCTTTTCGCTTTGTCGAAGTGTTGTCGGTGCTATCCATTTTCTACTTCGTGATTGTTCAGGTCTTATCTCGCATTGCTCAATATCTAGAAAACCGGGTATTTAACTATGGCCAATCAACTGCTTTGGCTCAGGTCCAGTAAGCAAAAATCAGAGTGACCTTTTCCCCCTACGATGAAACTCTCTCCCCTTAATTCCGTGTCGTTCAATCAACGTCAGCCCAACATTGATGCCAACATCGATAGACCTGCGCAAGAACCTGGCTCGTCACTATTGCAGGTGCATGGCTTGACCAAATCTTTTGGGCGTGTACCAGCTCTGGTAGATGTCAACCTGAACGTGCAGGCCGGGGAAAAGGTTGTGCTGTTAGGGGCATCGGGTTCAGGCAAGAGTACATTACTACGCTGCCTCAATTGGTTAGAAGTTCCTGATGCCGGTACGGTCGCGATCGAGGGGGAATATCTCGGAAGAGTTCCCCAGTCCAACGGTCAGTGGCGAACCGACAGCCCTGCCGAATTAGCCATCAAGCGACAACAAATTGGCATGGTGTTTCAGAGCTTCAATCTGTTTGCCCACTTGCGAGCCCTCGATAATGTCGCGATCGGTCCCCGTAAGGTACTCAAACGGCCTCCAGCGGCTTGTCGAGATTTAGCACACTACCTCCTCGATCGCGTACATCTCAGTCACCATGCCGATAAATATCCTTGGCAACTGTCAGGCGGTGAACAACAACGGGTAGCGATCGCCCGTGCCCTAGCCATGAACCCTAAACTGATGCTATTTGATGAACCAACCTCAGCGCTGGATCCGTGTCTTACCCATGATGTGATGCAAGTGATTCAAGAGCTAGCCGAAGAGGGTATGACCATGCTGGTCGTTACCCATGAAGTCCGATTTGCGCATCAGGCAGCAGACACTGTGCTGTTTATGGAACAGGGTCAACTGATTGAACGCAACACCCCCACAAATTTCTTCCATCGTCCTCAAACGGATGCAGCGCAACGGTTTCTGAGTTACGTGCTATAGACGTTTATCGCCAAAGAAGTGAACGGGCTCACACTGATTCTCTGGATCGCAGCTACCGATGTTTAGGCTACAAGTAGCGTGACACTTACAGTCTCCAATCCAAAATCGAAAATCGCGAATGGGTATGAATCATGCCTTCCCCTCTCCTTTCTCACCTGTTAGCCCTTGATATCGCATTCATGGGAGAAATTGCCCCGAAGCTGCTCCACGCCGCTTGGATTACGCTGCAGATCAGTCTCATAGCAGTAGCTTTGGGAATTATTTGGGGACTAATTCTGGGGAGTTTGCGGGTGATGGGGCCGACTTGGGCGCGATCGCCGATTCAATGGTTTGTCGATTTTGTTCGGGGCGTTCCCCCTTTGCTCCATATTGCGTTTATCTACTTCGCGTTACCCCACATTGGTATTCGTCTCAATGAATTCTGGACCGGAGTCTTAGCGCTAACCATTATTGCCGTAGGCTATGAAATTGAGACAATTCGAGCGGCCATTGAATCCATCGATTCCGGACAACGAGAAGCGGCCCTCTCTATCGGCATGAATAACCGGATGACGATGGTAGAAATCCTATTGCCGCAGGCCGCTCGGCGAATGCTTCCAGGTTTAACAAATGAATTAGCCAATGTGATTAAGGCGTCATCCTTGTTATCGGTTATTTCGGTTAATGAGTTGACCCATGTGGGGAATGGATTAATCTTTCAACACTTCGTTTTTGCTGAAGTTTTAATTCAGGTAACCGTGTTGTACTTGTTGATTGTTAGCAGCCTGACATTGATATCCGCTTATCTAGAAGAAACGTTTTTTTCAATCCCCTCTCATAGCGATGGAGATTATGCATTAATGCAAAGTGATCCGATGATTCGATAGTCTCAAAATTAGTCATATTGGTTGCCAGCTTGAAGTGGTAAATCAAAGTAGAGGATGGAGGGTTGGAGAGACACAAAACTTGACGGTGGAGTGATGGGGTTTTGATCTTTGAATTTTGAATTAATCACTGTGAACTTACCAACACTTATTAAAAATGAAACTCTCTCGTTGACTGAGTGTGTTTTTTATACCCTCAAGCAAGGGATTATGTCACTGCATATTAAGCCACGAGAGTATCTCGTTATTGGGGATATTGCTAAGGAATATGGTGTCAGTCGTACACCTGTGCGTGAAGCTTTAATCTTGCTGGAGAAAGAGGGATGGTTGGAAAGTGATGGGCGTCGGGGAGCCCGCGTTACCGTACCGTCCACAGACGTTATTCTCGAAGCGATCGAGGTGCAATCAGCCTTAGAGGGATATGTCGTACGTCGCGCAACAACCCTGGTTACAGATGAAGATATGCAAAAACTCACCGCCATTCTCGATCAGGCTGACCAAGAAATTGCCACTGGACAACCTCAAAAAGCTCATCAAACGGGCAATCTTTTCCATCAGTATCTGGCCAATACTGTTGGCAATCGAAAACTCAAAGCTGAAATTGCCCAACTACAAGAACACATCGATCGCGTCCGTCCCCTAATTTGGAAACATGCCATCATTCCAGTCGAAATTTCTGCTCAACAACACCGTGAAATTTTGTCAGCCATCCAAGACCGTAATGCCATGAAAGCAGAGGAACTCATGATTTATCACACAGTTTGGTATGAGAAGAAATTAGCCAGCATATTGGAGAAGTTTTAACTGTTCTTTATCGATAATCCTGCAGGAACTGCGCCTTGTTCCAGTCCCTGCAAAACCAGAGAGTATCCGTCAAGATTTCGTGTCTGAAGTTAGGAGGAAATTTTGAATTTTGAATTTTGAATTCTGTCTCAACGACCGTCCCTATCATTTACACCCATTACCCTGAATCAGGAGTCAGCCATGAGTCACCATCAACCTTTTCGTTCGCCCCATATTAAACGCCGCAAATTTATTTGCTATGGAGCTTTGGCTGCGGGCAGTGGTTTGTTTGCTGCTTGCACACAAGGGGCCTCTACTTCCACGAGTGAAGTGGAACCTGCTGCTGAGACCGAAGTTGCGACCACAGAAGAGACTCCTGCGGAAGAAGAGGCGGTTCTCAACATCCTGGCTTTCTCAGGCTATGAAGAATCCGGAATGTTAGAGGCGTTTGAGCAAGAAACTGGCATTAAGGTTAATCTCAAAATCCATGACGGGTCTGACGATGAGATGATTGCCTTGATTCAGACCTCGCCGCCAGGAACATGGGACATCATGACGCCAACCAGTGCCTACATTCCCAACCTGGCTAAGCAAGATCTGCTTATGCCTCTGACTCCTACCGACTACGCCTTGGATAAATATCTACCGCCCTTCGATCGCTGGTCCACTTGCTTCGTTGACGGCACGATGTATGGTCTGATTAATCGCTTTGGCTACTATGGCCTTACCTATGATTCCACAAAGCTGCAGCCTACGGATGTCACCTCCTTCGACATTCTCACAGATTCCGCACTCACTGGGCAGGTGGCACTGTTCGATTGGTTCCTACCCAATATGGGGGTGATTGCGAAATGGCTAGGTTTTGAAACACCGTACCAACTCACCGCTGATCAATTAGCCCAGGTTAAGGACAAATTGTTTGCCTTGCGGCCCCAAGTAGGTTTGATCGGCAGCACTGCCCAAACAACCCAGGCGCTGGCTTCTGGCGAATTTGCGGTGGCGATCGCGGGCGAATTCATCCAGGCGGGCTTAGCCAATGAAGGCAAACCATTTCTGGCAACAGTGCCTCAGGAAGGGGGGGTCACCTGGGATCAGGCCGCGATTGTGTTAGCCAACACCCCACGTCCCAATAACGCGATCAAGTTTCTGCAATATATTGCCGGAGCCGAGTTCCAGTCGAAGTTAGCTGTTGCCAAAACCTATTTCAGCATGGTGCCGAACCGGGAAGCAGCGGCATTGCTGACTGAGGATCAACGCAAACTCCTAAATTTGGATGACTTAGACAACTTTGAATCGGTGTTCCTAGCCAACCTCTCACCCCGTGAGCGGCCTGATAACATCGATGAATGGTCAGCTATCTGGGAAGAGTTCAAGAGTCTATGAGCCATTCTGACCCACCGACTCCCTACAGCATCGAACTACAGGGGGTGAGTAAGTACTATGGCCGACATCTAGTGGTAGATCAGCTTTCTTTGCAGGTCAAAGGTGGCGAATTTTTGACCCTGTTGGGCTCGTCAGGGTGTGGCAAAACCACTACCCTCCGCCTGATTGCAGGATTAGAAACGGTCTCTCAGGGGCAAATCTGGATCGGCGAACAGAATATGACCACGGTTCCTCCCTACGATCGCCAGGTCAGCCTAGTGTTTCAGGACTATGCCTTATTTCCCCACCTCACTGTGGAGGCCAATATCGCCTTTGGCTTAAAGATGCAGGGAGTGCCTCTGGCTCAACGGCAGCAGCGCGTACAGGAAATGCTGGCTTTAGTGCAGTTGCCTCAGATCGCTCAACGCCGACCGGGCCAACTATCGGGTGGTCAACGACAGCGGGTGGCCTTGGCTCGAGCTTTGGCTCTGGAACCGACAGTGCTACTGCTGGATGAGCCACTCGGTGCCCTAGATGCAGAACTGCGTCGCCAGATGCAAGGTGAACTTAAACGCATTCAAACCCAACTGGGCATGACTTTTATCTATGTCACTCACGATCAAGAAGAAGCCCTCACCATGAGCGATCGCATTGTTGTCATGCAACAAGGCCGCATCGAACAAATCGGTACGCCCCACGAAATCTATGACTATCCCCAGACTCTCTTTGTGGCGCAGTTCATTGGTCAGTGCAACCTGCGGCAAGGTCCTGTGGTGGATTGTCAAAATCAGCAAGTGGCGATCGCGGATGCAGTTCTAGGGCAACTCAAAGTCCAAGTCCCCATCCCATCACCAAACTACACCCCTGGGCAGATCATCACCGTCATGATCCGCCCCGAAAAAATCAAAATCAGCCCATTCCCCATCACACCACGAAATTTCGCGGCACGGCAGTCTTCCTCAGCTTCTCCTGAGACAGACCAGGTCACGGGTACGATTCAAACGGTGACCTACGCCGGATCAGTCACACGCCTCATCATCGCAGTGCGAGAGGCCGAATTGCTGGTTGAAACCCATGGTCGATCCTCCTGGAAGGTCGGTGAGCGAGTCCATTTGCATTGGTCTGTTGAGGATGCGATCGCGCTGCCCGAAACACGTACCACTACTCCCGTTTATCAGGATGTTACGCCTACAGCCATGAGCGGACACTCTTTAGTGACCAGTCCGCGATCGCAGCAAGGAGTATGATCACATGTCCAAGCTGCTATCATCCCCTTTGGCCACTGCCACCTTGTCGCGCTCGCCCCAATTAGCCTCGCGTTGGCGAACTGGTTTAGGAAAACTCTCGAACCAAACCTGGTTAGGTCTGGTTCCCGTCATCGCTTATTTAGGTCTGTTTTACCTAGTGCCCCTGGTTTACCTATTGTTGGCAAGCTTCCGCACCACTACAGGCGTAGGGCTAGAATTTGCGCCCGACTGGACACTAGCCCATTATCAAGAATTTTTTACTCAGGCCTCTAACTGGATCGCGTATCGAAGATCTCTAACCATTGCCGGATGCACAGTTCTATTCTCCATCCTCTGTGCCTATCCGCTGGCCTACACCATTACCTTCATCGTCCCTCAACGCTACCGTCAACTCCTGTTGTTGTTGATTATTGCCCCTTTCTGGACGAGCTTCATTATCCGAGCCTTTGCCTGGCAATTGCTGCTATCGCAGGGGGGCTTATTGAATAGCGGCTTGGCGTGGTTGCATCTTCCTCGCCTCACCATCTTGAATACCCATGTGGCAACAACCCTGGGTTTTACTCTGTTTGGCACGCTCTTAATCACACTGAGCCTCTGCAGTGTAATGTCGGCTATTCCGGCGAATCTCCTAGCTGCTGCCGCCAACTTGGGGGCCAAGCAAGGGCAGACTTTTTACCATGTGATTCTGCCGTTGACGTTACCAGGTATGGTCACAGGAGCATTACTCACCTTCATCATCACCTTGGGCGATTATGTGGTGCCGACGTTACTCGGCGGCGGAGTGCGTACTGTCCTGGCTCAGATGATGGTTGGTGCCATGACGACGCACTTCAATGTGCCTCGGGCTGCCACCTATGCCATGGTGATATTGGTCACCATTTTGGCGGTGGCCATCCCCTTACTGCATTGGGCTGGACGCAATCCCATGCGGGAGGAAGCCCTATGACACTGGTGGAAGGCAGGCGCGATCGCTGGGTACGGTATCCCTTACTGCTTTGGTTAGGCATCGTCTTGCTGGTCATCTATGCCCCAATGGGACTGGTTCTGCTGTTTTCCCTAAATTCAGGACGATTCCTCACCTTTCCCTTAGAATCTTTTAGCCTCGAATGGTATCAGCTCCTATTCGCCGATTCGACCTTCGTGGCATCCCTGAAGAATAGCCTGATCCTCTCCACCAGTATTAGCCTTACCGCAACCAGTCTAGGATTTTTAGGAGCCTATGCTTTAGTACATTCCCATTTCCGGGGCAAGACGCTGCTAACGCAATTTCTCATCACACCCCTGGCAGTTCCCGGTATTTTGTTGGGCATGGCCCTGCGAGTTTATTGTTTTCGATTAGGCTGGCAATTTTCCCTGTTCACCGCCTTTCTGGGCCACTTATTGGTCGCCTTGCCGTTGGCAGTGTTATTACTCCGTGCCCGGATCCAACAAATTCCCCTAAGTCTGGAAGAAGCTGCCTGGAACCTGGGCGCTCAACGCTGGCGATCGCTCCTTGAAATTGTGTTGCCCCTCTGCTTACCCGGACTTATTGCGTCTCTTCTGCTCACCTTTACCCTCTCCTTCGATGAATTCATCATTGCCTATCTCCTGACGCAATTTGAAATCACCCTGCCAATCAAAATTTGGACCCTGCTAATTACGGGCTTTGATCCCACCGTGAATGCTATTGGTAGCCTTGTGTTTCTGCTATCGCTAAGTGTTGCTTTGATGGCTCAATTGCTGTTGTTTAAGCGAGAGAAAGATACGGGGGGTGGAGGATGAACGAGAAGTGGAAGCGTGGTGAAGCAGGAAGTGGCTAATGAAGTTGAATGCGGAATGCCGAAAGTGTAAAGCAATTCAAAACTCAAAACTTTTTTCTGCCTTCGGCCATCATTCTTTAGCTTCTCCTATCTTTTTCCGTTTCGCTTACCTAGCCTATTCAGTTATCTACATAGAACCGAAAATATCAAAAGAGGTGTACTTTGAAGTCTTCTAGCCTGATAGCTCAAACCCCAAGTAATGATCTAACACTGACGCTACCTACAGTGACCCCCATTCCTGATTTCAAAGGTCCGAATGGGGAGAAATGTGTGGTCGCTATTGGCTGGCATGTTGATGGCGAAGCGGGTGCGATCGCTAGCGATGCTCGCACTACTGAACATTTGACGGCCCTTTCAGAGGGAGCCTACGGTGTTTCAACAGCGTTGCCTCGTATTTTGCAAATGCATCGGGATCTGAATATTCCAGGGTCGTTCTTTTTTCCAGGCTACGTAGCCGAACTACATCCTCAGGCCGTAGAGTCTATCGTTAATGAAGGACATGAGGTGGCTCATCATGGCTACGTTCATGAAAACTGCTTCTTTATGGATGAGGCCGCGCAGCACCAGGTCTTTCTTAAGGGCATCACGGCCTTGCAACAAATTACCGGGCAGGCTCCCATAGGCTGGAGTGCCCCTACCTGGGGGGTTAAACTCAGCACCCTAGAACTCATCAGTGAACTAGGCATGATCTATGATTGCAGCTTAATGGAGTATGATACGCCTTATTTCCTGACAACGAAAAAAGGCACACTGGTAGAACTGCCTATCAGCATGGTGCTAGATGACTGGCAAATCTTTGGCGGCTCTCCTTTTCCCGGTGGCGGCGTCAATGCTACTGCTGAAACTGCCTATCAAATCTGGAAAGAAGAGTTTGAAGGCATGCGCCGCTTCGGCGGTTTCTTCACCACTACCTTTCACCCGAATCTAATGGGCAGACCTGGACGGTTAAACATGCTCTACCGTTTGTTTGAGTATATGCAGTCGTTTGACGATGTGTGGTGGGCAACTTGCGCCGAAGTAGCAGCTTACGTACAAACGCTAAATGCAACTTAAGGTTCTGTTTGTAAGGATTGAGGTTGTAAAAATTCAATCATCTGCTCAATACCACGTTGAATTCGACGAGTAACGGTCATGGGGCTAACACCAATACGTTCTGCGACTTCCTTACGAGACAATCCACTAAAGAATACATACTCAATTGCCGAGCGAGTTTTCTCTTCGAGCTGAGCCATCGCTCTTTGGATTTGCTGGCGATCTTCTTCCAAAATCTGCAGACGTTGGTAGTCAGTGTCCGTCAAGGTGTCTCCCAGAGTGATGTTGGAGTCAGCCTGCTGGCAAATAGTAGCATCCAAACTTAAGAGCATCCGGTTCTTATTGGCCATTTTGACCTCACGCCATTCGCGAACGGAAACCTCTAATGTTTGTGCCATTTCGGCATCGTTGGGCTGTCGGCCTAATTGGCGAATGAGTTCACCTTGCCGCTTTTGGGCTTCCTTTTGTAAATCCTGCCAACGGCGAGGAATTCTGACCGTAGTTCCGCGATCGCGCAGGAAATGTAACATCTCGCCACGAATGTAGGGAACGGCGAAGGAGCTGAAAGCACATCCCTGACTGGGATTAAATCGCTCGATGGCGCGAATCAGGCCCAAATAGCCAATCTGCTCGAGATCTTCGTAAGGTTCAGAACACTGATGGCTGACACGATGGGCAACCTTTCTAACCAATCCAGCATTGAGTCGGACTAGCTGATTACGGAGATTGATGGAGGGCTCTTGCTTATACGCTATGAGCAACTCCATGCCGCGAGAACGAAGAGAGGAGGTTGGGTTAGCCATAGTTCTGGATTACCTGCGTTTAGAGCGACACTTTTAAGCAACTAAACTCAATTGTCGATATCTTCCACCCTCGAAACCATAGTTGTTTCACGGGACTATTAGGGAGCTATTTAGGACGGCTCCGTACATCCTCGGAGTACATTTTCAAGAAATCTGCTCAAGCTTGATCCACTTGACTTTCAGTCACCATCATGGAACTTTAAGTCACTATCCATAGAACATATTAGGTCCGTATATTTGCTCAAGCCTAGATAAAGAGAAACGATATCCGGAAAATAATATCAAGTTCTCGAAACATCTTCACACTCACACAATAAATCATAAAGAGATTGTGAGTTTTCCATTCGAAGGTTCACACTTTTAAGCTTCAATGATGACTTGACAACTATATAATCCTTTATGAAGATTTTGTCTGTACAAATAGATTTGAAGACCTATTTAACTAAGTGGTTCCACATAAAAATAAGAACACGCAGCTATGTCCTCTCGCTCAATATATTGTATTTCCTCATAAACAGAAAGATTCTCTTATGGAAGAAAATATACTTTATATGCCCTCAGCAGATATCGTAATTGCTCAACTCAGGCCAATTGACTGGTGAGTTAAGCAATTGCCAGATGCATTTAAGTTGAAAAATTCTGTTTAAATAAGGAAATCGAAATCAACGGCCAGTGCTCACCTGGCCTCTGATTTCGATTGCCACAGAAGTTTTCCGCCTTAAGTTAATACGTTCAAAACTTATACGCTTATCCTAGGAGCTTCGTATTAGCGGACCTATGTCCTCAATTAAGATAGAGTCTAGTCTAATTCTGATCTCCAT
The DNA here is from genome assembly GCA_039818605.1 of Cyanobacteria bacterium J06639_14. Classification (GTDB taxonomy): domain Bacteria; phylum Cyanobacteriota; class Cyanobacteriia; order Phormidesmidales; family Phormidesmidaceae; genus SIO1E4. Next base: position 5,097 of record JBCBTQ010000093.1, on the reverse strand, counting down.
GCACACAACAAAGCTGTTCACATGACATTAGAGATAAGTAGGAAATAGTCATCGGTTAGAAAAGGTCGCAGTTTTCATTGCCAAAATCGGCAAAAATAATCTATTAAATCAATTAATAAGCTCCTTTGCGCCTAAATACAGCCAACGCCGTCACGAGTATGAGTTCAATATCATAAAGAACCGACCATTGTTCTTGATACCGTAAATCCATGCTGACGATTGCCTCAAAATCATCAACTTCGGAACGACCTCGAGCCTGCCACTCGCCAGTTATCCCGGGCTTTACTTCAAGACGACGCCAGTGATGAGCGGTGTACTGCATAACCTCGTCGAGCGTGGGTGGTCGAGTGCCAACCAGACTCATATTGCCCATCAATACATTCCAAAATTGGGGAAATTCATCTAGGCTGGTCTTACGTAGAAATGCACCTACACGAGTAATTCGAGGGTCACTTTTATTCTTAAAGATAAGCCCCTGAGCCTCGTTCTCCACTAGATGCTTCATAGCATCTGCGTTCGCTACCATTGAGCGGAATTTCCAGATTCGGAAGGGCTTACCCTGGTAGCCACAGCGTACCTGGCTGTAAAAGATAGGCCCAGGATTATCTAGTTGTATAGCAACTGCAATTGGAATAAATAGAATTGCGGTGATAATTAAACCTGCCAAGGCACCGACGATATCGATCAGTCGCTTGAGAGGGGCGTTTACTGATTCGTGCTCTAGGCTCTGCATAGACAAAGAGCTGGAGACCAGAGACTCTGCGAACTCAAAGCCATCATCTTGAAACAGGGAGGTAGGGGTAACTATAGATCCACTATGTATACTAACCACTGTAATATACGCTCCTCGACAATTTCTTCAGGTAACAACAGGCTATTACTGACTGCGCTCTGATCAACCTCTTCTGCGATGAGGTTAATCGAATTTTTACAGGAAGATAAATATTCTTCTATGTAAAGATACGTAGGTGTATGAAGAGCCTAATGATACATAGCCTATCTTGAACAACACAATAATGGATGCATATTCCTGAAGCAATATATACAAGTCGTGGCAGTTTGAACTTTCTTAGGACGCTTGATCCCATAATTTTGGAGGCGGGATTTCACTTTAAGAAACGGCTGTAACCGTTGTCCATTAGCCTGTATAAACGGATGGCAAAAAACTAGGACAGCCCCGTATCAAGTTGCAAATGCAAGGCAAGTTTTATGAGGTCTTCATTCAGAGCGATTCGTCTTTATGCAAGTTTCATCCAAAATCCAGCTGTTTGATTTGAGTCACCTGAACAGTCACGACGTTGATTAGAGCGATGGCGGTATATCTTTGCAGTTGAGAAGAGTGTGGTAACTCTGAATGCGCGATCGCCGACAACCTTTCGGGTGAAGTGTGTTTCAATGTAGCGACGAATTACCACTGAGAGGATTTTTTGAGCGCAGTCAGGGTTTTCTTTAACAGGAAGCGACGAATCCGTCCTCGATTCAAAGAATTGGGCTTGTAGCTTGATATTCAATGCCTTTCTTATTTGCGCTCGGCATCGACGGCACAGCTTGAACCAGCAATGGCGTCCGCAATACAGACTTTTGAGGCAATCCCGCCATTACCAACACTACAGTCGCTGGGGCAGCAGCGACTGTAAAAATTGGCCGCAGCGATCAGCGCATGGGCTAGCGCCTTCTTTACCGATATGGATAGTTGAATCCTGAAGGCTATTCCTATTGCAATGGCTATTCCTATTGCAATAATGGTTGCATTGCCGATGAACCTTACTTTTATCCTTCCGAAGAGCGTTCCTCGTATACCAACTACGGCAATCACACAGGCAGAACTTGGGGTGATGAAGGAGATATCCCAGTGATTTTGCGTAGTTGATGCCGCCAGTCTAGAGCTGCTAGGAGACGACTTTGAGCAAGATATGGGCGCGAGCTAACTGGCTGATTTATGCATTAGGTGGAGGCTGGGGTCACCTGAATCGAGCGATCGCACTAGCTCGAGTTGCTGTCACTTATGCTGATATCCATATCCTGACAAATAGCCTTTATCAGCACAAAATTGGATCTCTAAAAGATCGTATCTATCTTCACCGCATTGACCCTGTGACGAATCTCAGTGCAACCTGCAACCAAGTTCAGCAATTCATCACGAGTCAATCTTGGGATTGCATGATTGTGGATACTTTCCCTCGGGGGGTGGGCGGTGAGTTGGTAGATATGCTACTTCGAATTAACTGTTCCAAGGTCCTGATACATCGTGATTTACGCCCTGCGTATATACACCAAAAGGCGATCGTTCCCGTTGCAGCTGAGTTTTATGACCTCATCTTAGTCCCAGGAGAACTTGGGTTTGCTTTACTAACAAATCTGCCTCAAACGGTTCGGACACCACCGTGGTTAATTCGATCTGATATTGAATTGCCTGACCTAGCAAACGCTCATGCATTGCTCAATTTGGCTTTATCAGGTCATCAACCCGTCTTGGTTGTGCTAGCGGGGGGACGGCCCGAAGAACAGATTTGGTACGGACGTGTCACCCAAGCATTGGCAAAAAATTTTCCCAACATTACGGTGCGTTGCATTGCTCCAGTTTGTCCAGAACACTGCCTCCAAGAATTATGGATTAGCCACTACCCTGCGATAGAGTGCTTGTTGGCAGCACACTTTGTGATTGGCAGTGGTGGTTATAACACAGTCAACGAGTGTCGTGCCTTGTCAATTCCTCTCATTGCGCGCCCATTTTCGCGTTTATATGATCGTCAACACCTCCGCATCACCTACGCTCGCCTGCAAGGAGCCGAAATCGCTCCAGTCGCAACATTGGATGATGTGCTAGCCACAGTTGCCTATTTCCTCCAAACAGAACGGTTGACCCTCCGCCATCAGGTCAGATTTACTAACGGCGTCCAGCCTGCAGTTAAAGCAATTCGGTCAGTTTTGGGAAAGCGATCGCTACTGTAGTCAATACCATAATGGAATGATGGGGAGTGGAAGCAAACGAGAAGAGCGATTATGATGAATGCACAATGCTGTTCGGAGCTTATGACAGGATGGGAATTAGCCCTGCGGTTGCCTTCACTACAATTCTGCTGGCACTTATGGTAGGCGCTGGGGTCATCAGTGCTTCTTGGGGATATGCCCTAGGCCGTCAAGCACTTACAGGAGTGCGTCAGCCAGATACTCGGCCAGCCAGTAGTGCAGCTTCTAATCAAGCCTCTCCTAATGCGGGACATGGAGCCATACTCCGCAATGAGCAAGAGATTCTTAGTGATGTGCAATCCCGAATTTCAGGTAACCTGGCCAATCCCGAACAATAACTTTTAGATGTTCCGTTTGTGGCCACCGAGTGTTACGTTGAGCAGTACCTAAGTTTTGGTTTAAGGATCTTGCTCGGATGAAGCAAAGTGCTCTATAAAGACAACTTCATCTAAGTCAAGCATCTACTTTAGTCATTTCCTTAGTCTTTAGCCGCTGTCTGTGTTGGTTTGGTCACGCATCTCACAATTTTCCCTGCGATCGCAATGCTTGCTCAAACGGATGTTCTGCAGCCCGTTGCTACTCCAGAATTGACTGGGGCAGCAATCCTGATGCGGCTGCTATCAGTAATGGCCTTAATTGGGATCAATGCCTTTTTTGTAGCTGCGGAATTCTCTATCGTCTCTGTCCGCCAGTCGCGCATCAATCAACTAGCAGAAGCTGGTGATATTCAAGCAAGAACTGTCCAGAGCTTTCAGCGTAGCCTTGATCGGCTTCTTTCTACAACCCAGATTGGTATTACCCTCTCAAGCCTTGCTTTAGGATGGATTGGGGAGTCAACGGTGGCGGTAATCCTGATTCAATTCCTCAATCAGCTATCAGTACGGATTCCTTTTGCTGGTACCATAGCTCACTCCTTTGCGATCTCACTAGCTTTCCTCATGATTGCCTACTGGCAAATTGTTTTGGGAGAACTCTGCCCTAAAGCCGTAGCGATGCTTTTTCCTGAACGACTTGCACGCTGGTTTGGGCCACCGAGTCATACGATTTCTGAGCTTTTCATGCCCTTTGTATGGGTCTTGAATCTTTCAACACGTCTCCTTCTGCGCCTGGTCGGAATTCGGTATACCGGTAGCCAGGGTTGGTATAGCCGCGTCACACCTGAAGAGCTCCAGCTAATTATCCGTACCTCAACCGAATCATTAGGGTTGGAAGAAGAAGAACGAGAGCTTTTGAACAATGTGTTTGAATTTCGCGACGTCACAGCTGGAGAAGCGATGGTACCGCGGACACAAATTACGGCCCTTGCTAAAACGGCAACCTTGCAAGAAGTATTAGACACCATTGCGGAAACAGGCTACTCACAGTTTCCTGTCATTGATGAATCCCTTGACGATGTCGCCGGAATTCTCTCCCTTAAGGATTTAGTTGAACCTCTAGCCAAGCATACAGCTACCGTCGATAGCAATATTGTTACGTGGGTTCGCCCAGCTCGCTTTGTGCCAGAGTACACTCAGCTGCATGATCTATTGCAAATCATGCAGAAATCAGGCAAATCAATGGTCATGGTTGTGGATGAATTCGGAGGTACTGCAGGTCTGGTGACTTTAGCCGATGTAATTGCGGAAATTATCGGTGGTGGTTACGAACCAGAAGATGATGTGGAAGTACTGGTAAGTATGCTCAATGAGCAATCCTATCGTGTAAAAGCCCAAACTAATATCGAAGAAGTCAACGAATTACTGGGTGTAGAACTGCCTTTAGAGGAAGATTATCAAACTTTGGCAGGTTTCCTAATCCATCAACTGCAAAAAATTCCGGTTATCGGTGATACCGTTTACTACGGTGGGATTGAATGGACTGTCACCACTGTCGATGGCCCCAAAGTACTAGAAGTACTCGCTAAGCGATTGATACAGTCCTAATACCGAATCCGAATGGCTAACCCCCATTAAGGGAAATAGGCGATACCTGTAGAGATACGACATGTCGCATCGCTCAATTAAGGGGGTAGGTAAACCAGATTTAGTATAAAGCGTAGGAAGCCAGATTAAACTAGCCCAAGAACACAAATCGCTATCAAAAACATCTCGCCAGAGTAACCCAATCTGTAGCATGAAAGTAGCTGCC
>JBCBTQ010000092.1:0-20667 GCA_039818605.1 Cyanobacteria bacterium J06639_14 | reverse complement strand
CTGCCGCAGCTCATTGAGTATCCTAAGACTAACTCTGCTAGACAGCGCTACACATTGCAGGGGAGGCGTGGGTTTAAGTTGGGAAATACCGGCTGAGTAGGGAGTCAGGAGGCAGGAGGCAGGAGGCAGGAGGGCACTGGATTCTGACTTCTGGATTCTCTCGTCACCGAAATTTCTCGCTTTAAGTTGACAGCCTCCTTTGCCTCAATAATCCATAGACAATAGCCATTATTTAACCGGTATGGAGTGATAAAAGATGGACAGTTCTGAGGCGATCGCCTTACATGTCATACAAAAAGATGACAAGCATAGCGATGAAAAAACAGAAACCATCAGGAGCTTGATGATGTGTGCAAGATTCACCCCAGAGGGTAGCTTACAAAGAAAAAGTGAAATTAGATTCTACGAGAGTCGCAAAGAGCTGAATCGAATGCTCATTGCGACAGGAAACCAGGAATTAATTAGAATGAATGCCATCAAAATCCTTTATAGGATGATCGCTGAAACGGAAATTCCATCCTGGGAAAAAACAGATGACAGGAAACTTTATCAAGAAGCGATCGATGAATATTCGCAATATTTAGAAGTTTTATCTAAGCATTAACCTATTTTTCTTAAGCTTCAAATGAAGCAATACCCTAATTTTATCGAGTACCCTGTGACAGAAAATACCGTCAATATTCCTTTGCCCCAACCACCCTTCCACCCTTCCACTACCGAATTAGTCCGAAAACTTACGCCGTCGAGTACTAGTCCATTTTTTCTGCGATTTATCTCCGCAGGCATTTTTAAAAATGAGCGAAAGCAGTCACGCAATCCAGCAACAGCTTACGATCCCGATGGTGACACCGGACAAAACTCGCCAAATTGCTCAAGTCATCCGGTGGTGGGCCGGCGAATGCCACGTTCAGATCACCTGTAATGGTCGCTCGTGGCAGGGCAGTGGCGATGATGCCTTGGCATCTCTAATTGACATCCGTCAGCGCTTTGAACCCGACGGCTATCGGTTACTATGCTACGGTGCCAGTCTCAATGGTTCGGCATCGGGCATGAGCCGCGACGCGGACAAAGTGTATCAACTGGAATGGAGGCAACCTCCAGAGCGAGCCAAGACAAAAAGCATTCATGATGTGTTTGATACAGGCCCCGATGTGATTCCGGCCACGCACCGAGAGCAGCAAATTTTCAAAGAGCGATGGCTCACAGGTGTCAAGCTAGACCGCCAAAGCATACCGTATGACCTTTTGGAGTATCCCGTGGTGGCAGTTGCCCCGCAAGGCCACGTCACTCGCTGTCACTTAGCCCAAAACCTGGTGATGACAGACACCATCGGCGATGTGGCCTTGAAGATGGTCTTTATTCCCAGTGGGACTTGCTTGATGGGAGTTGCCAACGGGGAAGATCGTAGCGCTACCGATCGCTATCATCACGATGAACCCCAGCATGAAGTCCGCATCCGCAAGCAATTTTGGCTGGGCCAATATCCCGTCACCCAAGCTCAATGGCGAGCGGTGGCAGCATTACCCCCAGTACAGTTTGCAATGCGTTCAGAACCGAGCCAATACAAACCCCATCTTGACTTTGATTTGGAGAATCATCCGATTAGCGGCGTTTCCTGGCAGGAGGCGATCGAATTTTGTGCTCGGCTTTCGGCCCATACCGGACGCCCATATCGGCTCCCTACAGAAGCTGAGTGGGAATATGCTTGTAAGGCTGAAACCACGACACCATTTAGTTTTGGGGATTATTTCTTGGTGGAGCGATCGCAATTACCCAGCGAATTTATCACTGCGGTCACCTCCCCATCCGCTGGCATTAACAACCAAATGTATTTGCTCAACTGTGATGGCCTAATGAAAGGGACCACCCCTGTCGGCAGCTATCCAGCTAATCCCTGGGGACTATACGACATGCATGGCAATGTCTGGGAGTGGTGCCTCGACCCCTGGCATCCAGACTACAGCACCAAACCCGAAACCTGTAAACAGGACGGCCATACCCCATGGACAAAGGGCAATCCTCCAGCAGAACGAAAATACCGAATGCTGCGAGGCGGGACGTGTCGGTCTTCTATGCAGGAGTGCTTATCAACAGCTCGACACATGGGATCTGTGGAGATGAATCCTCACAGTGACGTTTATGGCCTGCGAGTACTGTGTTCAGCTCGATAGGCTTTAGGTGCCATCCCTGTCAGTGATCGAAATTTCCAAGACCAATCGCTCAATATTCAAATATCTGCGTATGTGCCTGCAATGATCCAGTATTTCGGGCCAGGCAAACATCAGGGCAAAGTAGTTATCGCTCTGGAGTAAAATCCACTCATCATTTCTGAAAAGATACAGAGCGCTATGCCCTGGCAACTGAATCAGCGAATAAAAACGAGGGCCGGAGCGGTGGCTGCGGGGATCGATGGTGATGGCCCTGATCTAATCCTGGCGCATGGGTGGCCATGGTCTTCATTTTCGTGGCACCGCATTATTCCTGGTCTCACGCAACACTTCCGAGTCCATTGGTACGATATGCCAGGCTACGGCAGATCGGCCAAAACGGCAAACCAACGGACATCCTTAGATGTGCAAGGTCAGGTGTTTACTGAGATGGTTGAACATTGGCAACTCAAGCGACCTTTAGTGGTCGCCCATGATTTTGGCGGTGCCACAACGCTCCGAGCTCACTTGCTGCATCACTGTGAGTTTGAACGATACGTCCTCATGAACGTTGTTGCTATGCGACCCTGGGGCTCAGAGTTTTTCGATCATGTAGGCCGCCACGTCGATGCGTTTCTTGGGCTGCCACCCCATATCCATCGAGCGGTGGTCGGCGCTTATATCGAAGGGGCTTTAGTGAACGACATCGATCGCACGGATCGAGAACAGCTAATTGAGCCATGGCTTTCAGAAGATGGCTGCAGGAGTTTCTATCAGCAGTTCGCGCAGGCTGACGAAAAATATACGGCTGAAATCGAGCCCTCATTCGGTTCGATTCGGTGTCCGGTAAAAATCATTTGGGGCCGCGATGATCCTTGGATTCCCCTGGAACGAGGTGAAGCCCTTCATACGCTCATTCCCCAAGCGTTATTTAAGACCCTGGAAAAGGTGGGCCATTTGCCACAGTTAGAGGCACCGCAGCGGGTCTTAGAGGAACTCATGGCCTTCTTGTTAGACATCCAGCCACAGAAAAGATGATAGAGCATAGCGTAAAAATAGAATCCCTTTACCCCCTTTCACCCTTCTACCCGCCGCCTACTTTGCCAACGCATTCTCCCCGAAGAAAACAGACCCCAGACTAGAGAATCTGCGACAGGAACTTCTGAGTCCGCTCCTCCTTGGGATTGTTGAAGAAGTCTTCGGGCGTGTTTTCTTCTACGAGAACACCACCATCCATCAGCACCACGCGGTCTGCAACTTCGCGGGCAAATCCGACTTCGTGGGTAACACAGACCATCGTCATGCCTTCAGTCGCCAGCGTCCGCATAACATCCAGTACCTCACGAACCATCTCAGGGTCCAGGGCTGAAGTGGGCTCGTCGAACAGCATAACTTTGGGTTGCATGGCCAAAGAACGCGCGATCGCAACCCGCTGTTGTTGTCCACCGGAAAGCTGTCCCGGAAACTTCTGAGCCTGGGCAAGAATGCCGACCCGCTCTAGCAATTGCATTGCCGTCGCTTCCGCTTCCTGCTTCTTTTTCTTGCGGACCCAGATGGGAGCCAAGGTCACATTCTGCAACACAGTGAGATGAGGGAACAGATTGAACTGCTGAAACACCATGCCCACTTCGCGACGAATGGCCTCAATATTTTTCAGGTCGTGAGCAATTTCGATACCGTCAATCACGACGCTACCTTTCTGATAGGGCTCCAGCGCGTTAAAGGTACGAATAAATGTGGACTTACCCGAACCCGATGGCCCCATCACCACAACCACTTCCCCTTTATAGACGTTCAGACTAACGCCCTTAAGAACGTGGAAGCCATTGTCGTACCACTTTTCAACATCTGTGGCAACAATAACCGCTTCGGCCCCAGCGGTGTCAGATGCAGACATATCAGTTGTTTGAACTTGAGCCATCTTTAGGTCATCTCCCAATCACCTACACGGTGTAATTTCGTTCCATTTTCACATTTCAGATTTGGTGTACTGTTACAAAGTACACGGGATGTAATGCTTAGAGCCCCGTATGCAGTGCCTTCTCAACCTGGCGACTGCCCAGCGACATGGCGTAGCAGAAGAACCAGTAAAGCACGGCAATAAACAGATACACCTCGGCATACCGTCCGAGATAGCTGGGGTTAGCCAAGATACTATTACTAATACCCAACAGCTCTACCAGACCCACAACCCCCAACAGTGTCGTGTCCTGGAATAAGCTAATGAACTGACCCACGATCGCCGGAATCGCCGTTTTCAGTGCCTGCGGTAAAACAATTAGGGCCAACGTTAAGGGCTTATTTAACCCCAAAGACGCAGCGGCTTCAAATTGTCCACGAGGCACCGCCTGCAAACCAGCCCGAACGTTTTCAGCCAAATAGGCCGAACTAAAAATAGTCAGGCCAATAATGGCGCGGACAATCCGATCAGGGCGCACCCCTTCGGGCAGAAACAGCGGGATCATGACCTGTCCCATGAACAGGATGGAAATGAGCGGCACACCCCGAACAAGCTCAATGTAGGCAACTGACAACCCGTTAACAACAGGCAACGTACTCCGTCGGCCCAAGGCCAATAGCACCCCAATCGGGAAGCACAAGGCAATGCCACTAATCGCCAAAAACAGCGTTAGCGTCAATCCGCCCCAGTCACTGGTAGACACGGTACCTAAACCCAGTCCCCCCCCGAGCAGCAAGAGGTTGATGAAGTAGGTCAAAAACCAGCCCAGCGACAACCACTTGCCAACACCTTTGTATTGGCGGCCCAACCACTGCCCCACCAACGCCAGGAGGCAAGTCAAAAGGATGAAACCCAGCAAAACAGGACTACTGGGACGAGTCAGGGGAAAAATAATCGTGGCTGCACAAAGGACACCGATACCGATCAGAACGTTACGGCTAAACAGAGGCGATAGGTTTCGGCCCAAAACTCCCCAGCTCAGGCCAGCCATTATCAGGATCACCCCCAACATGGCCCAGATACGCCAATACTGATCATTGGGATAGAGCCCCGACATAAACAGCGCCAGGTTATTGGGAATTACGACCCACTCAGCCACCGCAAAGATCCAGGTTAATAGCCCCCAAACAACCCCCAGGAGAATGCCTCCCAGGACGACCGTTAACAGGGAGTTATACCAGGTATTGAACAGATGTTTGCGAAGCCAAGCAACAGGACCAATCTGTGCAATCGGCGGCGGGCTCGTTTGGATAGGGCGCGAACTAACTGTGGTCATGACCTCTACCGCTCCTTAAACTGCACTGCGTTGTTGAGTTGGTTCATATTGACCGAAATCAACAGGTTAATAATCAAGTAGGTGGCCATCATCAGCAAAAACACTTCAACCGGACGGCCTGTTTGGTTGAAGGTGGTAGTCGCCACTGAGTAAAGGTCCGGATAACCAATGGCCAACGCCAAACTGGAGTTTTTGGCCAAGTTCATAAATTCACTGTTGAGCGGGGGGATAATCACTCGCAGAGCCTGGGGAAAGACGACCATTCGCATCGCCAGGTTAGAGCTAAGGCCCAGCGATCGCGCGGCTTCCCACTGACCTCGAGACACCGATTGGATACCGGCCCGGACGATTTCCGCGATAAATGCGCCCGTGTAGAAAACCAAGCCGGTCACGATAGCCGAATATTCGAGCGACAGCCTCAAACCACCCGTAACCCCTCCTGTGAACTCGCCTTCATCATTAATGGCTGCGGTCGGGACTTGCCAACCTAAAGCAAACAGGAAGATGAGAATGCCTACCAAGATCAGGGCAGCGACCGCAATCAGTTGCGGCTGGCCAGACTGCCCCTGCTCCACCATAATTTTGGTCCGCCAGCGCATAAGCAGAACAACCGGAACCACTAATGCCAGCAAGACAATCACCCAGAGCCCCTGAGAACTGGCCATCAACGAGGGAAACGCCCCCTTAAAGTACAGCCCCTTTTCCGCATCCCAATTGAACAACAAGAAAAATGCGGCCACTAACACCACAGGAAGGAACAACAAACTCGTCCCAAAGTTAAGCAGCGACCCAGGGTTAGAGGTATCGAAACCTTTCCGAATAATCCTCAGAGACCGCATAAACAGCCCCACCAACAAAAGGGATATCGCTAGTAGAACCAGACCGGTCCAAGTCTCGGGACCAAAAGATGGCCCTGGCATGTAGATGCCTTTCTTGTTAACAACTAACCAACTCAGGTTTGTGTTGGGAAAAACAAACGGATTTTTGGGCGCAGGGAAACTGAAGAAAACAGCCAGATACCAGAAAAAGAGCTGCAGCAACAAAGGAACGTTGCGAACTAGCCCCACATAGGCACGACTAATTTTGTAGAGTAGCCAGTTATCCGAGAAACTCGCAACGCCCGCCGTAATGCCCATTGTCGTGGCCAAAATCACCCCGACAATCATTACCCGGAGGGAGTTTACAAGACCCGATTGGACAGCCTTGCTATAAGAGTCTTGCGCTTGATACTCTAATAAGCTTTCCCCAATTGCGAAACCGGCTGGATTACCAAGAAAGCCAAATCCAAACTCAACATTCTTGGCCCTTAAGTTACCTGTAAAAAAGGAAAAGGCCAAAATCACGCCTAACAATACGATGAGCTGGAACGCAATTTTCCAAAAGCGATCGTCTCGGAGTAAGGCGCTAATCCCGGAGACCTGATTACTACTGCTGCTTGTCATAACGAGTGGAACATTAAAGAGGAGTTGCGCTGCAAAAAAGCTTAGTCTATGAGCTGAATTGACGATTCAGTCATCATAGAATCACCGCTGACTGAGTTGCCAATTTATTTACTCAGAACACCAAAACTGAAAGCAAATGTAATGTAAATCAACGCACGCTTGCAGTGTGATTAGTTACAACGTTCTACACAGAAATCGCCTTCGCGCCCAATCAAGGGAATTAAATCCGACTCAAGCCGCTCAGCCCTGACTTCACTCAGCTAGCACCTGAAGCGGAAAAATCAGGACTGTTTTTGTGGGCAAGTTTCAGAATTGCAGTCTGGGGCACAAAAGGAAAGGGGCCAGAAATGCCAGCCCCTTAAGTGCTTACCCAATCAGAGGAGAAACCTTAGCGGAAAGGCGGCGCATACATCAGACCACCCTCAGTCCAGAGGGCATTTTGACCCCGATCAAGCTCAAACTGAGATTCTTTACCTAGATTGCGCTCAAAGATTTCGCCGTAGTTGCCCACGTGCTTAATCGCTCTCAGCATAAAGTCGTTAGGTAGCCCCATGTCAGAGCCCAGTGTCCCTTCTGCGCCCACAAAACGCAGAATGTTGGGATCTTCGCTGCTGGTAGCGGCTTCAATCGTGTCAGCTGTTAAGCCAAACTCTTCCGCTTGGATCAGGCCGTAGGTAACCCACTTGACCGTATCAAACCAGGCTGAATCGTCATTGATGGTTACAGGACCCAGAGGTTCTTTGGACATCGTCACTTCAAGGAGGATGTGCGCTTCGGGCTCACTCAGGGTGCTACGACGAGCAAGCAACTGCGATTTATCCGAGGTAAAGCCTTCGCAACGGCCTTCGTCATAAGCAGCATAACCAGCATCAGCATCCTGGAAAACCACCGGCTCAAATTCAATACCGCGCTGGCGGAACTGGTCAGTCAGGTTCAACTCGGTTGTCGTACCAGTCTCAACACAGACAGAGAGACCAGCCATGTCCTCTAGTGTTTCAATGCCACTGTCGCCACGAACCATCATGCCCTGGCCATCAAAGAAAGTGGTTGGCGCAAATTCCATCCCAACGGAGGTATCCCGGCTAACGGTCCAGGTAGTGTTACGAGAGAGCATGTCTACCTCGCCACCTTTCAAGGCTTCAAAACGCTCGGTAGAGTCTAGACGGCGATATTCAACCGCCTCTGGATCATCAAACAAAGCTGCTGCTACCGCCCGGCACACATCGACATCAAGGCCAGAGTAAGTACCACTTTCATCAACAAAACTAAAGCCAGGGATGCCACCATCAACTCCACAAACGAGTTGGCCACGTTCTAGCACGACATCCAGACGACTACCGCCCGCACCAGCTGCAGCCGTTTCAGTAGCATCGCCTCCATCCGCAGCAGGCTCAGTTGTCCCAGAGTCAGAGGTTGCCCCTCCACTACAAGCAGCTAGTGTTAGCGACAGAGCCAACCCTAGGAAACTCCACTTCTTCATCAGATTCATACCTCACCAAATCATTGCAACTATCTTTTCTATCAGGTCAAACCTCTAGAGGCTTAACCTAAAGGCGTCGATACGGCTTTAACATCAGTTAACGTTCCAACGCATAGAAAAATATTTTTGCATCGTAAGACACAGTTTTGTCGCTATTCATGTACATTGTTTGGCGTTAATTTTTGTTATAAGAAGATAAACTAGTTTTATAGCTTCTGTTTGAGGCTCTTTAAGCAAGCCACACAGCTGACGTAGCGAGCTGAAATTCAGGTGGTAGACACTTAAGAATTAATTTAGATTTTCCCTGTTGGAATGTCCTGGAAAACTGACCACGATCGCAGCGATCGCTCGTTCGTTTCAATCAAGAGCAAGATCGAGCATTTGTCGGGTAATTCTAGAGCGCGTGCCAAAGTGATTTCTGACCATGCAATTACCCGTCAGGTCAGGTTTTGACTGCGATGGACGCAAGCTTGAAATTCACCTCTGGCTGAACCCGTCCTTACAGCATCGGTATATTTTTTCCTGAAAATCACCTAATCTCATCTTGAGGGGATACTCACACTTAACACTTATGGGAACTCAGTCCACGGCCAAAACCATTTTCTTGCTGACCTCGATGGTGGGCTGGCTGATTGTCGGTGCCGCATTGATGTATCTTGCGCCAGTGCTTCTCGATCAAATACATCCCACCGATCGCACTCATTTGTGGATGGAGAATCTGGCACGGGGCGGCTACAATCCAATGCTGGCATGGATTGGTGGGGGGATAACCCTGTTCATCACCGTCCTGGCCAACCTGGTTTGGTACCAACGCTTCGAGGGCAAATGGTAAAGGCACAAGATTTTGCGTCTTTACCATTTGCGTCTTTACCATTTACATACCGACAAGGCTTGCATACCTACAAGGCTTGTAATTCCGGTGGTTGGACAGCGAAATAGGCACGCATCGCAGCCGCGTCCTCTTGTCCTAACGTAATCTGTTGATAGGCCGTTTCTAACCCATTAGTGAACAATCCCTGGAAGAGATAATTCGCATATTCTGGAGCAATTGTTGTTTGTGCGATCGCGTCTTCCTGGGATAATCCTTCGGCTTGCCAAGCCAGGGCCAAGGCTTCTAAATATTCCAGATATCCCTGCAATTGCTCCAAATCGGTGCGATCGCTGATAGGACCATGTCCAGGCACAATTGTTGCCGTCGAGTACTGCGTTGCTAGCTGTTCCAGATTTGCCTGCCAGAGGCGAATATTACCATCGCCAACATAAGGAATGCGCTCTGTAAATGCGAGGTCACCCGCTATCAAGACATCGGCATCAGGAACATAAACAATCAAATCCGTGCCACCCGAATGCCCCTCAAATTCAGCCAATTGAACACGGCGATCGCCCAACCAAACTTCCCCATCACCGTTGAGAACCAAATTGGGAGGGGTCGCGTTGGGATCCAAATCCAAATTGTTTTCTAGCATAAATTCCCGGATCGGACCGCGCCCGAGGATGGCATATCCCGCTGCCGCAACAGCCGCATTCCCCCCTGAATGGTCAAAGTGATAGTGGGTATTGACAACGTAGCGAATGGGCTTATTCGTGAGCCAGGTAACAGACTCAAAGAGCAGTTCTGTCAACGCTTCATTTTGGAAGGGATCCACAATGAGTGCACCATCCGACCCAATAACAACGGTGGCATTGCAAATCGCAGTCGTAGCCGGTTCAGCCGGTGGAAAATCAGTGCTGGCCAGAAAGGTATACACCCCGTCAGCCACCTCCTCGACATTGAGTCCAGCCACCGCCAAAGTAAGCTCATCGGTCGCTTGAGTTGGAGTCTGGGCCTGAACGCTGATGACACCCACTAAAGCAGCGATCGCAATAACGAGGCCCACAATCCACTGGCGCAGTTGTTTCATGACGGCGATGTCCTCCAGCAATGCTCATCGTAATAGCCTCATTCTTACTACGGACAACTCGCGCCTGGCAATATGGCCCAACCCACTGAGGGTATTGACGAAATCGATTGACCGCAACGCCAACGATATGCAGGGTTGTCGAATGCCGTTGGCTGAGGGTAAATGGACGCTGCCAATTCTGGGAAGTGAGGCGACCAATCCGTACGCCGGAGGCTACTCAGCCGAGGCCGAGTCATCTCACCATAGCCATCCCAAATACCCAATCGGTACTCGCCATACGGAAAGGTCTGAAATGCGCTTGTAGGTTCTCCATAGGGTGGCAAATCTACTGATGTAATCACTTAGAGAGGATTGACTGCTTAGATGTCAGCTCTCAATTGACGTTAAGCAGAACAAATTTCAACCCAACGAGGTTTGCCTCGTTGGGTTTTATTCAGAAAGCTTTACGCCCGCCCGTGAGGAGTTTACGAATGAAACGCTTTGCCGCCGTTTTACTGGTGCCTGCGATCGCTATTTTCATGAGCTGCCGCTCCCAAACCTCCACCGATGTCCAGAGAAACCAAGTAACCGTTCGCCAGAATGCAGATCGTGCAGAAATCAAGGTGGAAGAAGTTGATCGCAGCGAAATACAGATTGCGCTGGAGGGAGCTGAAGTTCCTTTGCTAGAAGAATTACCAGCGGATGTACCGATCTTTAAAAATGCGACCGTCATCAGTACGAAAATCGATGACGAGCAATTAATGGTTGCCTTCCAAACAAGTTCTCCACCCAAAGCTGTCATTCGCTTCTATGAAAAAGAACTCGCCGCGAATGATTGGCAAATCATCGATAGGGCCCGTGTTCCTCAAGGGGCCTTTTTTATGGCAGATAAGGCGGATAAACGGAGCGTGAGTGTCGCCATTGGTGAACTGGACAAAGCCGGTGCCCTGATCACGCTCACCCTGGATGCACCGCAAAAGTAAGGGGAATGGTGTCGCCATGCATCTAGACATTGAGGGGCTCACTGACCGCAGATGTCACAACTTCAACCGGTCTATCAATGTTGGCCCGCCGGGCTCGGAACATGCCAAAGCGACAAAGTCCTGTGCCAAATGCTAGCCGCATAAGCAGAATCGTCGGGACTTCCCGGACCGATTTAATAAACCCACTCAACCCATAGCGAAGAAACCCCTGGGGACGAATAACGCCTTGCCAGATGGAGTCTAGCCAAGAGGGTAAGGTTTCTGGCGTCCAGTCAGCCGTGGTCACCTCGCCATCGACGAGGCCAGTAGCTGCTAACTGTTCAGAGAATCCCTCGATGCTGGCAAAGGCTGGGTGAGACCACTGATCCAATAACTGCTGCATGACCGGACGTTCCCAAACATTGAGCGGCTGGTGGCGATCGTCTCGCTGATTCCAATCGGCGACGACCAACAGGCCACCCGGCTTAAGGACCCGCAATAGTTCGCGGGCAAACACGGCTTTATCGGGCATATGGGGACCGGCTTCCACTGACCAAACCACATCAAAACTGGCATCCGGATAAGACAGTGCCATGGCATCATCAACGCGAAACTGAGCCGTCAGCCCAGTCGGGGTCAGGTCTTGAGCCCGTTTCACCTGTTCGGGGCTAATGGTCACCCCAGTCACCGCAAAACCATAGTCCCGCGCCAGGATGCGACTACTCCCCCCAATACCACAGCCAACATCCAGTAGCGTTGTACCAGATGGCAACTGGTCTAAGCCGCCCCAACGCGCCATTTCATGAACGAAGTCAATTTTGGCCTGGATGAATTCTTTCTGCCTGGGCGGTGAACCGTAGTGCCCTAAATGAATGTGTTCGCCCCAATAGAATTCCAAAATGCCATCTTGGGTCCATTGGTCGTAGGAATCGGCAACGGTATTTGATGATTGATAGCGTCGAGCGGTCAGCAGATACACCACCACACCCACAACGGATAGTCCCAGGAGCAGCTTGAGCAGGAAAAGGAAGTTCATTGAGAGGACGATGTCACATTTATTAACACTTTGTCCATTGTAGGATTCCTTTGCCCGGAGTGCTGGCGTGTTTTGTAGGAAGGGGCTCTACTTTTACACCGATCGCTAATCCTCTTTCACCCACATATAGCGAGCCGGTTCAAATTCAAGGTGCTGCTTGAAGTCGTGCAGTGTGTCAAAAAGATCATCCAGGGATGAAATGTTTTGCCGCCCCTCTTGCCAAGATTTGCGCTCTAGGGTCCCCACGACTAAATAGTCGTGGTTGACCAGGTGTGGATAATATTGCCAGCACATCTTCTGAAGCAGGTCATCCAGTTCATCCTTGTGAGCAATGAGCAGGTCACAGCCAGGACAGTAGCGGCAAGTTTTATTCAGACTAACCGGCTGGGCAGGCTCGATGAAAATCAGTAGCGGTTTCTTCCGCAGTCTTGTTTTTCCATCACACTTCGGACACCGAGTAAAACGAGCGTCTAGGTGAGGATTGAGGAAAAATTTATGTTGTGGGGGTAAGTGGCCGAATTGCCCTTTTTGGCGTTTTTTCTGTTTGCCCATCGGAACACGAGTGCTATATGAAACTTAGTCGAGTGAATTTAATCACACAGGTTTAAGGCTCAAACCGATCTGTCCCGGAGTGTAATACGTGATTTTCTGCTCCCTGGAGGATTACCCATAACTATCGCCCCCGCCACCCTTCCACCCTTCTACCCTTCCACCCTTCCACGGTCCTGTACAAAAGACTTATATTCCAAACCACTCCCTTGCCCTTACTACCTAGCCTTGGCCTCCAATTCCTCTAGACGACTCTTCATTTCTTGATTGGCTTTCTTGAGCTCTTCCAGATCCTTTTGGAGCTTTTCAACCGCCACATCTTTGGCAATCGTCTTCTGAACCTTTTGCATGGCCTCTTCAGCGCGACGACGTACGCGACCATCATCAATGTGGTCAGCAATGCCTTGCAATACCGTGGCAGCGCCTGGGTTTTCCATCATGCCAAGGGCAGCAATCACCGTCATTTGAGTCCGAAACTGTGGTTCGCGGGCAATGGTTTCTAGACGCTCTAAAATCCGTTGGACATTGGCTTTACTCTGCCCCGTTGAGATGGTTCCCAAGGCCCGCACAGCACCTAGACGCAGTCTCGACGGTACGGCTAATTCAGTATGTTGCAGGATGACCTCAAGGGCCGCCTCAGAGGTCTTGAACTGACTGATCCCCCCGAGCGCCCCCGAGCGCACCACCTCATTCCAACCAGCCCGCTCTTTCAGCACGGTTTCAAGAATCATCAGTGTCTCAGCCTGATCAGGAATGTCGGCGAGTTGGGAAGCTCCCACTTTGCCCAGCGAACGGGCAGCAGCAGCTTCTACGTAATAGCTAGCGTCACCCGCTTGAGTCAACTTGACAAGCGCCTGATAGCTGGCAGGAGTTTTCACATTACCCAGAGCTGCCACCACCGCGCAACGGACCTTGGGATGCGTATCCTGAAGACCGGCCAATAGAGCTTCCACAGCCTGATCCAGCTTGAGTTCGGCCAGTTGTCCAGCGACCTCAGCCCGCACGCCCCAAAAGCGATCGCCCTTCAGCACCTCGGCTAAAGTCTTCACAGCCTCTAAGCCACCTTTCTGAGCGATCGCCTCAGCCGCATAAACCCGCGCGATCGGGTCTGGATCGTGCTTCAGTTGAGCTCTGAGTTCGGGCAAAGGATACTCTAGCCTCACCGTCTTGGTGTAATGGTTACCGACATCAAAACTAATGAAGTCGGGCTTTTGCATCAGGGGAAAATAGAGGACCTGTTCTTGTTCGTGGATACGTACCGTCATCGGCTGTACCGTCACCGTGTCGCCCTGGATATAGCCCAGTCCGATCGGAATACGGAGATCAAACAGTCCGCTTTGGCTGCTCTTATCGCCAGCCTTCGCCTGCGTTTGGCTGACCGTTATTTTGGCCAGTTTGCTGTCACCGTCCCATCGATATGACACTTTGAAGTCAGGATGGCCGCCGCGATACACATACTGATCAAACAGAAAACGCAGGTTGCGTCCTGTAGTAGTTTCAATGGTGCGAATCAGGTCCAGGGTTTCGACGGTTTGGTGGGCAAACTTATTCACAAACGCATGGATGGCTTGCCAGAACAAATCATCGCCCAATTCAGTACGGAGCATGTGGTAGACACAGGCTCCCTTTTCGTAGATGTGGCGATCGTAGAGTTCAATAGGTTCACGGTAGACATGGGTCACCATGGGGCGGCGATAGCGCGTCTTATCTTCCGATAAATACTGGCGCATTTCCCCGAGGCGATAGTAAGCAGCTTCTTCTTCGCCCGCTTGATTGGCTGTCCATAGCACCTCAGAGTAAGTCGCCATGCCTTCTTTTACCCAGGCATGGGACCAGTGGTTGATGACCAATAAATCGCCAAACCACTGATGGGCTAGTTCATGCGCCACCAGCATTTCCGAATTGGTATTATCCAGAGCGGCGCGTTCGTCCAGTAGGCAGTAATCCGTGAGCAAGGTGCAAGAGGTATTCTCCATGCCGCCAAAGGTGAAGTCAGTGACACACACTTGGGCGTACTTGGGAAATGCATAGCGATAGCCGAAGCGATCGCTAAAAAACGCGATCATGGCTGGCGTTTTGCCCATCGTGCGCTGAGCATCGTCGCGGCGTCCTTTCTGCGCATAGTAGGTAACAGGAATGCCTTCCCACTCATCACGAATTTCATCAAAGTCACCCACGGCCAGGGTCATCAGGTAGGTGGGATGCACCTGCTCTTGGACCCAATGAAAAAATTTGAAATCACCCTCTTCTTTAACTTCTGCTAATGTCCCATTCGAAATCGCCTGATAGGGTTTGGCAACTCGCACACGGATTTCGCTAGTCGATAGCTGACCGGGATAATCAAAACAGGGGAACCAATAGCGAGAATCTTCATCTTCACCTTGAGTCCAGACTTGGACAGGCTTATCCGGTTGGTGTTCTGTGGGCGCGACAAAGTAGAGACCGCGCTGGGGGTTTTCGCTACGGTAGGCGATCGCGAGTTCTAATGACTGTCCCGCTATTGTGGGGCGGCTGAGGGTGACGTGTAATTGCTCGCCATCATGGTCAAAAGATTGGGCTAAGTTGCCCACCATCACTGAGTCGATGTGCAGATTGACCGCATCTAAGGTGAAACGGGTAATGTCATCCCGCACTGGATTAAGGCGGATACGACAGGTTCCGGTATAGCACTGATGAGGAATATCGAGGGCAAGATCAAGGGCGATATGTTCAACTTGACCTGGGCGATCGGGGGTGTAGTGTGGTCGTGCCCCTGGCAATTCAAAGGATTTGTGAGTGGGTGTTTCGGTATCGCGATAGAAGTGATTGAGCATTACACGGATTCCTTTGATTGTCACACGGTTTTAGCAGTGTGTAGGGAAGCAGCCCTGAGAGTAGCGGTACACCTTGGACAAGTGCTACTAGGGTGTATAAATTAAGTCTGTTTAATAGGGTAGCGCTTGCATTTCCGGATCGATCACGCAACCTTATCGAGAATGGGGCAATCGTTTAGCAGAAGCAAAACAACTACGGCTATCGTGAACGGCTATATTGAACCGAGGGATGAAACAGGCGCATCATGAGCGCAACCATTGAGTGATTGCGCCAATGCCATCAATGGAAACATCAGGTTTTACCGATACTTTCGCGGCCAAATGAGGCCGGTACTTTCCCGTTTTCACGAGCACACCTTTGAGGCCAATCGCTTGGGCTCCACCAATATCGGCTTCAATGTCATCGCCAAGCATCGCTACTTGGGAGGCTGGTAAGGCTAAATCAGCGATCGCAGTCTCGAAGAAAAAAGGATTCGGCTTCCCGGCAACAATAGCCTCTTGATCCGTGGCATATTCTAAGCCTGCGACAAAGGCTCCGATATCGAGCTGTAATCCAGCCTCCCATTGCCAATATTTACCCCGGTGTAGCGCAATCAATTGTGAGCCTTGCATCATTAAGCGGAAGGCACGATTCAACAAACGATAGTTCCAATCGTCACTAATGTCGCCCAAGACAATCACATCAGCATCCGTATCCGACATCGGAAACTCAGCAAAATCTTGCTTCGCATCTTCCGAGAGCAAGGGATAAATCTTGGGGGTTCCCATTTGTCGCAGGTGGAGTACAGCGGCATAAGGGGCACTAATAATTTCATGAGGTTCAATCGGTAAGCCCATAGCTTGGAGGCTCTGACTCATGGTCTTGGTCGATTGCGTAGTGTTATTGGTGGCATACCGGTAGGGCAAGCCACTCCTCTGAATAGCCGTGATGGCCTCCAGCGCTCCTGGTAAAAGTCGGTTAGCGACATACAAAACACCATTGAGATCTAATAACAGTCCCTTCACGTCTGCTAAAGCATCGGGTAGCATAGGTTCCCTCGTTGGTTGTGTTGTGATCCGTTGTTATGCTGCTTTGTTGTACGGTTGCTGATTTTTCTGAAGCGTACCGATATGTGGCTCAGGGAAGTGGCGCAGCATTTACCGTTCTGAGATTTTACTTGTCAGGACTTGAAGATAAAGCTCGTTGTGCGAAAGCCAACAATCTGTAACGTTTGTCAAGCTGTGATGTGATGTCTGCTGTCGAGACGCCGACTTACTGGTATGCTGGCCAACTCATTACCGAAAGCACGCTAGTATTGCCGCTGCAAGAACCCGCGCTACTGTATGGAGCCACGGTTTTCACAACACTACGGGTTTATGAGAGACGTCTCGATCATCCTTGGACAGCCTGGCAGGCCCATATCAATCGGACGCGGCGATCGCTACAAGCATTTGAGTGGTCGGAGCCTGATTGGGCGCGGGTGCAGCAGGGCGCGACACACCTGGCTCCAATCTATCCGGTGTTACGCGTAACCATTTTTCCAGACGGGCGGGAGCTGATTATGGGGCGATCGCTGCCGCCCCATCTCACCACGCTGCAAAACCAGGGAGCGATTGCCTGGGTCGCGGATGCCGCCGACTACAGCCGCCCTTTCCCAGGACACAAAACAGGGAATTATCTTGGCTGCTGGTTGGCCTTACAGGCAGCTCAGCGCGCCGGAGCCCAAGAAGCAATTCTCATCAATCATCAAGGCCATTGGCTCGAAACCAGTACGGGCAATTTGTGGGGTTGGGCAGAGGGGCAATGGTGGACCCCACCCCTGGCCACTGGGATTTTGCCGGGTGTGTTGCGATCGCGCCTGATAACAGGTCTGCAAGCACAGGGACAAACCGTGATGACGGCTCCTTGGCACTCAAGTCAGATCGACCAGTTCACCTACCTGGCATATACCAATAGTGTTCTCGAAGTCATTCCGCTTAAAGGAGTTCTGCAGGGTACGGTGTCTGTGAACTACAATCCAGATTATGAAAAAACAAGACAACTCAATGCTGCATGGCAATCAGCGACGGATAAATAGGGGCGCTCAGACGTCAATAGAATGTACTAGGGGTACCCAATCTTAAATTCTGAAGATGAGTTAACATTATTTAATACTTGCTTTAAATAGCCCTTGGCTTCATCTGTCCTGCAGCCCTTAGTTTTAAGACTCTGGTTCGAGAAGTCGTGAAAAAAATAACCCTTCTGATGTGTTTGGAGGCATAACTCCGTGAACAAGCGGTGGAGAAATGCAGGATTGTACGCGCTACTTTTTGTAGTCGTCATTGCCCTTGCTACAGCAATTGTTGATAACTCAGGCCAGGAAACTGAACCCTGGTCCTACAGCCAATTCCTGAATGAAATTGAATCATCAGGCAATAGCATTCAGCAGGTCCGGATCAGTGCTGATCGCACTCGAGCCCGTTTTACAGACCCTGAAGGCAATGGTCAAATAACCGTAAATCTACCCAATGACCCCGAGTTAATCCCCACTCTGGAAGAGAAAAGGATCGACATCGTGGTCCTGCCCCAAAGTGATGACAGTGTTTTAGTACGCCTATTCAGCACGCTTCTCATTCCGATCCTGTTGTTGGTCGTGCTGTTCTTTGTGCTACGTCGAGCTCAGAGTGGCCCTGGCAGCCAGGCCATGAACTTTGGCAAGTCAAAGGCTCGGGTACAGATGGAGCCGCAAACCCAAGTAACTTTTGGCGATGTTGCGGGTATCGAGCAAGCCAAACTAGAACTTACTGAGGTTGTCGACTTCCTCAAGAATGCTGATCGCTTCACCGCTGTCGGGGCCAAGATTCCCAAAGGTGTGTTGCTAGTCGGCCCTCCTGGAACTGGTAAAACGCTGTTGGCTCGTGCGGTAGCGGGTGAAGCGGGTGTCCCCTTCTTCTCTATTTCTGGGTCCGAGTTCGTGGAAATGTTTGTCGGGGTCGGTGCCTCACGCGTCCGTGACCTTTTCGAACAGGCTAAAAACAACGCGCCTTGTATCGTATTTATCGACGAGATTGACGCTGTAGGGCGTCAGCGTGGTGCGGGTCTAGGGGGTGGTAACGATGAGCGTGAGCAAACGCTCAACCAGCTCTTGACTGAGATGGATGGCTTTGAAGGCAATACCGGCATCATCATTATTGCGGCCACCAACCGCCCGGATGTATTGGACGCTGCCCTCCTGCGTCCTGGTCGTTTTGACCGTCAGGTGGTGGTGGATCGTCCTGACTTTGCCGGTCGTCTGGAAATCCTGAAGGTTCACGCCCGTGGCAAAACGTTTGCTAAAGATGTTGACCTGGAAAAGATCGCTCGTCGGACGCCTGGCTTTACTGGAGCCGACTTGTCTAACTTGCTGAACGAGGCCGCGATTCTAGCCGCTCGTCGCAATCTCACTGAGATCGCGATGGATGAGGTGAACGATGCGATTGATCGCGTTCTCGCTGGACCTGAGAAGAAAGACCGGGTCATGAGCGAAAAGCGCAAGGAACTGGTGGCTTATCACGAAGCGGGCCATGCCCTTGTAGGGGCGCTCATGCCTGACTACGATCCAGTCCAAAAAATCAGCATCATTCCTCGGGGCCGGGCTGGTGGACTTACCTGGTTTACGCCGAGTGAAGAGCGGCTTGAATCGGGTCTATATTCCCGTTCTTACTTACAGAATCAGATGGCAGTTGCCTTGGGTGGTCGCATTGCCGAAGAGATTATCTACGGTAACGAAGAGGTCACTACAGGGGCTTCTAACGACTTACAGCAGGTGGCTCGGGTGGCACGCCAAATGATTACCCGGTTTGGCATGAGTGAAATTCTAGGGCCGGTTGCTTTAGGTCGTCAGCAAGGCAATATGTTCCTTGGCCGTGACATTGCGGCTGAGCGCGATTTCTCGGAAGAGACCGCTGCCATCATTGATGATGAGGTGGGCAAGCTGGTTGCGCAAGCCTATCAGCGAGCCAAGCAGGTCTTGGTTGAAAACCGCTCGGTGCTGGATAAGTTGGCCTCGATGTTGGTGGAGAAAGAAACCGTAGACGCTGACGAGCTACAAACCTTGCTCAACACCAACCCAGTTAGGATGGCTCCTTTGGTATAGGGTATTGCCCTCGAAAACCAGAGCACATCTGACCTTTGTCATCCAAAAGGGACTCCAGTGGAGTCCCTTTTGGCGTATCAGGAAATATTATTCTTTCCTTCGTTAAGATTTGTGCGCTGTCTGCCAAGCAGATGCTCCCAAGCCAGTAGCTACAAGCAAGCATTTTTGAAGCTGGTTAGAACGATGAGTGAGCCCACGCGATCGCCACAAGGTCTGAAATTAGCCTATTTTCCGTTTGGTTTAGCAATCATTCCCCTCGGCCTGGTATTACTAGCCGCTAAAGTTGCCGCGACATCCTGCCAAATTTCGCAAAGTATTTATCGTGATGCCGATGGCAAGGGTTTTGAACTTATCTTTGGCCGAGCAATTCCCGGAACGGCGTCATCCGATGCCACTGCAACCATTAGTCATTCCCAGCAGACGCAGGTATATTATTTCGACGTGGGTCAATCCAGTGGTTACGGCACCATTTCACTGGCTGATCTGTCTCCGCAAAATGGCACGCTAGCGGATAACAGTCCGCTAAACCTTTTCTTTTTTGATCAGGCTTCCCAATCAGTGACACCTCTTTTTCTCGAAGAAACCACTGAGGCACCTGAGTATGCGTTTGTTTCGGGTTTGGGCAGCTATGACTATTACGCAAGACGCGGAATGATTACGGAGGATACCCCACCGCTGCTGGGTGACATGATGTGGGTCTACGATCGCTGCCAGTGATACCGATTTGATTGGTTTACCCCTACTGACATTGGGACAGCCAGTCCTGCGATCGCGAAAACACTCTCGTGAACTACGGTTCACCCCCACAGACGTGGGGACAACGTATCATCTGGTGGCAGCGTTGCACTCAAGTCGCCCGGTTCACCCCCACGGGCGTGGGGACAACGAAACGCCTGATCCTCAAAACCTTGGCACAGTGCGGTTCACCCCCACGGGCGTGGGGACAACCCTCAGGGTAAACGCAAGAAAAAAGAGCCCCAAATATGCTAGAGCGCTAGAGCGCTTGCAAGCACTTTCATCATATAGTC
>JBCBTQ010000091.1:0-20802 GCA_039818605.1 Cyanobacteria bacterium J06639_14 | reverse complement strand
GTCCGTCTGGGACATCTTGTTCCGCGGCCCGTAAGGTGGTGAGCCAACGATAACTCTCTTTTTGCTCAATCGGTTTGCGGGCTCGTTGTCCCTTTTTACCCCGCCGTTGGGCTCGGGTCCAACAGTACTGATGCAGAACCCCGAACGGTTGTCCCTGCCCACTGAACGCCAAGCAACTGTGGACTTTGAGGCCTTGTTGCTCCGTCTGATTGATGAACCCTAACCCTTGCGTGGCCGGATGCGAAGTGAAATTAAAATCGGTCGTATCTTGAATCGCTAAGACCACATCCGCCGTCTGCATCCGCTTCAAGACGCCCACCCGGTGACTCGCTAATATTTGCTCGCTTTGCACCTGTTGATTGGACCAAAAGCGATAAATAGCTTGACTCTCGGAAGCGCTCTGCGTCGCTTGGGGGACGCTATCGGTAGGATGCTCTAACAGTTTTGTCAGGAGTTTACGTAGCCGTTTAGCATGACGTAAATCGGCAAACTGCTCAGGATTAATGTCTTAGCTCATCCAATCTTTCATCGGGCAGAAACACTCAAACTTGTTCGATGGTTTTGATAGATTCTCAAATCTTGAGCCCTCACATCCATTTTCGTAAAATTTCTATAGACTTGATTCAAGTTCCACAAGTGGGGCGCAAAAGCCCTGATATATATAGCGTTAGAAGACTTATGCCTAATGGATAGCTTTGCGCAAGGGGGGTTGGGGGGATCAAGCCTCCATCGCTAAAGATGGGAAACTTAATTTACGCTGTACTAGCCTCAGCCAGGGAGATACTTCCCTGGCTGAGGCTAACCATATCCAACGTTGCTTTTCCTACTCTGCTTGACCTTTCCCGAGGGTGAT
This sequence comes from Cyanobacteria bacterium J06639_14, assembly GCA_039818605.1. Classification (GTDB taxonomy): domain Bacteria; phylum Cyanobacteriota; class Cyanobacteriia; order Phormidesmidales; family Phormidesmidaceae; genus SIO1E4. The sequence goes on along the minus strand of JBCBTQ010000091.1, from coordinate 19,949 downwards.
AGAAGAGGGATCTTCTCGGTTGCTACTGCACTCGATGGGGCCAGGATGCTGTCCTCACTTTTGCTCTAAAGAAGCCTTTAATTTTTCCGCTAGCACTGCTACATGAGGCTCTTCATACATCGACGTGTGCCCCCCCGGTACATAGTGAAGATCTAGCCCTTCGCCAGCCAACTCACCCCAACCCATATCAGGATTGCCACGGGCTAGATAACTATCAACAGCTCGAAAAAGAGTTACCCGACCAGGATAGAACTTTGGCGTATACGCTTTTCTGGCACGATCATTGGCCGTTTTAATACAAGCGTCAAGAAGGTCTTGAGGCAAAGGTCGTCCAAGTCTGACATAAACCTTGCACATAAACGCTTGTGCATGTTCTGTAATGACTCTATTTTGCTTCTTGATCGTTTTCAGAATGCGGTTTTTGAGCCACTTTTGCTTCCCGACAATTTGCATCCTCAGGTAGCTAAATCTCCCCTTTGAAGATTGCTGTTTCAGGGTTTTTAAGTGATTGGCAACCCCTTGACGCGATTGGGGCTTTTGGGGTGAATCATCCGGCCCTAAGGTATCAAACAATGCAATCAGGCTGACTTTTTGTCCTTGTTGCTGAAGCTGTCGTGCCATTTCGAAGGCGATTGTGCCGCCGAACGATATTCCTGACATGCGATAGGGGCCTTCGGGTTGAAAAGTGCGCATTTCCTTGATGTAGTACGCTGCCAATTCTTCAACTTTAAGGGTTGCAGTCTCTTGTTTGGTGCTCAACACATTTTGAATCGCCACTCGATCAATCAATCCGTAAATTGGTTGATCGACGCCCAAATGTTGGGCTAACGGACGATACCATCGCATGTTGGTTCCCAAATAATGGATAGCGAATAGAGGCGGTTTGGAGCCGTTCGGCTGAATGGGAATCAACGCAGACAAGGAAGGCGATCGGTTTTCTTGAGTCAAAATTTGGGCCAACTGTTCAACCGTTGGAGCCTGAAAAATATCTGTGAGGGTCAGACTTTTCCCAAATGCTCCTTCAATGTCATTGAGCAACTTTGCTGCTAAGAGAGAATAGCCACCCAAGTCAAAGAAATTGTCCGATACGCTTACCTGCTGCACGCCCAACACCTGCTGCCAAAGTGCCACCAACTGCCGCTCGATGTCATTGCGAGGAGCTACGTACTCCTGCCTCTCAATCTGCTGAGGCGTCTGACATGCCAACCGCTTTTCCCGCCACTGTTGCTGCTCGGAGTCACTCAAGGGCAGAAGTTGAGCGATCGCCTTCTCTGGTTCCGTGACGCATTGTTGTAACACCGTCTCAAAGTGTTGCAACAGCACCTTAATGGTCTCCGCCTCGAATAGTTCTGCGCTGTAGCTGCATTTGCCCGTCAAAGACCCTTCACGTTCCACCAAAGTCAGTGCCAGGTCAAAATCTGCTGTGTCGCTGTCTACCTCCCAGCGGTTTACTTCCACTCCTGTTAATTCCAAGGTATGACTCGGCATGTTCTGCAGCACAAACATCACCTGAGACAAGGGAATCTGCACTCCCCCCAAATTGCTGACCACCTGCTGCACCGGCAAGTCCTGATAGGCATAGGCACCGGTCACTCCCTGCCGTACCCGCTCTACCAATGTCCGAAAGCTGAGATCTCCGGACAGGTCGGTTCGTAGCAACAGCAGATTCACAAAGTACCCCATAACCTGCCGCAACTCTTTGCGGTTACGGTTAGCGACGGGCGTACAGACCAACACCTCGTTTTGCTCGCTGTAGTGGTACAGCAAAACTTTGAATGCGGACAGCAAGACGGCAAACAAGGTTGCGCCTTCTTTGCGGCTTAGCGTCTTGAGCTGAGCTGTGAGATCTGGCGAAAGCTGAAAGGAGAGGTGCTTGGCAGGGCGACGCTGCTGCACAGGGCGAGGATGATCGAGGGGAAGGGGCAACTCGCCAGCACAGTCCTTCAACTGGTCTTGCCAATAGCTCACCAGTTGCTCAAGCAGTTCTCCCTGCATCCACTGCCGCTGCCAGTGCGCATAGTCATGGTACTGAATCGGTAAGTCCTCGAGAGGAGAGACTTGACCCACACAAAAAGCAGCGTATAGCGTTGATAGCTCTTGCCACAGGAGTCCTTCTGACCAGCCATCGAAAACGATGTGGTGAATCGTTAGCACCAGTAGATGTTCGGTTTCCCCCAGTTGCCACAGCTTGGCCCGCATCAAGGGAGCTTGGGACAGATCAAACGGTTTCCTGGCTTCCGCTTCTACCTGTTGTTTGGCTTCAATCAGCCGCTCTGCTTCTGGTCGCTCGCGCCGATCAACCATCTCCAGATTCATGGCAGACAGAGGAGCGATCGCCTGGCGGGGCTGACCGTCCACCATGGCAATGGAGATGCGGAGTGTGGTGTGACGATTAAGGATTTCCCTCAGGCTCTGATCAAGCGCAGCTATATTGAGCACTCCCTGCAGGTGGAAGGCAAAGGGCAGGTTGTAAGCAGTGGTTCCGGGGGTTGCTTTGTCGAGCAGCCACAGGCGTTCTTGACTAAACGAAACGGGGTAGTTAGCCTGGCCGGGTAGAGGGCTCGGCGCAGGAACCTTATTTTGTAGCGCAATGACGTTTCTGATTGCCTCCCACATAGACTGCTGAGCGGTTTTGATGGGTCGCTCTGCTGTGTCTTGCTGAGCTGTGGAAGAATCCGAAGGGTGAGTATTTTGACTAGAGCTTGATTCTGTCGCGATCGGCTGTTGAGGGCTTAGTGTTTTGTTGTCTAACGTCATCGTTTTACAAAATTGTGTAAAGGATTAACTGATGGTGCAAGCAAGTAAACAAACGCTTAACGTGCCTGCCAATGTAATATGCTGTCCTGATATTGAGTTTGGCAAAGGTGGACAACGTCCTCTAAGAATGAATATTGTCCGACCTAGGATTTTGCCAGAATCACCAATGCCCATTTTAATCTGGATACATGGTGGTGGGTGGTGTAACGGTGACAAAGAGGAGGGCATTCAACACCTAATTCCGTTTGCGAGTAATGGATATTTTGGTGCCAGTATTGAGTATCGCTTGAGTCACGAAGCCATATTTCCAGCTCAACTGGAAGACTGTAAATGTGCAATCCGATTTCTACGTGCGCATGCTAATCGCTTTCATCTCGATGCCGATCATATTGGCGCATGGGGCGTCTCGGCGGGTGGACATTTAGCGGCACTACTGGGTACTACCCACCATGTCCGAGAACTAGAGGGAGAGGGGGGATGGGAGAATATTTCCAGCCGCATACAGGCCGTTTGCGATTGGTTCGGTCCCACTGATTTCCTCAAGATGAACCAGTTTCCTGGAGAAATCGATCATGATGCCGCTGACTCTCCTGAATCAATGCTTATTGGTGGACCGATTCAAGAAAATAAGAAAAAAGCTGCCCAAGCAAACCCCATTACCTATATCTCTGAAGAAACTGCTCCGTTTCTAATCATGCATGGAGATGACGATCTCCTCGTGCCTCTTAATCAAAGCCAATTGCTTTTTGCAGCCCTGAAGAAGGTAAACGTAGAAGTTAACTTTGAAATAATTGCTGGAGGAGGACATGGAAAGCACTTTAAATCGCCTGAACGTTTAGAGCAGATTAAACGCTTTTTCAATACACACCTCTGCCATCAGATCTAGACGGCAAGGGGGCTTAGCTTTCTCCTGATTTTCTAGTGAATAAATCAATAATAATTAGACTAGAATTTTCTTTGAAAAAGGGATTCTAATGATTGCACTGATTGAGTTACCGCGAATTTTTTATGACGGAAATACATGTTCTTGCATTACGTGCCCCTCTTGAAACGCCCTGTCCAAAGAACGCCCACAGTTCGTTCGTCCCTATAAAAATGGGTAAACTAAGCCCCTAAACCTCATCTTCAACCCTAAGAAAATCAATGTCGGATCTGCAAAACTCCGAATCTCCGGATAAAGATAAACGTGATCTTCTGTACCCTCGCAGCCGCTACTACGGGAAATTTACGCCACAACATTTAGCTTTCAACGCCAACCTTCAGGAGTTTGCCCAACGCATCAGCTACATTTGTGGCCTTGAAACCGGTGACAAAATATCCGCCCTGGAAGCATACAAAATGGTGAAAGAGGCATGGACAGAATTGAAACGTAGTAAGAAGGGCTTAGGAATCGGTCAAGAACCACCTTCTATAGAAAAGATTTAATTGTTTTCACTCATTCGTGACTACCTCGAACTCATGCGGTTCGAGAGCCAAGATCATGTCTTGATCTTCTACCTGAATGAGCCAATAGCCCGTCTTCACGCCGCGTCCCTGCTCCTCCTGACCTATCACTACCCCAGTTTGGTTGACCACGTAAGGAGGATAAAGGATACAAACTCGTATCCCACAGCTAATTTCCCTAGATTTTAACATTGCGACGTTTTAGGAATAATTCGATTGGTATAGACAAATTCATTAAGCTGCATCATAACCCGAGTTGGTGCTAGTCAGCCTGAACATTAGCCTGATATCAATGTCACTTATGCTGATACTCGAATTCTGATACTCGAAAGTTGTAAACAATGGTCAAAATACCGGCTCGGCAAGACGATTGCTCAGCTTAGCTGAATTAGGTACACCATTCGTTGCAGAATCATAGAATCGGGGAGGTTGCATTGGCAGATGTTGTCATTGGCTTGGATTTGGGGACTGGTGGGGTGCGAGCGATCGCCGTCAATCTACAGGGTCAGGTCGTTGCCCAAACGACCCAAACCTATCCCCTGTTCACTCCTCAACCAGGCTGGACGGAGCAGCACCCTGCCGATTGGGTGGTAGCCAGCTTAAACGCTTTAACCGAGGTGGCCGGGCAAATCGATGGCCAGAACGTGCTGACTCTGGGACTGTCGGGCCAGATGCACGGCATGGTTCCGCTGGATGAAGTGGGAGAGGTGATTCGCCCGGCGATTCTCTGGAACGATCAGCGCACGGGCAAAGCTGTCGAAGAAATCGAGGCGGCGGTGCCGCGCCAGGAACTAATCCAGCACACGGGTAACCCTGCGATTACTGGATTTCAACTGCCGAAGTTGGTGTGGCTACGCCAAGAAGAACCCCAGGCCTATGAGCAGGTGCGACAAATCCTCCTGCCCAAGGACTATCTCGGCTACGTCCTAACTGGGGAAGCGGTGACAGAACCTTCGGATGCCTCTGGCATAGGCTGTTTGAACCTGGCCAGCCACCAGTGGGATACAGAGATTCTGGATGCCCTCAATCTCAGCGCTGGCCTGTTTCCAAAAGTTGTCGAATCGACAGCTATTTCCGGACGATTGAAGCCGGAACTGGCTGAACGCACTGGTCTGCCTTCGAAACTACCTGTGGTCGCGGGCGGCGGTGATAATGCGGCAGCGGCGATTGGGTTGGGTATTTCCGATCGCAACCTTGGTCGAGGTAGCCTGAGCATCGGTACCTCCGGGGTGATTTTTGCCCCCTGCGACCAGCCGACGCCTGATCCTGAAGGGCGCGTCCACCTGTTCTGCCATGCGGATGGCGGGTATATCCTGGTGGGGGTAACTCTGGCAGCCGGAGGAGCCCTGCGCTGGTATCGCGATACCTTTGCCCCCGAAACTTCTTTTGCCAATTTGATGACCTTGGCGGAAAAATCCCCGCCGGGGGCACGTGGCGTAATGTTTTTACCCCATTTGACGGGAGAGCGTAGCCCCTTCATGGACCCAGATACCCGGGGAGCCTGGGTGAATTTGTCGTTGGCTCATACTCAGGCAGACCTGATTCGCGCGGTTCTGGAAGGTGTTGCCTTCAGCCTGCGGGCCGCACTGGAGGTGATTCAGGGAATTGCACCAGTGAATCAGCTGTTGGCCACCGGCGGTGGGGTGCGATCGCCCCTTTGGCTTCACATCTTGGCCGACGTGCTGCAGACTGAACTGATAGCTCCCAAAGCTGAAGAGGGCGCAGCCTACGGAGCGGCGATTTTGGCCATGGTGGGTGTGGGAGTCTATCCGACCTTGACGGCAGCGTTGGATGTGCTGCCAACGGGGATTGAGGCGGTTCAGCCCCAAGAGCATCCTGCTTATGAAGCCGTCTTTGCCCGATATGCTGACCTTTATGAGGCCTTGAAAGCAGTTCGATAAGGCTGTTTAGGCTAGTACATAGGAGTTCAAGAACTGATCGATATCCTGGGGGGTGGGTTGGGCGGCGATCGCACCCGGCTTCAGCGTCGTCAGAGCCCCTACGGCACTGGCATAGCGTAGGATTTCCTCAATCTTGTCAGTCGCTTGCAGACTGTCCCAGCCTTTCTGACAAAGCTGATGCAGGATGCCCGCTAGAAACGCATCACCGGCCCCTGTCGTGTCGATGCTATCAACAGCAAAGGCCGGTAGCGAAACCCGGTGATGTCGGGTAGCGCAGGTGCTCCCATTCCCTCCATCGGTGAGCAGTACTGCCTGCAAGTTAGGAAACTGCTGGCATATTTCAGCGGTAGAGTCGGTATCAAGTAACCATTGGGCTTCTTCGAGGGAGAGCTTGAGCAAATCAGCCGCCTGCAAAAACGTTCGGATGGTTTTAGGGGCGATTGCTTCGTCGGGCCAGAACACCGGACGCCAGTTCAGATCAATGACAATTTTCGTCCTGACCTGTTGGGCCTTGTCCCGTGCTAGTTTCATGGCACGGGCAGTCGTGGGATAAGCCAGCCCAAGAGTGCCCATCACCAAATACTCTACCCCGGTAAAATCAATACCATCAATCCACTCAGGGGCAAGATAGGCATCAGCGAAAGCCGATGGGTCTGGGTTGTTGAAGCCAACGAATTGGCGATTACCCGTTTCATCCCGCTCTACCAATACGACCCGAGTCGGGGCATCAGCGACTTGCTGAATCTGGCAGTGGACGCCTTGTGCTTCTACCACCTGAACCAGCCAGTCACCCAGGTCGTCTTTACCCAAGCAGCTAACCATACGGGTAGGGGTGCCGAGTTTAGCGATCGCGGTAGCGACGTTAGCTGGTGCCCCACCGGGATAATCAATCCACTTTTCTAAAGCATTGTGGGGATTTTGGCCGATTTCAAAGAGGCGATCGATTAAACACTCTCCCAGGCAAATGATGGATTCTGTCATCGTTAATTCCTAAAATTTGTATACAAACTGGTTAAGACAGGCTGTTTGAAATGGATCGTCAAGTCTGATCCAGAATGGCTTCAGCGGCGGCCTCATCAGTAATCAATCCTGTAATTAACTGGCCCTGCAGGGCGGCTCGAATGGCTTCGGCTTTGCCGCTCCCCCCAGCGACACCAATGGTTGAGTTCTGGGCAGGTTGCTCTAGAGGGACACTGGCAACCCGAGTATTGGTGCCCTTGTGCAGCAAATTGCCCTGGGCATCGAAGGCCCAACCGGCGATTTCGCCAATTGCGCCCAGATCGATCAGCTCGGTCAGTTCTTCGTCATTGATGAAGCCGTCCTCATGTAGGGGGGAGTTCCAAGCAATGTGACTGATACCGACGAATGTGATCTTGGCTTGTTTTGCTAGCGATTTAACTGCCATAAACGCTTGCTGTGTCTGTAACAGGTCGCGCTCCTCAGTACTGGTAGCGATGGCTGGAACCGGAAGTGGATATGCCTGCGAGCCGATGCGCTCAGACAGGTGCATGACCACCTCATAGCGACCCGCCAAACCGTAGTGCGACATGTTGCCCACAATCGAGACAACTTTATGCTGGGGCTGATTCATAGAAGGAATTTGATCCACCGTGGCCCGCAGGGTCCGCCCCGAAGAAAAGGCCAGAATAGAGGGTGTTTTTGCCATGAGGTAATTCTCTAGATAGGTCGCCGCGCAGACCCCTAAGCCGCTGTAAGAGGGGGCCCCATTCGCTGAACTGGGGACAACCTCACAGAGGGAAAGGGCAAACTTGTCTCGTAGTGCTTCGGCCAGGACAATACATTGACTCAAGGGATGATCGAGCCGAAACTTGATCAGCTTCTCGCTGACAGCCAGGGCCACTAATCGTTGGGCTGCCTGTCGCGATACATTGAGCTTCGTGGCAATCTCTTCTTGGGTATTGCCCGCGATGTAGTAGAGCCAGGCGGCGTGGGCTGCTTGATCCAGTTTGCGCTCGCGCCTTTCTACGTTAGGTTCTCCCATTTATTACCTCGAAGCTGAACAATCATTACCCTCTCAGAAAATTTTATGAGTCAGGCATCCATCTAAAGAGCAAATGAGTATATATTCAAAAAAAGAAAAAATGCTCAATTCTGTTGTCCCAGCGATATCTGAAATTGAAGCCAGCCTCATTGCTCATGAGAAAGAGGACGCCGTTAGTAACGTTTTCTAAATTGCCTAAACGATGATGCATGGGCAAAGAGTTAATTAGTTGTTGCTCCATCACTTTAAGATCAGCCTCAAAATATTGGGGACCAACTTCCGCCTGCAGTTCTGTTTGGCGAGTCCACATGAAGCCAGGGCCAATCAGGGAAGGTGAGACGGCATGAACACGAGAGCCCAGGGAGCCAGTCTTTGGTGGGTGTTTGTTTGGGGTATTGAGACGGGTTTGCCGCAGTCCACATGACCCCTGAGTAAACTCTGTCATCTTGGGCGCATCAATTCCAGAAACACAATACCCGCCCCATGTTTAGCGAAACGGTGGGCAGTAGCTTGGCCGATTTCCCCTGCCCCGCCTGTGATCAGGATAGTTTTTCCCTGAAAGTTATGGGTTGCATGGGTACTCATATCACCTGCCTCGGAATCAAGAATTGTTGCGAATCTTTTTGTACATCTCATTTTCGGGAAAGACCCCGGTAAGATTCCATTATTGAGCTTTTGCTCAAAAAAAGAGCATAAAATCAATCTTTGTTTATTTTTGAATTAATCCTTTGAGATAGAGAGGATCCGTGCGATGCACCTATTTCACCGTGCCAAAGTGCTGGTGGCATTCCTCATTGGCCTCCTGTTGGTACAGCTCATTAATGCCTGTGCGGTAGCCCCCCAAGCTGGAGGGAAAACCCGATTAACCATTGCCACCGTCAATAACGGCGACATGGTGGTTATGCAGGATTTGTCGAGCCGGTTTGAAGCCGACAACCCAGATATTGAGCTGAATTGGGTGGTGCTGGAGGAAAACATTCTGCGCCAGCGTACTACTACCGACGTGGCCAGTCAGGGTGGTCAGTTCGATGTCCTGACCATTGGTTCGTATGAGACGCCTATCTGGGCCAGGCGGGGCTGGCTGCGATCGCTCAACGATCTGCCCGCTGAGTACGATGTGGGCGACCTGATCGACCCCATTCGTGACGGACTTTCCTATGAAGACGCCCTCTATGCGGTGCCTTTCTACGGTGAAAGTTCAATGCTGTACTACCGCACCGACTTGTTCGAGAAAGCGGGCATCACGGTGCCTGAGAATCCTACTTATGAACAGGTCGGTGAATGGGCTAAACAGGTTAACGATCCGAGCAATGGCGTTTACGGTATCTGCTTGAGGGGTAAACCGGGCTGGGGGGAAAATATGGCGTTCCTCACCACGCTGGCCAACACCTATGGCGGACGCTGGTTTGATATGGACTGGAACCCTACCATTGATACCCCTGAGTGGCAGAACGCGGTCAATTTTTACGTGGACGTTATGAACCAATACGGCCCGCCTGGAGCCAGCTCCAACGGGTTCAATGAAAACCTGGCGTTGTTTTCTACGGGCAAATGCGGCATGTGGATCGACGCAACTGTTGCTGCGGGACTGCTCTCGAACCCAGACGAATCGCAGGTGGCTCCGGTGGTAGGCTTTGCCCCTGCCCCAGTCGCGTCTTACCCCAATGGTTCTAATTGGTTATGGGCTTGGGCTTTAGCCATTCCTGAAACCTCTCAGTCGCCGGAAGCAGCTGAACGCTTTGTTGCTTGGGCGACCTCGAAGGAATACATCCAACTCGTTGCTGATGCGAAGGGCTGGGTATCTGCACCACCCGGAACTCGCAAGTCCACTTACGAGAATCCCAACTATCAGGAGGCAGCCCCCTTTGCCGAAACCGTGCTGAATTCCATTCAGTCGGCTGATGTGACCAACCCTTCTCCCGAACCGACCCCCTATAAAGGTGTGCAATACGTGGATATTCCTGAATTTCAGGCTATCGGAACTCAAGTGGGTCAACGCATGGCGGCGGCCCTAGCCGATAAGTCATCGGTTAATCAGGCGATCGCGCAATCGCAAGCTGTTGCCGAAAGATTCATGCGGCATACCGGGTATATCGAGTAGCGCTTTGGGGAGGTGGGAAGCAACTCATTCTATTGCCCCATCTTCTCCACTCCCTTATTTCTCTCAGGCTCAAATCTTTTTTTTGAAAATTGTAAAGCTATGACTTCCACTATCGTAACCCCTTCTCATTCACCGCCACCAAAGGCACGGGCGCGATCGCACCAACGCATTCCGACCCAGTTATTGTTGGCTCCCTCGGTTATCGCGTTGGTGCTCTGGATGGTGGTGCCACTGGCAATGGCTGTTTGGTTTGCCTTCCAGCGCTATAACCTGCTGCTGCCTGAAAATCGTGCCTTTGTGGGTTTCGAGAACTTCACCTACATTCTCACAGACCCCGCTTTGTGGGTTTCTATCGGCATCACGCTGGTGCTGGTGGTGTCTGTGCTGGCAATTACGATTGGCCTCGGTACGCTGCTGGCGGTGCTGTTTAACCAGGACTTCGCTGGACGTGGCGTGGCTCGAGTACTGGCGATTTCACCGTTTTTCGTGATGCCCACGGTGAGTGCTCTGATCTGGAAAAATATGCTGATGCACCCGGTGAATGGGCTGATTGCCCAAATCACGCGGGGTTTGGGTTTGGGGGCGATCGACTGGTTCGCCGATGTGCCGTTGCTAGCGATCATCATCATCGTCTCGTGGGAGTGGCTGCCCTTTGCCCTGCTGATTTTGCTGACGGCGATTCAGTCGCTGGATGCCGATCAGATGGAAGCGGCGCGCATGGATGGGGCGAACTCTGTGGCCCTATTCCGGTTTGTGGTGTTGCCCCACCTGAGTCGAGCGATCGCGGTGGTTGCCATGATTGAGACGATTTTCTTTCTCACTATTTTTGCGGAAATTTTCGTCACCACCGGGGGCGGTCCTGGGCTGGCCACCACCAACCTAGCCTACTACATCTACCTGAAGGCGCTGCTGGAATTCGACGTGGGCGGTGCGTCGGCGGGCGGCTTAATTGCCGTCGTGCTGGCGAACATCGTAGCGATTTTCCTGATGCGCAGTGTTGCTCGTAATTTGGATACCTGATATGGCAAGTAACTCCTCTCGCCAATGGCTTATTACCGTGTTGGGTTGGCTGGTAGCCTGCCTCCTATTCTTCCCGATTTTTTGGATGTTCATCACTAGCTTCAAGACGGAAGTGACGGCGGTGGCGACTCCCCCTCAGCTCTTCTTCCAACCAACTTTTGAGAACTACGTGGCTGTGCAGTCCCGTGCCTCCTACTTTAATTTCGCCTGGAATAGTGTGGTGATTTCTATCGGAGCCACGATTCTGGCACTGCTGCTGGCGATTCCGGCGGCCTACGTCATGTCATTTTTTCCAACGAAGCGTACCAAGGACACTTTGCTGTGGATGCTCTCCACCAAAATGCTGCCTGCGGTTGGTGTGTTAGTTCCTATCTATATCCTGGCGCGAGAAACAGGACTGCTGGATACCCACATCGGCCTGATCATCATTTACACCCTGATCAACCTGCCGATTGTGGTGTGGATGATCTACAGCTTTTTCAAGGAAGTGCCGAAGGAAATTTTGGAAGCCGATCGCATGGATGGGGCTTCTACCTGGCAGGAAGTGGTGCATGTGCTGCTGCCCCTGGCGCTACCGGGAATTGCCTCAACAGCTTTACTGTCAATCATTCTGTCCTGGAATGAAGCCTTTTGGAGCCTGAACTTGACGACCTTTGATGCCGCTCCACTGACGGCATTTATCGCATCCTTTTCCAGTCCCCAAGGTTTGTTCTGGGCCAAACTGTCGGCTGCTTCGACGATGGCGATCGCCCCCATCTTGATCTTTGGCTGGATCAGTCAGCGACAACTGGTACGAGGTCTTACCTTTGGGGCCGTTAAGTAAACACCGTTTTGCACATTTAAGAATTGAAGGTGAGTAACCCATGTCTACCGTCACATTACGAGACATCCATAAAACCTACACCGATCATGAGGTGATTAAAGGCGTCGATTTAGATATCAGTGATAAGGAATTCGTCGTTTTTGTTGGCCCTTCTGGCTGTGGCAAATCGACCCTGTTGCGTATGATTGCGGGCCTCGAGGATATTAGCTGCGGTGAGCTGTTAATCGATGGCGATCGCATGAACGAGGTGCCGCCAGATAAGCGGGGATTGGCGATGGTGTTTCAGACTTACGCCCTGTATCCCCATATGACTGTCGCTGAAAACATGGCTTTCAGTCTGCGTCTGGCGGGAGTTCCTAAAGCAAAGCGTCTGGAACGAGCCCAGGAAGTAGCGCGTATTTTGCAACTAGAACCATTGCTGGAGCGTAAACCCAGGGCTCTCTCCGGTGGTCAGCGACAGCGGGTGGCAATTGGTCGAGCGCTGGTGCGCAATCCTCGCGTGTTCCTGTTTGATGAACCGCTTTCTAACCTGGACGCGGCTCTGCGGGTGCAGATGCGAATTGAGCTAGCCGGACTCCACGAAAGTCTGCAGTCCACCATGATTTATGTAACCCACGACCAGGTAGAAGCGATGACCCTGGCCGATAAGATCGTAGTGCTGCAAGGCGGCATTGTTGAGCAGGTGGGGTCTCCCCTGGAGCTATATCACCATCCCCGCAACTTGTTTGTGGCCGGATTTATCGGTTCGCCGAAGATGAACTTCCTTTCGGTGCAGACGGTTGGGGTACAAGATTCGGGCACCATTGTGCGTCTCCCCGGTGATGCCACCGTCCCCATCCCGGTGCAGCCCAAAACCCTGTCGGCAGGTGATCGCGCCACCCTCGGCATTCGTCCTGAGCACTTGCGGATCGATGCCGACAATCCCACTTTGATGGGTGAAGTGCTGGTGGTGGAACGGCTGGGCGGCGACACCTACCTTTACGTCAAGATTGCCGGGGGTGACACCTTCATTGTCCAGACCGATGGCGATAGTCGGGCCAAAGTGCGCGATCGTGTACCTATTGCCATTGATGGCAACCTCTGCCACCTGTTTAACGCCGATGGTCAGGCCATTCCCAAGGCCGAACGCCACCATCTCACTGTGCCGCACCAGCATCCTGAAGTTATGCAAGCGCAAACCGCCGCATCCCAAGAACAGACTTATGAACAGCAACCTCAACCCCACCAAGTCCCTCGTCAAGCTGACTGAGCGAAATCTCTTGCATCTGCCCGAACAGGTTCGCATCCCGCAGTATGATCGCCGCCAGATAACCTACGGTATCGTCCACTTTGGCGTGGGGGGGTTCCATCGGGCACACCAGGCGCTGTATCTGGACAACTACCTGGAGCAGCACCCTGGCAGTGACTGGGGTCTCTGCGGCGTCGGCCTGCTGGAGTTCGATCGCAAAATGCGGCATGCATTGCATTCCCAGAATTGCCTGTATACGTTGGTGGAGCGTGCGCCTAAAAGGGACGATGTTCGTGTTATCGGTTCGATTACTCAGTACCTGTTTGCCCCCGATGACCAGGAAGCTGTAATCGAGACCCTGGCTGCTCCCCAGTGCCGCATCGTTACCCTGACTATCACCGAAGGCGGCTACTACGTGGTTGAGGGAACGGGTGAATTCGACGCGAATCATCCAACGATTCAGCACGACTTGCAGAATCCTAATACACCCCATGGGGTTTATGGTTTCCTCTCTGCAGCTTTGGAGCGACGGCGGCAGCGGGGGCTGCAGCCTTTTACTGTCCTGTCCTGTGACAATCTCCAAGGCAACGGTGATCTGGTCGGAAAAATGCTGACGGCCTTCGCTAAACAGCAAAATCCTGACTTGGGTCAGTGGATTGCAGCGAATGTGGCCTTTCCTAACAGCATGGTGGATCGCATTACTCCGTCCACTACGCCTGCGGATATTCAAATGATATGCGAGCGATTTGGTGTCGATGATGCTTGGCCCGTGGTGGCGGAGCCGTTTATCCAGTGGGTAATTGAAGATCGGTTCTGTGCCGGAAGACCCGATTGGGAGTCTGTTGGTGTGCAGATGACCAACGATGTGCGCCCCTACGAAATGATGAAGCTGCGGCTACTGAATGCGAGCCATTCGCTGATTGGGTACCTGGGGTCGCTGCTCGGTTACAGCTATACTGCCGAGGCAATGGGTGACGCGCTGGTTCGTCAGACGGTCAAACGATTGATGGATGAGGTTTCGTCAACGCTGCCGCCTCTTCCTGGCATTCAGCTCGACAGCTATAAGCAAACACTAATCGAGCGGTTTGCTAACACAAAGGTGCGCGATCAGCTCTCTCGGCTGTGTTTGAACGGTTCGGACAAGCTGCCTAAGTTCCTCCTTGGGAGCTTGAGGGATAAGCTCGCGCAGGATGGGTCGATTACCTACTTGAGTTTTGTGGTTTCGCTCTGGTTTCGCTATCTCAACGGTACCAATGAGCAAGGACAACCGCTGCCCATTGATGACCCGATGGCATCAATGCTCACCGAAAAAGCGCTCATTGGAAAAGATGATCCGACACCGTTACTCAACATCGAAGAAATCTTTGGTAACTTGTCCGAGTCTTCTGTGTTCGTAACTGCTGTTACCCGTCATCTCCAACAGCTCTACACGCTGGGAACACAAGAAACGTTGGCGAGACTTTTATCCAACTAGCACTTTTACGAATGCTGAACATCCGACCACACTGAAGATGTCAAGGACGCTGTCAATAGAAAAAAACGACCGTGAACAGGAGGCGGCCATTGAGCCCCGATGGCCCATCCCCTGATAGAACAGGCAAAAGCTGGGAGCAAAGATCCCATGTCGCTGCTCAACCTGACAGAGATCTTCGGTTGAGCTGCCTCAGTTCTCCCAACTTGCCAAGACGGTGACGGATTACCTGTAACAAGTGTACGAATTCGGCGCTGGGAAAACCCTGAAATCCCGGTGAAACGCCGCCAGGAATAGCCAACGGTTACGTCAACATATCAATATTTCGACGAATCATGACTACTTCGTCAGCAGAATAAAGATCGGTAATGGTGGCTTCAACTTCAACACCGAGTGTTTTTCTGTAGAGGCGCTGAGCGTGATTGTCTGCTCGGGTAGTCACAACAATATGCTTGAGAAAAGCACCCCGCTCGGCAAGTTGATGACGAACAAGTGGGAGCGATTCATAAATCAATGCCCCTCCAATTCCTTTCCCCCGATATTCAGGCGCAACAGCAATTTGCTCCAGTTCCAGAACCACTTCATGGCGGAATCCGCTCTTTTGAGTCCAGTGGATAAATCCATAAATGACATCATCCATAGTGGCAACGTAATACTGCATTCTTGGAAAAGCAGCAAAGTTAGCGCTTATCCATTCTTTTGACATGTGCTGTCGTGCGAATGTAACTCGATGGATATTAGCGATATCGTCGATATCTTCAACCGCCATCTTGCGAATATTTATGGGTTTTTGGGAAAGAGGCACAGCCATGTCTTGAATATCAGTCTATACATTGGTCAGATCTATCTAAATCACGCGTCGGTTAGACCAGATTTTTGCTTGCTCTTGGGCTGTTTCTGTCTGGCGTTGCCCCAATGCCTGGATGCATGGTGTGAAGTGATAGGGCAAAATCACGTCAACCCTCTCATTGCACCTGGTCGATTGCTCCTATCCCCTTGCCAAGGGTGACTATAGGGGGTGCGATCGCGAGCGTAGCGGCTGGAAACCCTCCGTCTACGGCACCTCCCCTTGGTAAGGGGAGGACGGGAAACGTGGCTGTACTTGAGATTCAGCAACTGGTGCCTAATGGACAGGATTAAAGGGGATATCGCCCTTTCCTGAAACGTTGCAGTGGTGAGCCAAAGACCGCCTTTTGAGGCAGACGTAATTACAGGTAGAGAGACAAGTCTCAATACCTGCAAACGAAAAGATAACTCCCCACTGGAAAGAAGCTATCCGCACCTTCGATTAATTGAGTTAGACATACACCTATTCATTTTTATAGGCGGCTTCCCAAGAGAAACCGCCTATAAAGGTATTTATCCAGCAAGCTTTATGGGCTGCTTGCACTTTTATATCTTTAGTATTGACTAGCTCAAGACTAAGCGATAGCGGTAATATACCCACTTCTTCCCGCGTTCCACTGGGTAGCCTTTTAAGCCTTTGTTTGGTTTTCCTTTTGATTACGTTACATTCTTTTTAGATTGCCAGGAACATAAAAATATCTCTAGGTGTCTGTTTAGTGGGTAAGGTATCTAGCGTTGATGAAAGCCCCTAGATGAGTATTAGGGGCAGTATTGTGTTTTCCACTTACAAAATATTCCGGAGTCATTTGTAAAGTAAAAAGTTTCTGATAAGTTCATGAGAGTTCTCTCATCTTATGAATGATCGGTTAAATGTGATCGATGTCATTGATCTTAGGTATAAAAATACGCCTAGTCTTCTGTCTGGCTAAGTGTAAATACTTGTGGGCTTGACTAGACTGGCTTTGCGCCTGGAACTGACAGGATAGTTCGTAAGACTTTGAACTCAAAATCACTGACCGTTGTTTTCGTGCAAGCTTTGGCTTAACGACCGTAATCTGTCCCGACGCGCTTCAATGGGTTACTGTACATCTGGGACATATCCCTCAGCTAAAGCCAGCGCTAGCCCCTTAACTGAAAGTCGGGGCACCCTTCATCTTCAGGTGGTCCACAGGGATTGACCGCACATTTCAGCTCATCTCTAAAGCTATAGTAATTGCATTTCAGGCACTGTGCAGGGACGCGCTCAGACTCGTGTTGCAAAGTGTTTAAAACTGCTTGAAACGAATGGTCATCAAGGTGGGCAAGCTTTTCGGCTACGCCCACAGCCCTTTTAAAACTCTGTCCGACACAGACTAAGGCGATCGCCCGTCTGGCAAGTGGAACTCCAAGCTCTTGCATCAGTGTCAGGCAGTCATTAACGCTGATTCCAGAGGCCGCAGACATATAAATTGCCTCCTTTTGCTTTTGCTCCCTGTGTGCAGATCGCCATCTTCTCCTGATCAGAACTGTCCATCCTGAGAGGATGAAAGTTGACACTTTATCAAGTAACTTTGATTGCATTGGCTTCAGGATTATGGTCGATGTAAGCATTTAGCTGCCCTGCCTGGAATTTCTCTATCCACTCTTTAATCATGGGTTTCCGGAAATCATGACCGCCGTGATAGGTTCCTTTTGGCCCCTGCCTTTCGACTTTGGCAGGTTGAACGATGAAAAGTTCATCAAAAATTTTTAGATATTAGGGGCGCTATGTGGTTTAGCAGCTGAGAAAGGCTGGATAAATGTCAACGCCATGATCTGATCGGTGTTAACCATCTCCCAACCCGTGACACATTGTCGTGTAGTGGAGAGAACTCAACACGACCAAAACCGTCCATGAGAGCTCACGGACGAGCTGACTCGCCAAGCATTTGAGAAGTGCGATCGCGCCTTCAACGGCCAAAAGTTCTAGAGGTTTGCGATCGGGCCGTATTCTTCTAGCTTCAGCCTGATTGCATGCACCATAGTTCCCCATAGACTCCTTAGTCAGCCCATAACTGCTTCGGTTTCGTTTAAATAAATGGCCTGGGCCAGTGTTGTTGATCCGCTGGCAGGTGAGCTAGGAGCGAGTCGCGTCAGAGTTTTCTGTACAGCGGTCTCTTGGGGCGGTCTTATTAGTTGTGGTGTAGTGCGATTTCAATCTGTTGCGCGACTGAAGTTGGGGGAAATTGGACAACTACCCGTAAATATTCACCTGATTCGGATACTGAAATAATTCAAGAATGCGATTGATCAAATACTTAAACCGCTTCTGGTGATCGTTGTCTGGGACGGAAACACCTGCAAACGTCCAATCTTCCGTTGAAAATTGCCATTGGCGCTGTGTACAGTTATAGCCATCAACCTGGATAGTACTTAAGCGGCATGTAGGTTGCAACAAATCATCAGAAAAGTGCACTTGCATCAAAACACACTGACACGCCAGTATGTCACCGTGTTCGGGCAAGAAGAAACTGAGGTCGATGGAGTAGGGATTAAGTTGATCCTGAGTTTTGGCATCTGTGAGCCATGGACTCAGGTCAATCTGTACATCAGGAAACTCGGCGCGGAAAAGAACCGCTAAATTAGCAATCTTGATGGTGAGATCGGGGGTAATTGCTTGGCTGACTGCATTCATAACGTGTCCCAGAATTCAAAATAATTTACATTTTTTCCCATTAATGACATAAATACCAGGAGTGATCTTTGAGCCCTGCGAATGCTACCACCAGTCAAGATCGACAAAAGTCGTAGAGAAAAACCTTTCTAGACAAGGTTCGTAGGAAAAGAGCCTTGCTCAGTACCCAGTCTTATATTCCTTTATAAGGGATATAGTTTCGAACTCCATGTTCATTTGACAAGGCTCTTTAATGAGATTGTATATCATTAATTTAATTTTTACGTTATGTCATGCGGTTCTGTTTCGCATCTGTAGGCTGTGAGTGATAGAAATCTTGTGCAGCATTAATGAGATTCTTTGCCAAGAATTGCAAAGTGCGGATATCGTGATGTCCCAATTCTCTGATTGAGCTTAGGTGATTTCTGGGAAAGAAATCACCCCAAAAGCTATCCCGTGTAGGCTGGGTTGAGCGAGGTGAAACCTGCAAATATAGAACATTCTAGGGATGTAGGTCGCTTGCCTCGGTGTCAACCTACGGCGGCACATCCATTTCGAGAAATCTCTTGAGAAGGCTCTAAGCCTAATCAGCAAGAGGAAAAGCATAAAGCAAACGAGAATAGTTTTCATTAGTTGCAGAGTGTTGTATATTGTCTTTAACCCAGGCTATTGAGTTATTTTCTCAACAAATATCTTCTTTGGGCTGGATGTCCTTAGGGGCTAGACTCCTTCTGCCTTTTAGAGCAAGGGATCTGCGCTGGAGCCTAACTTTCCCAAGAAACTTTAATGGGAATGGTTCTTGGTCAAAACCTGTTGTGCTGAAGTCTTTGATTTCACTAGGTCACTCACCCCAGCATGGGTTTGATATCTGTAGAATCCCTGGCTCTTTTCTAATCACCGTCAGTTCCCAGTGCAATTAGCGCTGTTTTCGTTACCCTTCATCAGAAATCAAGATCATCATGGCAAAAGTTGGATTGTTTTACGGCTCAACCACAGGCAAGACCGCCGATGCAGCTGAACAGATTCAGACCGCATTGGGTGGCGACTCAGTTGTCGATCTTCACGACATCAGCGAGAAAAGCGCCAGTGATTTGGCTGAGTATGATTACCTCATTATTGGTTGCCCAACGTGGAATATTGGTGATATCCAGGACGACTGGGAGGCGATCGTTGATGACTTGGATGAAGTCGACTTTACTGGCAAAACGATCGCTTACTTTGGTACAGGCGATCAAGTAGGCTACTCTGACAATTTCCAAGATGCCATGGGCCTGTTAGAGGAAAAGATTTCCGAATTGGGTGGTAAGACGGTCGGCTATTGGTCGGCTGATGACTATGACCACAGCGAGTCTAAGGCTATTCGGGATGGCAAATTCTGTGGTCTGGCTTTAGATGAGGACAACGAGTCAGAAAAGACAGAATCCCGCATTCAAAATTGGTGCGCTCAGGTCAAAGCGGCAATGGCTCTGTAAGCTATCGGCTCTGTAACGTTCCAGGTCCGCACTGGCAGTCAGTCAACTCGGGTCAAACTGACTGCCAGTTTTTTAATGGCTAAACCGCAAGCAAGGGATTTGCAAGCTGAAAGTTTGCGCTCAGACCAAAGTCAATGATCTGGATGTGCGGCGTGTAATTTAAGCCGGGAAACTTCAGTACAGCGTAAATTAAGTTTCCCATCTTTAGCGATGGAGGCTTGATCCCCCCAACCCCCCTTGCGCAAAGGGGGCA
>JBCBTQ010000090.1:0-20848 GCA_039818605.1 Cyanobacteria bacterium J06639_14 | reverse complement strand
ACCTCCCTGGCACCGGCTTGTAGGGAATTCATCGGCGAGAGCTGCATCCCGGCGACGGTACGCACCTGGTCAGGATGTTCGAGCCAGAACTGCACCAGCTCCAATGCTTGCTGTTCGGCGGACAGGTTCGCCACCTGGGAGAAGATGACTGCTTCCCCGTCAAAGACTCCCGAGGATTGCTCCAGCCCCTGAAGTTCAGTGCTCACAGTTTGGTAGTGGTCATGGATGAAGGCTGAGACATCTCCAGTCTCTCGCCCCTTGTCCAGCAGGTAGTTTGCCCGGACCAAGACCGATTCCAAGAAGCGATCGCTGCCTAGCTGACTCGGTTGTGGGGGAAGGGGCACAGGTTCTGCAGCCGCTTGCTGCGTTTCGAGTTCAGTCTGTAGTTGAGATGTTATTTGCGCCAACCAATCAGGAGCCAACCAGAGACCGAAAAAGGCCCCCACGAGGCTGAGATGACTGAGACGCAGCTTGAATCTAGAGTTTTTCATGGCGAGTACTCTCTAAAAGCGTGTTCCAAAGCAAGAGGCGATCGTCGTTTTCCGAGCCATCGAGCATGGCCTCGGCCAGCTTCCGCTCGGCCACCTGGCGCAGCACTTCGACTTCGGTGGGTGGGGGTGAACTGGCAAAGTAAGCAAGGCTGAAGCCCAGGAGGGTGAAGAAGAGAATGCCGTTGGCGATTTCAGCAATCAGGGCTGAGTGCTCCCGGTTGGCCGTCAGCACCACCGAGAGTGTTTCCCCGATGTGGTGAGATACGACGATCGCGATGAGATAGGCCCAGTAGCGACCTTCCTTGAGACGTCGGCAGAGGTGCTTTATGGCTTTGTAGGCCAGGACTAGAGAGACGTGATAGCCCAGCAATTGCAGCATGGTGATAAGTCCTTATCTGAATGACCGGGACTGAGCCCCAAAGGATTGGCTTGGGACGTAGGGGATTAAATCGCTTGGTAGGTGAGGGTTTGCACCATAGCGGCGATAAGAAACGGGTCATGGAGTTTGAGGAGGGCATCGAGGATGTCTTCCAGGTCGTATTCCTGGAGGTTGTCGAGGATATCTGGGTGAAGGTTTTCCATGAGTCGAGTCCTCTGAGTGATAGCGGTTGAAGCGAAGTCAGATGATCAGGATGAGGAGGGCGATCGCCCCCGCTAGGATCAGGCGGCGTTGCCAGTGTGCGGATGGCTTGGAGGCTTTCCCGGCTCGGTACCCATGGCTTGAAGGGCGTTGGCCCGAACGCCATCGGCGACTAAATCAATGTCTGCTAGGACAGCTGCAATGCGGCTTTGGGCATAGAGGGCCACCATCTCATTGAGGGATGCGGCTTGGTTGCGGGCGTTCGTTTCCAAGGCTTGCTTGTCCTGCTGGTAGGACTCGGCATCGAATAGCCCAACTGTGTGGGTGACGGTTTGAGTCCCGACCGGGAGCAGTGTGCCAGCCCGATAGGTTTGAGGTTCATGGGGTGGGAGTGTTTTAGGCGCAGTTTTGGTTTTAGCCTTGCTCACTTGAAATTCAGCCTGCATGACCCGGTAGGCTTCGGGACTGAGTCCATTCGCGGTGTCGTAGCCCAGCTCACGAGCCCGCTTGCTGACGGTGCCTTTGTTGACGTTGTGGCGACGCTCAAACTCGCCTAAAGAAATATTGCCGTTGCTCATCGTTGAATCCTCAACTTATTGGCACAACAAACTTTCAGCGCTTTAAGGCGTTGAAATCCGTTGCGATCGGTTGTCGATTCGCGTTGGGGTGTTGTGAGGTTGTTAAATTGATAGCATATTAGTAACTTATAAGCTAACTTTTAGCTATCTTGTTGGGATTTAGTAACGGATTAGCTATCTAGAAGTACGATTAAGGCGTTTGAATATGACTAGAGATGTGTCAAAGCGCTACTTCATCACGCTTCCTGATGGCGTGGCCAATGCTCTAGAGCGTTGGGCAGCCTCGGAAAGCAATAAACCTTCTACGTTGGCGGCATTTCTTGTTGAAGTGGCTGTCAGAGAAGCTGATGACCAGGGAAAAATTCCCCCGGATGAAGAGGCTAAGGGAGATCGCGATGACTGAAACTGAGAAAGCCAAACGCGCGATTGTCGCCATTGGGGATTTTGAGGTGGAAGGCTTCAGGATGCCTGATGGTAGCTATCGAATGAGCATTACTAGTGCAGCGATGGCTATTCAGACGAGCCAGCAAAACGCCACAAGTTTTTTGCGTTCAAAAGCAGTCAAAGCTTTGTTGGGAGGGGGTTATACGCCACAAACTTTTGCTGTCGAAGTGGAATCAACAGAACAGATCCGTGGGCAAACCCGAATTAATGCCCTCCCCCTAGATGCGGTTAATGCTTATTGGCATTGGCAGTCCCACAGGGGCAATAAACGCGCCTTAGCCTTGTGCATGGCGCTGTCGGCAGAAAGTTTGGATAGGCGGTTCGATGCGGTTTTTGGGGAGGCCCGCTCCGAGGGCCAGAGGAACCAAGCCCTATCAGAGCGGATTCAATCGCTGGAAGGCGAGAATGCCATGCTTGCAGAAATAGCAGCTGAGCCGGACGTGTATCGAGAGCATGTTGCTAGGTTGGAGGAACAGTTACGACAGAACGGTATCGAACCCTGGCAAATCGAAGGAGGCGATCGCCTATGACACAAGCTATCACCCGAGCAAAACTCACCTTTGAGGAGTACCTGCTGACTCCTTACGACGGGCGGCGCACTGAATTTGTGAACGGAGAAATTGTCGAATTGCTCGCACCTACAGGCCGCCACCTTGACATCGTTTCTGATTTAGGGGACTTGCTCAAGGCTTACCTTCGCACTCATAAACCAGACTGTTTAGTAAGGTCTGGTGCTGAGATTAAGATTCCGCAACAAAGCAATAGCCGTAATCCTGACTTGCTCATCTGTACCAAAGCTCAATGGCAAGTGGTCAGGAGTCAGACTAAGGCGGAATTCCTAACTGGCAATCCCCCTTTGATAACGGTTGAAGTGGTTAGTCCTGGCAATCCCAAGAAGGATACACAGGAATTGGTCATTGAATATGCCAATGCTCAAATTCTGGAGTACTGGATAGTGAATCCTATCGACGAGGTCGTTTCGATCTACGTTCTAGACGGTCAGGCTTACACCCTCAAGGGGAAGTACAGAGGTGAGCAGCCGGTAGGGTCGGAGCTGCTAAAGCACTGGAACGCGACTGCTGCTGAGATGTTGTGCTGAGCGATCGCGAAACGCTGACCTGTTATAAGATCACGCCATGCTAAGGAGTTAGTACATGCAGACTTTCACACGTTGAAACAAAAAAGGAGGTGATGACTTATGTGAATGAATAGAAGCCCTGAAACGCAAAAACGATGACATACCTTGGCGGGGACCGTCATCGCTCTGCGAAAGGCAATTAAATTTTAAGCGCCTACATCATAGCATCGACTCTGATCGGTGCAACAGCTTGGTGCGTTCAATTTTGATTTTTTTCTAGCAAAAGCGTCGTATGCCCTCGTATGAGGGTTGGGATAGCCTACGCTGCAAGGCTTTCTACTTCGCTGACAGTTCCCTTAATAGAGCGCAAAATTGATGAATACTTTTGACACTTTTGTAGTACATGTACACCAGTACACAACGTTTCAGATCATAAACCTGGTTAAGTCTGGGCTGGGAGGTGCCATATGGTAGCGTCCTTCCACCCTCCTAAACCGCTTCCAGCTGATCCCCTCGGCCAACAGCTGTGTGCCCTTTTTGGTCGTCAGACCTGGGACTTCATTGAAGCCCCAACGCCTGACCCCGGCGAGAAAGCCCAATGGAAGACCGTCAAAGACTATCCGCTGCGGCCCCGTGTGCTGTGGCAGCAGTGGCAGAACCCTCATCAGCTCATCGGGGTGCGCTTCACGGACCAAACCGTGTATGCCCTGCTGGATATAGATGCCGCGAGCCCCTACTGTAATGCAGAGGCGATCGCGGCGATTCGAGTGGCTCTGGAAACCATTGGGATTACCCGTACCCTGCTGCTCCGCTCCAGCTTCAGTAATGGTCTGCACTTGTATATTCCCCTGCCTGAAGCTGTCAGCACCTTTGACCTGGCGGTGACGCTGCAGGAGTGCCTGAAGGCCCAAGGGATGGCGTTGGCCCCTGAGGGCCGGTCCTTGACCATTGCCAAAGGGCAGCTGGAGATTTTTCCCAACGTCAAGACCTACGGCGTAGAGCGCATCATCCACTACAACGGCCATCGCTTGCCGCTACAACCGGGTAGCGGCTCCTGCCTGTTGGATGACGGCCTCAACCCAATCAGCGATAGCCTGGAGCGCTTCTTCTGGCTATGGGATGGAGCTGCCGCACACCAGGATATGGACGAGTTGCGCCATGCCCTCAAAATCGGTCGTGACAACCATCGCAAGCGGAAGCGGGAGGCTCGTCGGCCCACCGGCAACCGTGTCGAGGCGTGGCAGCAGGACATGGAAATGGAGATCGAGGAAGGGTGGACTGGCCACGGCCAGACGAATCACCTACTCAAAGTCATTGCCTGTCATGGCCATGTCTTCTTAGAGCTGGAAGGAGATGACCTGATAGCTCACACCCTAGCCACAGCCACCCACCTATCGGGCTATCAACAACACTGCCGTCACCAGCATGACATTGGGATCCGCGTCAGAGCTTGGTGCAGAGCCGTGCAGAACTATTACTGGCCGTTGGGGGGTGAGTCCAAACGCGATACCCGGAAAGATTGCCCTCCTACCCCTACCATCAACGACCAGCGAGCCGAGGATGCCCGTCAACGCATCCAAGCCGCGATGCAGGCTTTACAGGCAAAGAATGCTTTACCGCCCACGCCCAAGAAGCGGGCGACTGCGATCGCTGAAGAAGCAGGCATCAGTTCCAAGACGCTCTACCGTTCCGAGAACCTAATGCTCTGGCATCCCGAACACTGCTTGGAGCCATCTGCCCCTCCTGAAGCGTGTAAACCGACTGAATCTGCAAACGTTTCAGCCCCTACTCCCCCTGTCAAACCAGAACCTATGAGATCGCTGAAACAACGTAATAGTAAGGAAGTTTACACCTTAGAGAGATCTATGAAGTGTAATCCCAATTTTGATGCTGGTTTGGAGGTTCGAAGAGAAGAAAAAGAAAGAAATAGGGGGGTGCGGGGGGAGGTGTCTCGTTTTCCACAGCCGACTTCTCCCGACTCAGTGATTTATCTGGAGCGCTATCAGCCACTGCCTCCCCTGCACCCATTGGCTTCACTAGAGGAGCAGGAACGACATCGGAATCAGGAGGTGTTGCGTCAGTGTGTTTTCCAACTAAAGTGGACTCACCAGCAGCTCGGTCAGTACATTGCCGAGCAGTTTGAGGGAAGACGGTTCTATCAACTCAGTTCAGAGGAAGTCACAATGTTGCTTTATTCTCTGAGGGTATTGCTGACAAGTTTGTCTCTCCCTGATGGGTGATTGGAACTTTGTTTGCAGGACAACTTGTTGATCTGGGTATGCCTTTGCTAAAGCATGTGTGTAGGGCTAAGACTAGTCGAGCTATCATAAACTGCCATACAAGTGCTGAAATGCTTGATAGGTAAAACTTTCAACGAAGCAACGGAAACTTAGCAAAAGTTTCTAAAACCATCTAATTCCATTTACCTAGCCTGTATCAAACCTGTGAGTGATTTAGTTGAGGGTTATAGTGCCCTGCTCGGCGAGATTAAACACCGTATCCAGAGCGCTCAGTATGAGGCGCTGAAAGCCGTCAACCGAGAGTTGATAGCTCTCTATTGGGATATTGGGAGGATCATCGTATTGCGCCAGGAAGGGAAAACCTGGGGCAAAGGTATCGTGGAACAGTTAGCCCGTGACCTGAAAGCAGATTTTCCAAAAGTTGCAGGCTTTTCTGCTCGAAACATATGGAGGATGCGGGATTTCTACCTCACTTATCGGGATAACGAAAAACTGTCACCGATGGTGACAGAAATTGGATGGACGCACAATCAGGTCATTTTGACGAAGTGTAAGGACGACCTTCAGCGCGAATTTTACATCCGCATGACCCGCAAATATGGATGGACAAAGAATGTCTTAACCCATCACATTGAGAATCAGTCTTATGAAAAGACGTTGCTTAATCAGACTAATTTTTCGGAGACGTTGCCGAACTCCCTTCAGAACCAGGCCAAACTGGCAGTACAAGACGAATATCTCTTTGATTTTCTGGAGTTGGGGGATGAGCATAGCGAACGTGAATTGGAGCGGGCTTTGCTCGGAAAAGTTGACGACTTCCTGCGCCAAATGGGGGGCATGTTTGCCTTTATCGGTAGCCAGTATCGCTTAGAGGTGAGCGACCAAGAGTTCTTTATTGATTTGCTTCTATACCACCGCCGTCTACGCTGCCTAGTGGCAGTTGATTTGAAAGTGGGGCGATTTCAGCCCGAGCATGTAGGGAAGATGCAGTTCTACCTTTCTGTATTGAATGACCAGACGCGACTTCCTGATGAGAATCCATCTATCGGGATAGTTCTTTGCAAGAGCAAGGATAAGACGATTGTGGAATATGCCCTGAGAGATGCTGATAAACCGATCGGTGTTGCGACGTATCGTCTTGTCTCTACCTTACCGGAAGAATTGGAGGGGCAATTGCCACCTCCTGAGCAAATTGCACAGATATTAGAAGGGGTGGAGTAAAGGACTACTCAATATTACTTTTACTTAATCTGCCTATCGAGGTCTCCTGAGGATGGACGCCGCCATGATGAAAGCGGTCTGGGAAGCGCTGGTCAAGGCCCTTGAGTAGTAATGGAACAGAAAGTTACGCTAAGGCTGGAACCACTGAGATATAAGCTTTTTGCTGTAGTTCTTATGAACTATGTCTGAGGCGTTCTTTTTGTACCAGCTGATCCTTACCCTAATTGGTACAGAAAAATAGAACGGTATATCAAGGGTTTCAGACCCCTTTTGGCAAAGAGGTTTAACTGGTATAGAAATCTAGAATTGCTTAGCGTAGGTTTTGGTTCCGATGCTACTGATACCCCAATCACAAGTCAGATCTGCGGAGGCTACCGCGCTTTGCGGCCAGATGAACAATCGCTGCCATCACAGGATCATCAAATTTTATTCTTTCGTGCTCAGCACTGGAGTCCTCTCTCAAGATGCCTGAATCAACCAGTTTACTGAGGTTGTGATCAATGTTCCTTCGATCTCGATTTTGTAATTCATCAATGAATTTCTTCTTCGCAATCCAACCAAAACCTTTTTTAGATACTGTAACTTGTTCCGATAAGGCAAAAAGGAGCCGTTCTCTCTTATCAGAATCACCAATTGCTCTCAATAACTGTGTGTATCTTTCTACATCTCCGGTAGGACTGGCAAGGTAATTAGCAGCTTGCTGAAAATCTTTGGCTCCTATAATAACTTCTCTACCAGCTGACCCTTTTTGATGGGGTAGAACAGCATGAAACCCAAGAAGCTGAGCAATCCAGGGAAATCCACCGGAGTTTTCAGTCACTAAATTGATGAATTCATCGGTGAAAAATACGCGATTAGGATAGATGCTTGCTGCACGTTCGAAGATTTGTCTAATTTCCTCAGGTTCCATTTCAGGTAAGCGAATCTTAGAGCCCTCCAGTTTCCTCCGTGCAGAAGCATGGTCTTCGATAATTTGGATAATATCTTCACCAGTACCAATAATGGCAAATCGCGCATCATTCAGATTCTTAAGAAGCTGCCCGACACCAGTTTTATCAGTAATCCTGTCAAATTCATCAAGAAAAATAATAATTTCCTCTTCACCTCGATAATCAGGGTGATTCTTTATTTCAAAAAGGGTTTCCTCAAACAAATTATGAATTTGCATCCGAAAATCCATAAATTCTGTTGAATCTCTATTTATGGATGCTTCTTTACCCTGATCATCAACTCTAAGAAGCGCTTTGAAGAAAGGGCCATCTACTCCCAGGGTCGTGGAGATAGTTCTTCGGCGTTTTTCAGTGAAAACCTTAGGAAAGGTATAAGAAAGAGAATATTGCTTGTTAGAGGGTTCTAAGAGCTTGGCGAGAACACCTTCAAGGTTTCTTAGAACGTCTGAACACCTAAGCCATATACAGTAGTAACGGGGAATAGGAAAGTTGGTTTCTATCTCAAGACGTTTGATCAGATCCTGGTTCCCATTAATGCCAGCTAAGATTTGCCAACCATAAGAGGTCTTCCCAATCCCTTTATTGCCATAAATCGCAAGCGATGCACCTGGTACTGCAAGTGCATCGAAAGCGAAAGCTAAAAGGTCACGACGCCCAACAAAGAACTCCTGATTCTTCTCTGTAATCGATTGTTTGTGGATAAACATCGACCTGGCATCGATTTGAGAATAGACGTTATTCATACCTCAGGTAGATAGATTTGTGTGTTGTGTCCCAGGAGATGGAGAACCTCTGCGTATGTATACACGTTCTTATTGTTATTAGCTTTTGAAACCGAAACATCAGACCCAAACATTCGCTGATAAGCAGATGCAGAAATTTTCTTATCGATACTAGATTGCGTCGGAACTGGTAGCCCGAGATCACCAAGGAACCTCGCTATCAGTATTCTGTCAATGCAAATTAAGTATTCCAGCTGGGTTTGTTGCTGAATCCCAAATTCTTCATTGATCCGAGCAGGACTGTAGACTCTCGGAGCCGCCTCATAATCCAGATCTACGTTGATCGAGGCTGTTAATGCACGTCTATATTTTCCCTTATATGCCTCTACAGGGCAATTCCCAATTCTTTGTAACGATTCTTCTAAAACAGTTGTCATTTCGGATGAAAAAGATGTGGGTAGCTGCTTCCTGATAAGTAAGCTAGAAATGCCTGGAAATTCCTGGAATTGTCTGTAAAAGCAGGAGCAGGCCATAGTTTAACTTTAAAGGTCACTTAGATCTTGAAAAGTTGATGTTTTCAGCCATTGCCACAGTACTCCACGTCCAAGCAAAAGAATGACACAATCAGGTCTAGTGAGCGATCTGATCCAAAACCCACAATTTCGCTTGCGGAACCTTTTGAATAAGGGTTTCAGACTGTGCTGAGACTTTGAATAGCTGCGCGCTAAGGCAACTAATCCTCCATGAGTCTCAGCTATCTCATCGCGAACGATACCTTTTTGAGGGGTTGTGCAAAAAACCCCTCAAAAAGGTATCAATGTGAATCAGCGAGGCACCGTTATTGCAGTTGCTGTGTTGTTCGATTGGGCAACGCTGCGTTGCACAATTGGTCACCAACCTAGTGGCCAATTGATTGTGGTGAGGCTGAGATTTGTGCAGGAGCCGCTTGCACTTTTGGCTAAACATTTAGTTCGCAGGCTGAAACAGTTTCCCTATAAGCTTTTCAGGAATCTGAATACATGGCACGTGGTTATCTCGCACCAATGGTGCGACTTTTGTGCCTGAATTGGCCAACAGCTTGTTGGCTAATTGCAGATCTAGAACGTCCCAATGTTAGTCCCAGTCGCTACATCATGGTTTGCGCTATGGGAGGTATCATTGATGAATTGTCTCCACACTGTGGAGACTTTCTCTAGCCGATTACTTTTCCCTCAATCTAAGCGGTGTCTGTATTTCAGGGACTACCAAGCGATTTGGAACACAGTGTGTTCACAATTGATCTATAGGAGGATGCGTTTACCTCGTGCTAATTGTCCTATAGGTTGCTGGACAATTCGTGGCTAAGGTGTGGGTATGGTCAATCACTAACCCATATGATTTTTCGGGGGGGATGCAGAAAATCCCGTCCTGCTCTTTTGGATAACTCCTGATGACGAAAGCCACACCAAACTGGCAACCCCTCAGTGCACTGCCGATGATGGCCGCGATGGTCTCCGAGCAGCTTGCGGATGTGCGGCAACAGCTACAGACTTTACAGTCGGTGCAGTCGCGCCCGCATGTGTTAGATGATGCCATAGTAAAGCGGCTCCTACAGGTGTATGGGGAGCAGCAGGACTTTCTCTGGGTATATGACGAGCAAGTGATGCGCTGGCAACGAGAAGCTTTAACGCCCGATCAGCACCAAAGGCTTGAGAGCATGGCTCAGCAGCTCGTTGAGCTGAATTCTGTTCTGTCTGAAACCTTGGCGATGGCCGAAGCGTTTCAGGGGAAAACTATTGATTCCATCCTAAGCAAAAGTGATATTGAGCTGGCGGTTGAGTTGCTCTCAGGAGACCTTCAGCCGCCAAGCTAGTAATGATGAGGCACGACACCAGTGCAATCCCCTAAAGATCGAACTCTTGCAATCTCGTCGGTGTTGCCTCACCAGTTAGACTTAGGTCTAACTGGTAGTCTTCAATGTGGCATGGCTACGTCCCAATATTTTCTGGTAAACCAGACGACCAGAAAACCAGAATTAATTTTCTGGTGGCAGAAGACCTCGCTCCTGGAGGAAGTCTGGTAGTAGCTGCTGTTCGTGCTTCCAACCCTCCAGTGTCTTCTCTCCATAGATGACCTTTGCAATCTTATATAAGTACTCTTCGTAGCGGGGCTCCGGAATTACCAGTGGCTTGATGATGTTGAAGCCATGCTGTAGACCTTCTCCAGTGTCCCAATCCACCCCGCACTCTTGCAGCAGGATTTCTTTCACCAATTGCTGATCCTCTTCAGAATTGCGACGGAGGCCCACGTCTTCCACGAGCTGAGGCAGAATCCGGTAACTTGTTGTTCCCAATGGTTCGCCAGTTCTTGAATCTACGTACTGCACTTCAGTGCGAACGAGTGGTGCCTCTCCACGAATAAAGGCCAACATTGCGGGACTGGTTGCCTGTACGATTTGCCAGCCGGTGTCTTGATAGTGCTGTTTCAGGCGTTGCAGCTCAATCTGGAGCGTCAGCTCACGCTCGGTTGAGCTTTGAGCTGCTCCCTGCGTCACCATCTCAATGAGCAGGTTCCGGATTTGCTTTGCGATCGCCGAGTCTCTCAGAATCATCCCTAGTCTCAGTGCAGCTCGTGGTGTCCAGACGATTGCTTGAGAGGTTTTAGATGCTTGTGAGATAATCTCACGAGCATCCCTCAAAGCACTGCCCTTTAAGGTTCTCAGCCCATCAGATTCAAACTCACCTCGGTAGCGGCGAAGGTTATCTCTCAGAACGTCAGTAGAGACTTCGTAGAACTCGGCAACTTGTTCAGTTGACGCAATTCCTGTTCCTCGCCATGCACTGAATATGAGGGCTCGTGCCTTGTTGAGGATTTCTTCAGCACGACCATCATCAATATTGGCGAGCTGGCGATCGCGAATAGTTTTGGATTCAGTGAAGGCTTCAGCAGTTAGGTACACGGTACAAGTATTTAAGTAGCCATTTCTGGTTTGCTGGTCTTCTGGCTATCTGGTTTGCTGGTCTTCTGGCAAACCAAACTCCTGTTTTAGAGCCTCTACCATTACATCGGTCATGGTGCGCCCAGTTAGCTTGGCCTGAGCTGCCCAATGACGACGCCATGATTCCGGCACTTTCACACAGAGGTTTTTCATTGGTTGATCTGGTTGCCTGGTTTGCTGGTTTTCTGGCTTTATGGCTATCTGGCTTACTGGTTCTTCAATCTGTAGTGACTCCTGATTGCTGCTCTTCTTCTCATCTGGTTGTCTAGCTGTCTGGTTGTCTGGCAACCCATCTGTCTGGCTATCTGGTTTTGCAGATTTTGCCTGTTTGATGATGTCTCCGTATTTAGGCATTTCCCAATATCTCCATGATTTCTTTCCCCACGGCTTCATAGTCCAGCCAGCCAAGGCGATCGCGTCCGGTCATTGCTTTGATGGGTATTCCGGCCAGCGCTGCTTTTTGAAAACCGGCAGCTCGCCTGATCATGGCTTCAAAGATGGGGACTCCGTTATCTCTCAGGTCGTCTCTCATGGCTTCCCCTTCCCGGCTGGGCTTTGGAGGCACGATCGTTAACAAGGCTCGATAGGATGCTTCACCCAATGCTCTGGCTGTTTCCAACATGGGTTCAAGGGAAACCACATCAGGAGTGGTGGGAAGGATCAGCAAGTCGCATCCTTCGGCAAGTTCTTTGAGATCAGTGGAATCGGGTCGAGCGGGGGTATCGATCACGATAAAGTCGCGGCCTTGAATCACCTTCATTGCTTTGCGCTCATCAGCAACAGTGAAAGGTAAGTGACCACGAGCAGCCCAACTGAGTGCTGTCCTATTTGGATCACCATCAACGAGAACGGTATCGCCCAGGTCGCTTAAGTAAGCCGCCAGGTGAATGGCCGTTGTTGATTTGCCTACCCCGCCCTTGAAGCCAGTTACGGTCAAGATGGTAGTCATCTGGTTATCTGGTTTGCTGGTTTTACAGTCGTCTGGTTATCTGTAAATACAGATGGTATGAATAATGAGATACCCCAGAAGCTGGTTTTCGGCAACATTCTTCTACATTTCGTTGTGAATTCTGCTGGTGGTGTTCTCTTGTATTGAAAAGCTGGAAGCCCTTCATGGCTGGCAGGATATAATTAGACTCTTATAAGAACCTTTTAAGGTGTTTTATGACTATTCTTGTAGAGAATATCCGCTCTCTGACGGACTTTCGCCGCAACACTAAAGAGTATGTTGATGGGCTTCAGCAAACAAAGCTACCGATGGTTTTGACTGTAAATGGTGAGGCTGCGGTGGTCGTCCAGGATGCGCGAGCCTTTCAAGCACTGCAAGATAGACTGGCTCGCTTGGAAGAGCAACTTCAACTGCTGAAGCTTGAGGCTCTCAAGCACGATGTCCAGATTGGTATCGACCAGGTGGAGGCAGGCGAATATACGACCTATACGGAAGACACTGCTGGAGCGCTGGCGGATCGTATCAAAGCCCGTGGACGGACTCGTAAGGCGGAAGCGTAATCTCTTATGGAGAGAGAGTTTCGCTTATCGTTAACGGCTGAGCAAGACCTGACTGATATCTGGGGCTATGTCGCTGACTATGATGAGGCACCTGCGGATGAGTTGATCGACCAACTCGTCAAACGGTTTCTCATGTTGTCCAACTTCCAGGACGCTGGCCGCCGTCGGGAAGAACTAGCGCCTGGGCTAAGAAGCTTCCCGGTGAAGCAATATATCATCTTCTATCGGGTCATTCCGGAAGGGATTGAAGTCATTCGAGTCCTACACGGTTCACGAGACATGGATCAGGTTTTTGCTGAAGCGCCTGCCCAGGATGAGGTTGTCAACGATCCTGATCAGCGAATCGGAGAAGAATGATCAGCAAGAACTGTCCTTAGAAGGGGTTTTTGCATAACCCCCCGAAAAGGTATATTCCACAATGAGATGAGCGAGACTCACTTAAGCAGTAGCTGTATCAGCGGTTAAAGAGTCGCCTCTACACTATGGTTTCAGGTCGTTTATTAAACTCATATCAGGTTTTGAAGGTGGCTGGGGAGCGTAGCGAGCTGAGTGAGGATAGGTCACCAGCTACCAGCCCAAATTGCAACCCTGAAGTTGCTGGCTTCGCTCCAACGTGAACTGGTCGCGGGGAGCTGGCCGATCGCCTCCCTTATCAACACCGAGTCACACCCTGGCAGGGGCCGTGGAAAACGCCGTCAGGTTGGCTCCTCATTTTGCCTGGCGTAGATCGCGTTTCCCACCCCCCCCCGCCTTCCCCGCGCCCGGAGGTAGTGTATGTTTTTGTGTAAGCGGATCCAGCGTTGTGGCAGGGAAATGAATAGAGGGGGTGTGCCAGTTAGCCAAATCCGTTGGCCTAGATTTGGATTATTCGTCCATCAGAGAACCTGTGCCAGTTGCCCGAACCCCTTGAAACCTCGTGGCGCTGCTATCGCTCTTAAAAAGGAGCGCGATCGCCCGTCTCCTCTGGCCTCCACCCCCCTCCCGAACCCAGGAGTAGTTGCAGCTATTCGCAACTACTCAACGGCAATACAAGGGTTAGAGCCCTAGATTTTTCATCAGAGAATTTTCTCAGAGCAGCTATCTAGAAAAAATAGTCCAGCTCTAGTCCAAGGCCACTGATCTCGTTGACCTAGGAGTATAAGCTCAGCTCATGGATTGAACGTGTTTCCGGGCTTTCCCACACTTTTTTTGCTCTCCATAAATGAAACTGATTAACTTTTATATCAAGAAAGGTGTTCTTATGAAAAAATGAATTGGGACAATGAATTCATTCATATAGACAAAAAAACTTTTATATATCCAGTAGATCTGTATCGGAAGATACATTTATCGATGTTTCTAGCTAGTGTTTGTTGTGATGCGCTGACTTACACTGGCAGAATTTATCGCTTTGTCTGTTTAAGGTGTTGGAGTAGGAAAGATGGACAAGAATGCAAAGAGTGAGAAGACAAAATCCTTCTCATTCTTTAATCACCTCGTGGTTCCCATAGCAACAGCACTTGTTGTAGGAGGTACCGCGCCTTGGTGGGTTGAATTCATTAAAGGCAATGATTCTGTAGGTAGTCGAGAAAGTGCTGTCTCAACAAATAGTTCTGAAGAAGCTCAAAATTCAGAAGCAATAGATAACACTAGCTCTATCAACATTCAAAACCCAGATAGTGTTGCGAGCGATAGTTCGAAAGTAGCTAAGGATAATTCCACTGTCACTGACGAAAATTCTACAGTGGTTAGCGATAATTCCAACGTTATTGATGATAATTCTGCAGTAGCTAGTGGTAATTCTACGGTGACTGGTGACAACGCCACGATAGCCTCCGAGCAGTCTGTAGTACAGCAAAGTTATGGTTCAGGTTCGAATATTTCTGCCGGTGGAGATGTTAGCTATAACGAAGCACCTGATTCGCTGGAAACTGTACAGGACTCTATAGCTCTTACCCTGAAGAAGGGTATGACTTATGAAGAAGGAAGAAAAATACTGATTGATAAGGGGTGGCAGCCAATTTTTCCAAGTTCTTTGGGAGATTTGCCAAACCTAGATTACCCAACAATTAAATATATATTTGAAGATAGAGGATATCAAGAAGTAGTAGATTGTTCGGGAACAGGGCTAGGATTTTGCCTATTTAGATTTTCTAATGGTGTAGACAAGCAGTTGTCAGTGACGACAGTAAATAATCAACCGGGTGACGAAATTATTGTGTGGTCATGGTCTTTTAACTGAAGTTAAATTTAGGATAAGCAAATGGCTGCATAATACCTTAGCGCTAGGAGCTAAGTAGGTAGCCATAAGTAAACGTCGCTCTGAATTGCTGAAGTCACATTGTAGTGGCTTCGAGGAGATTGGATAGTTTGGGCCACCTACTTAGTTTGTAAACTGATCTTTAATGAGCATATTTGGACAAATTTAAAGCTTTTTTTGAAAGAGAGACTAGCACTTTAGATATCGTTCCTGACTCTTTAAATTTTAGAGTATAATGCTTAACCTTGATTGCTATGGGTAGTAAAGGAAGAAAGCCAGCTTTATCCGACACCGAAGGAACGTCCATTATATCTTCAGATAACTCAGTGGCTGAATATGAGAAACAGTTACATCAAGAGCAATTAAAAGCAAAAATACGGAAAAGGGGTATCAGTAGCATCGGAACCAAAACCTACGCTAAGCAACTCTAGATTTCTGTACCAGTTAAACCTCTCTGCCAAAAGGGGGTTGGAACCCTGGATATACCGTTCTATTTTTCTTTACCAATTAGAGTAATGTCTAACTGAGACAGAAACTTGAGCTTAAAATAGTTCTCTTTAACTATCACAGAAACCTTTATGTACCAAGGGTTTAGCCTTAACGTAGGATCCTGTTCCAAAACTACTCAAACCCGTAGTACAACTCTAAACACACGACCAAAGGACATTAGGAACGAAGTAACCTGACCAATTTTCACTCCAGACGGTCGAATATCTGGAGCAGGTAATAAGCCGAAAGGATTGGCAGGCAGGATGGTCCAGAGACCTAGATTTTCGACCGGAGAATTTTATGAGCACTAAATCTTAAGCAAACTAGTCCAATCCTAGTCCAAGGGGCTAATTTCAATCATTTCAAGTTATAAGTGCAGCTAATAGGTCAGGATTGCCTCTTCTATTGGATCAAGGATGTCTAAGCCTTACTAGGCAATAGATACAGCCTTAGCGTGAGCTTCTGTACGACTACTCATTTAACCCCACTACTCAAACCCCTTACTGAAATAACAGCATTTTTGAGCGCCCTGCTGTCAGGCGGTGTATGACTGCTGGTCAAGCCATTCATCAATTTCATGATATTCGATCGGTGGTTTCGTTAATTCTGCCTGACGGGTATCGGTGATCAGCCAGTTCAACGCGGCTGCCTGCATGTCGATAGAGGCTCCTGTCTTGTCTACACAGTAGCGACCGAATACGAGCTTATCCACCAGTCGAACACCGGAGCCAATGCGGGAGTATTCGAACACCACGCTGCGATCCACGATCGCATTACTGCAGATAGCGCAGTTGGGACCGATCATTGTAGGCCCAATGATGGTTGCCCCATCTTCAATGTGGGTTCTTGCTCCGATATAAACAGGTCCTTTGATATTGACTTTGTCCCAGTTGACCTTAACGTTGAGGCCGGTATGAATCCCAGGCTTCACCTGCTGGCCGGGGATATCAACAAGCTTGACTTGACCTGTCATGACGTCCTGGATGGCTTGCCAATAGTCAGGCACTTTGCCGATATCGACCCATTCAAAGTCCATCTGAATGCCGTAAAACGGCGCATTGTTGGCAACCAGCTTCGGGAACAGATCACCCCCAATGTCAAATTCCACACCAGGAGGAATGTAATCGAAAATCTCGGGCTCAAAGACGTAAATGCCCGTGTTGATATCGGTGCTCAGGGCTTCCTCAACCTTTGGCTTTTCTTGGAAAGATTTGATGCGACCGTCAATGTCGGTCACAACGACACCATAGCTAGGAACCTGCTTGATAGGTACCGATTTCATTACGATAGTTGCGATTGCGCCTTTTTCCTTGTGCTGGCGTACCGCTTCGGTCAAATCGAGGTCAATTAGAGCGTCACCGCACATGACAACGAATGTGTCGTCGAAGAAGGGCGAAAATTCTTGAACTTTCTTCATTCCGCCAGCAGAACCGAGTGCATTACCTATCAATTCTCCGTCTACAATGCGGCCTTCAAAGGAATAGGCGATCTCCACTCCGAAACGCTGGCCATCGCGGAAGTAACCCTCAATTTCATTGGCTAAGTGACTCACGTTCACCATGACTTGGCGAAAGCCGTGATGTCTCAGCAAATCCAGCAAAAATTCCATCACGGGTTTTTGCAGAATAGGAATCATCGGTTTTGGAATTGTAAAAGTGATCGGTCGTACTCGAGTGCCTTTACCAGCAGCCAAAATCATGGCTTTCCGAGGCTTTTTCGAATTACGGTGTTCAACAGAATTTTCTCGGAGAGACGGATCTGAAAAATTCAAAGAATCTAAGCTGACATCACCAAAATCAGCCCTATCGATGATTGCACCAATAAAACTAGTATCTTTAAGGATGGCGTTACGGAGGTCAGCATCCTTCAAAATAGTATGGCTAAGGTTTGCACCCTCCAAATTAGCCCCCATCAAATTAGCTCTCGTTAAATTAGCCTCCATTAAATTAGCATTTCTTAAATTTGCTGCTGTTAGATTTGCGCCCTTTAAATTAACATTTTGGAGAAGACCTCCCTGAAAATCTGTTTCCGAAA
The DNA here is from genome assembly GCA_039818605.1 of Cyanobacteria bacterium J06639_14. Taxonomy (GTDB): domain Bacteria; phylum Cyanobacteriota; class Cyanobacteriia; order Phormidesmidales; family Phormidesmidaceae; genus SIO1E4. The sequence goes on along the minus strand of JBCBTQ010000090.1, from coordinate 3,296 downwards.
AATTTGCACCTTCCAAATTCTTATCGCGAAGATCTAAACCTTGTAAGTTTGCGCCCGCATAATCTCGTAACGGATCACGTCCCAATGAATTTGCTAACTCAATAAAATCATTGGACTCCGCATCTAAAACAGTTTGGATGCGTTCTATAAGTTCATCTGTAGAGCGTATTTCATCCATTCGACATCTCCAGGCTTTCGGGTGAATAGTGATTGCATTTTAGAGTTCTGATCAATCAGAGTTTAGAGTCACACGGCTTAAGTAAGGTTGGAAACGAGATCCAATGAGATAAAACAGGAGCTCTCGCTCAAGAATGGCTCTTTTATTACTGCTGATATTTTGTGGCCAAATTCCTTCAGTATCAGTAATCCATACATCTCGCCTGGATACTTGAAAGATTGCTTCTAGCTTGGAGGGGAAGCCTAAAATTTCCATATAGCAGAGATGTCGATCAATTAGACCTATCAAAGTTTCATTATCCAAGGATTTCAATCGAAAGGTCCAAGCAGGTTCCTCCAAAGAACCTTTTGAAGATACTTGACAAGTTTTAATTTCTGATGTTTCCGTTTTACCTAAAAGTCTTTTTCCAGAAGTACTTACTTGAGCCGTCACTCCTTCACTGGAAAAGCTGGCATCACCACCACTACTAACCTCTATATTATTTAATAGAGTTACTTCTTTTACAAAAGTTAGGTCTAGCTTAGAGGCCATAGATCTTAATTTGTAAGGAGCACGACCATTTGTTAGAAATAGTCGTAGATCTCCTCCACGAAGGCCAAATTTCACCTTTCCTAGCGGGACTTCCTCCCATTGCTCATTGAAGTTAAGAGTAAGGTGTAAAGACACCTCTTTAGAAGACTGACTCTCGCCCTCAGCAACCTTCAAATCCAAAAAAAGGCAGTCTGAAAAGCGATCTTCCTTATATTTCTGAAATTCCGGGTAAGGCTGCATCTTGCATTCAGTCTTAAATAGACCAATAATATCTGAATATTTTAATGTGTACAGTATTAAGTCTGTGTTCTGTGGTGGGAGTAAGGAAATGGCACTGGATTTCTGAGGAATGGATTTTAGCCCCATGTCCCACGTATAGATTCGCAGAAATCTTGCTCACCAAGGGCCTTTCAAGGCTAGTCTTAATGAAAAATCAACGGTTTCAGGCTTTGGTCGAAACTGCTGCCTCCTGTGAATAAGTTACAGTACTCACAGCTATAAGCTTTGTCTTACAACGGCTTCAACCTTAACAACTACCTTGCTTCGCATTCTACACATAGGCCATGATTCGAGTGTAGGAGGCCAACGCATCTGTGGCGAGTTTATAGCAGCCTAATCTAATGAAATGGGGGGACAGCCTCCGTGATAAGGGTCACATTTGGCCTAAAGTTCATGGGACTGAGGGGGTAATCCACGATTGGATGAACTTGCTGAAAACAGGGTTTCTTGAATCTTGTTTTCAGAGGAAGCTAAGGATGTCGAGCGATATCGGCAACTATACAGAATGTTTTATGCCAAACCGCCCCTGGTGCCCAGTGCATCGGGGGCTATTGATTGCGCGAGGCTTGCTGTCCTGTTTCTACCGAAAAGATGAACGATTTAGGCGAGCTCATCCAGCAACAAGCCAGCTATGCGGACCTGGTTGCTTGGATGCAAAAACGAGAGTCCTGCAGTTACCTGCAAGCCTGCCTCAAAATCAATGAGGCGTTGCAGCGCTATCGATTGCGGCATTCACTCTAGTGTGTGGGTTTCAGTTATCTAACGAACCGGAGTGGTTGCTGCGCCGGGCAAATTGTCAGAGGCTCTAAGGGGCTGCTCAGAGCTTTTCAGGCTGTCTGAGGTGGCTAGCGCTATTCAGACAAAAAGCCCCCGATCCAAGCGATCAGAGGCGGCGTGGCAGGAGAGAAAAGTTCTTGGCTCAGTGTACCTGTTAGAGCCGAGTGAGACGGTTAGCAGCTGGCCAAATGATCATTGACACAGTCGATCGCCGTATCGAGCCCGGCGGCAGCGGTGCGGAGATTGGTATCTTGTAGCCCTGTGGCTAAGCAATGCTCCAAGTAACCCAGTTCAATGACGAGGTGCTTGACGGCGTTCCGTAAACGACGTTTGTGATCAGTGCGGCTGAAGGTGGGTGTGGTGATAGTAGTCATGAGCAGAGTCCAATTCACGAGCGGACACTGTAGTGATAACATTATGTGCATTGTTGCAACAACATGCAAAACTGCAATGTGCAAGCGGTTGCAAAGAGATACTGTGAGTAACAATGTGTGTTGCATTAACTGGAATGATGGCAGACAAGATTGTCGCGATTCGGGTGCAGATGCCCAATACGCTGCGAGCGAAATTCAAAGCGCAATGCGCCTTGAAAGACAAGAGCATGAACGAAGCGGTCGTTGAACTGATCGAACAGTGGCTCTCCGAGCGTGAAGACCCCGTAGCGTGAAATCGAGTCAACCCCATCGCCGCACAGCGGTCGCAGCCTAGCGAAGAGGGTTGACGGGCCAGAATTTGCTATACTCTTGCGCCCTCCCAGGGATGCGATCGCCCCCTTTGCCTGACTCACCTTGTTCCCTTGCCCCATCCCTGGGAGACGCCGAGCGGCGAGCGTCCTCTTTCGATCGCGCTCCGATACGCCCCCGATGCCGTTCCGATATGTCTATTGACAACGCCTCGACGGGGTTCCGATTCCACTCCGATGAGTTTCCGATGCTGCTCTGATGTGTCCATTGACGACGCCTCGACAGGACTCTGATCGCACTCCGATGGGTCCCCGATGCCGTTCCGATGCGGCGCTGATTTATCCCCGAAGAGGCTCCGATTTCTCCTAGAGAGTCCTCTGACAGGTCTCTAATTGCGCTCCAAAAGTGCTCCGATGCATTGCCGAGAGTGCCCCGGAAGTGCCAAAAAGTGCATCGATAGTGCGTACAAGTGCCCGAGTGGTGCGCTGCGAGTGCCCCAAAAGTGCCTAAGTGGTGCGTTGCGAGTGCTAAGGGACGCGCAAAGAAATAAGGTCCCAGCTAGGAGGGAGCGACCAAGACATTCCATTTCGGTAAAGTTTCTGAGCGTTGCCAGTGTTGTTCATACTCGGCTAATTCATCTTTCGGCACTGAGATGTGTTTTGGGTAAATCCCTTCAACGAGTTGTACGACGGGTGAAATCCCCTTCCAAGTCATCTTGGCAGCCCACTTGAGAGCGTCCTCAATGGTGTTGAGAATAGCGCCATTCCAATAATTCTCCAGCGCTGCCCAGCACCGCTCAATCGGGTTGTATTTGCTGTGATAAGGCGGATAGTAAATCAACCGCACCC
>JBCBTQ010000089.1:0-21117 GCA_039818605.1 Cyanobacteria bacterium J06639_14 | reverse complement strand
CAAATTTGGTTCGGTGCCGGATTTGTATAACCATCTCACTTGGATGATGGCACATTGGATCCCCAAGCGATTGCTGCTGCAGCCTAACACTGTAGAATTTTTGGCTCATGTCAGTTACCGCATGACGGCAGTGAGCGATCGCTTTAGCGGTATTGGGATCGCCATCCGGGCGGATATCGATGGCGTCCACAAGAATACTCCCAAGCGATACACGGCTACTTTTCTGCACCCTGACACCGCTGCCGCTGCTGGGATAGGTACCGGCAGCATCGCTCAGTTCTTACTGTCAGGTGAGTTACAGGCCCCCGGCGTTTGGCCCGTCGAAAAAGCGCTGCCGACAAGACTTTTTGAAGCGGCCTGTCAGCAACGAGGATTGACGGTGAGCGTTGTCATGGAGTAACAACGGACATTAGCGGAGCGATCGCCGGTTTCGCAGTGCTTTCACCGGCTCCTCCAAAGCTCCGGCATCCTCAATATGATTGCCATAGCGCCACCGCATATAAGCTTGTACTACCACCATTACCTGCTCTGATTGCGCAAACTGAGGGGTTCTTTGAAGCGCGATCGCATATTCCAAGGGGGTCTGGTGGGAGCGTTTAGGATACCCTTGACCGGCTAACCAAACCAGCATTTGTTGATAAATACGCTCTATTTGCGGCAGCTTCTGTAACCGCATACGTTGTCGCCAGTGACGCCACCCCTGCCAACTGAGCCAGCCTAGAAATGCCAATCCTGTCGCGCTCATCAGTCCTACTAATAAACCCAACACACTACCACTGAAAAATTTCAGGAGCTGCGACAAAACCGTCAGGATCGCCACAAACACACCACTTAACCAGCCAGCAACTGGACTTGGCAACCAACCTGCGACCCAATTCCAAAATTGCCGCAACACACTGAATGTCTGACTATCCCGAATGGAAGGAGGAATCACCTCATGACCGGGAATGGGATCAAAGAGAAACCAGCCGTAGTCAGGAAAATACACTTCAGGGATGGCATGAGCATCTGTATTGTTCACGACATAGTAGCCTGTAAACGCATTAAATTGTCCAGGCGCAAATCCAGTTACGAGTCGAGCCGGAATACCAATACTCCGCAGCATCATGGTCATCACGGTAGCGAAATGGTCAGGGTAACCGCCCTCATAGCGAAAAAGAAATGCCTCCACCAGATCTTCATCGGCCTCGAAGAAGGGCAGTGCTTCCCGTAAGGTGTAGTTCTGCTTGAGAGCCTGAGCCAAAAACAAAGCTTTTTCGTAGGGATCCGTTAAAGGGTTAAGCGATTGGGCAAGAAGTTCTTCTGTGCGCTGCCGGACTCGCTCCTGAATGGCTTCAGGCACTTGCAGATAGGCTTCGGCGATGTCATCGCTGTACTCTGTACTGGCTTCTTTTAGGAGGGTGCGATCGCGGTAAGGAACCTTAGAAATGACCGTGAAGGTTAGTCCATTACTTAGGGGAAGTGGGGAACGTAAAGATCCTTCAGCATCGATCGCTATTTTCCGCGTAGGAAAATAGAGCTGATTGGCTTGGTAAAGGGCTGGAATCAGATTCGGTAAGGTATTGATTATGGTGTAAGTCTGTACGACCTCCCGACGTCGGGCTTTAGCATTTTGGCGACGGGCTTTATAAGCAGCGGGGGGCAAATGGGTCTGATAAGAATAGGAAGAGCGCTCTAGAACTTCTACGGTGTCTTCACGGGATATTTCCCAACCCTGTCCCGTATATCGGTCAAAGGCAAGCACCCGCAAAAAACCAGGAGCCTGCGATCGCACTCGCATCATAACTTGGGGTTCTATGCTCCCCCGCAAGTTTTGATTCATGCGCTGGTTAAAACCGTAATAGGTGCTGCTATCCATTTCTCCTGGGCCATCCTCAGGACTTTCACCTTGGATAACGGTACTATCGCCTACCGCACCTTCAGCGTTTTCAAAATCAGAGGAATCGCCCGCATATCCTGGATTCACAATTTGGTTGCCGGTAAATTCTCCCTGGAGACTGATAGTGTCACTAACTGGAAAATTTCGCACCTGATAACCTGGCAGGCGTGGTAATGCGGCGAAAATGACGAGGCCCAATCCACCGACTGCCAAGAGCAGCCATGCCAATTGCTTGAGGTTCAGAGAAGACAGCGCTCCTTTGCCCTGTAGAATTACTAACCCTAGGCGCGAGTGATAATCGAGAATAAGGACCGGCAACGCGATCGCGACAAAGAGAATGAGAACTGGCCCCAAAGTTAGTGTCTGGCTAACAGTCGCAGCAACACCTAACAAAATCAGCCCGATCACAATGGAGTAGCCCAAATCTTTGCGTCGAGGCATGTCAAAGCTATGCAGAACCTGAAGCTGAATCAACAGTTCTGCAAGACGAATCCGGGTATCACCATCGCCGCTGACGATCCCTGCCAGGAAAATCCCTAAGGCCATCAACATGCCAAAAGCCAAAATGAACTTTACAGCCACATTGGCACGGCGACGTGACCTCCAACTCCAATACCCGCCTAAGGCACTGAGTAGAATCGCCAGCAGATTCAAAAAAGAAACCTCTACGATCCCGACTGAGGCAACCGAAACTGAGGCGATCCCAATACTCACTAACACCTGTACCAACACCCGTAACGCGCGCGAGTCTTCTACTTGCTCAGTCGAAAACTGCAGCCGGGTTTGGATTACCTGCAGCCGATCAGACAAAACTTTAGACGGAGAGGTAATAAGACTGCGAAACATTTTGGTAATGGAGTAGAAGAGTGTTTGGGTGAAAGGGTGGTTGAGTGGAAGGGTAGTTGAGTGGAAGGGTAGTTAGGTGAAAGAGTGGTTGGGTGGAAGAAGTAGTGGCGGTATTTCTGCCGCAGGATACCAGGAATTGATTATCGGCTCTTAGTGGATAGCTGATAGTTCATGGTTTATCCGAATTACACAACTAACCATCAACGATTAGCCGTTAGGCACCCATCATTAACCACTAACAGACCACAAACAAAGATCCATACCCTCCATACCCTATGCCCTGACTTCCGCATTTCGAATTCGATCGCACTTACCCTACTCTTCCTCGGGCGATCGGCCCAACTGGCTAGGTACCTGAGGGATTTCGCGCTGAGCTTGAATGGTTGACTCGAGGGATCTGACAGCCCGCAAAAACTGCTCGTCTTCATTTGATCCCAAACGTGAGGGATCGCTGAAGAGTTCCCGTTGCTCACTCCGACTTAAAGGTACTGCAATATCAGGTGTAATTCCTCGCTGGCTAATATCGGTGCCATCGGGGGTGTAATAGTGGGCAATCGTGACCGCCAAACCGGATCCATCAGACAAGCCATAAAGGGATTGCACTAAGGCTTTGCCATAGGTCGTGTCGCCCACAACAATCGCGCGTTCGTTATCCTGCAGAGCCCCAGTCAAAATTTCGCTGGAACTAGCCGAACGATCATTAACTAAAACAGCCATGGGTAGGTCAGTTAGAGCGGTGCGATTAGCACTAATTTTCTCGGGTTCGCCAGTTCGATAAAGCGTGCGCACAATAGGGCCACGCTGTAACCACAAACGACTGATCTCGATACTGGCAGACAACAGCCCCCCTGGATTCCCACGGAGATCTAATACAAATGCCTCCGCTTCCTGCTCTGAGAGAGCTTCAATAGCTTCTGTCATCTGTTCAGTAGCATGGGCATTGAATTCAGCTAAGCGAATGTAGCCGATACGATACCCACCGATTTCCTGCAACTGATAACCCACTGTAGGCAGCTCTAAGCGCGTTCGCGTCAAAATGACAGTATTAGGCTCACCACCATTGCGTGAGAATGTAATCGTAACCTGTGAGTTTTCTTCTCCTCGCAACAACCGCGAGACTCCAGTAACGCTTAACCGTTCAGTTGATTGACCATCGACCAAGACAATGCGATCGCCAGCCCGCAGTCCGCTCTGTTCTGCTGGCGAGTCTGGCAGAACATCCGTCACAAAGATTGTTCGTGCTTCAGAATCCCTTTCTAGCTGTAGGCCAACCCCAGACACCTCACCAGCTGTCTGATCAGTCAGCTCGGCATATTCTTGGGGATCAAGAAAGCGGGTATAGGGATCGTTCAACAAACGCAGCTCATCGCGGAGTGCCGTATAGGCTGCTTCGCGTGAACTGTAATCTTGCTCTAGCAAACGTTGCCGGACTTCCAGCCAATCCACCTGGTTAAACGTATCGTCTACATATTCACGATGAACAATCTGCCAAGCTTCGTCGAGTACCGCTTTAGGATTGTCATCGAGTACGGCACTAACGGTATCTTCCGCATAGACAATCCCCGGACTCATGACGGAGAGCATTGTCAACAAGGAGGTCGCGATCGCCCCCCTGACTATACCAACTGAGAAACGCAGGGACGGGTAAGCGGTGCAAATCATAGAAGCAGTAGAGATAAGACTGAGGCAATTCACTCATAGCAGCCCCACCACAACCATGAATCGTCGCCGCAAGGATGGGGACTGGCAACTAAGCTGAGATAAGTCTAGCCAAAATTAGCGGCCATCGGGCAAATTAAAATCCAAAGAAGATACAAAGAAGTCAAATGTATAGTAGAGCTGGTTCAAGCACCCGATCTCGATGAAAAGACAGCAGCAGGTTGTCAACTCCATGCCAGAGGGCGGCATGTTTTTTATCTTGAATGATGCTTAGATGGCATCAAGGTCAAGCCTGCAATCACCTGATTAGCTGTGGCTGTCCAGCCAACAATACCGCCTTGGGCTCTAATCATAGCCAACGTCGATTGCTTAAATTCAGGATAGTAGCTGGCAGTGGCATCCTCAACTAACAGACACTCGTAGCCGCGATCATTGGCTTCACGCATCGTAGTTTGGACACACACTTCGGTCGTAACCCCCGCAAAAATCAAGTGTGTAATTTTATGCGTCTGTAAAGTGGTTTGCAAATCGGTGGCATAGAAGGCCCCTTTTCCGGGTTTAGCAATCACGACTTCATCAGATTTGGGAGCCAATTCAGGAATAATGCTGTTTCCGGGTTCACCCAAGACAAGGATGCGGCCCATTGGCCCCCGATCCCCGATTTTGAAAAAGCTTTGCCCGCGATCGCGCTTAGCCGGTGGACAATCTGACAAATCGGGCGGGTGTCCTTCCACAGTTTGCACAATCAGCCATCCACGATCGCGAAAGGTCTGTTGCAACCGCTGTACAGTGGGCACAATTTTCTGGAGCTGCGACACATCATTTCCCAATGCCTCCCCAAAGCCACCAGGCTCTAGAAAATCGCGCTGCATGTCGATAATGATGAGAGCAAGGTTATGGTCACGAGGCAAAGTGTAATCGTAGGGTTGAGCAGAGATGTTAAGCATAGGGATCTACAGACAACTCCTTTCTCTTACGACAGAAGTGCCTTACGCATCATGATCCACGTTACAGTTTTGCCAATTTTATAGGAATCTTGACCGTGTAATTGCTAATAACATCGCATCTCCCCTTCCACTATCTCGTACCGGTGCTTGATTCTCATAGCGAACCCTATAGATGAAAGCGTTAGCAAATTGGCTTTCCCCTTCTAGCGCATTAACTTTACCTACAGGAGAGAATCAGGTTCAGAGTCAATAACAGGTTCACTGACAGGCTGTAATTTGTTTTTGAAAAAAGCGAATAGAACCTCGCGTTGGTTGATGAGATAGATACTTACGAGCGTGAGGCTCACACCAGTCCATTGAATAGCGCTCAGAACTTCGCCCAGGAAAAGATTCCCAAAGAGCAGTGCAAACACAGGCGTTAGAAACGTCAAGGCACTGAGGCTCGTAAGATTGCCCTTGGAGGCAAGGTAGAAGAAGATGCCATAGGCAAGGGCACTACCAAGGATAGTGGAGTAGGCGATCGCGCCCCAACCAGAGGTTCCCAACCCCGTCCAGGGATGAGTCTCAAACAACCCTGAGAGCACGGCCAAAGGCAGGCCACCCAAAATCATGTGCCATCCTGTTGCCACAACTGGATCAGCATGACGTGAGACGTAAGGAATCAGAATGGTCCCCACCGCCATCGAGAGCGCAGCCATCAGCATTAGCCACTCCCCTTGGTCAAACAGCAATCGCACCAGAGCCAGACTATCGGCAGGAATTTCAGCCAATGTGAAGTTCCCTTGAAAAAGGCTCATGAGCCAGGCATCAGGCAAGCCCAGCAAGCTAATGCCTAATAGCCCCACACTTAGTCCTAGCCATCCTAGTGGGCCCACTGTTTCCTTAAAGAGCCAACGTGCCATCAAGGCTACAGCCAAGGGCTGAGAATCGATCATCACTGATCCCAAACCCGCGCCTGTTCGTACCAGTCCTTGCGCCAAAAACCCTTGAAACAAGGTGCCATCAATCAGGGCAAACACCCCAATCCAGAGCCATCCACGTCGCGTAACTCGCTGCGATCGCCCCATCAGCAAAGCTACCATCAGCACCAAAACACCGGCTGGCATCAGGCGCATAGTCGCTAAAAAGAAGGGCTCGGTTGCAGGAATCACCCCCTTCATCGCGACCATAGCTGTTCCCCAAAGGAAAAAGGGGGCAATCATCAGGGGGACTCTGAAACCAGGCTTTGTACTAGGCAGGTGGCTTTCCATAGACCTTGGACACGTTCAAATAAGAAAAATTGTTTCTATATAGTAAAGAATCTTGAAGGCACTAGCTAGTGGTGTTTTCGGGCGAGAGCAGCAACCGGGTGCCAGTTGGAGGAGTACAATGAGCGATACGCTTATAGCAGAGCCGATTGGCTGATTTCACAGGGTTATTCTGCCTGAATTAGGTAATTGGCTTGCATTGATCTCGTTTTTCACTGTGCTCCGCTATGATTTGGCCATTTAAATCGCGCTTCCAGAAATCGATTGCCCGTATTGAGGTGACGGGAGCGATCGCCGGGGCTACCCGCAAGCAAATTTTGGAAGGAATCGAAGAGGTTATTGAAAAGAAGTTTCCCGCCTTGCTTCTCCGCATCGATAGCCCTGGAGGGACTGTTGGTGATTCTCAAGAAATTTATAGCGCCCTAATGCGTCTCCGAGAAAAAATCCCGGTAGTTGCTAGCTTTGGCAACATCGCGGCCTCCGGTGGTGTGTACATTGGCATGGGGGCTCAGCATATTGTGGCAAACCCCGGCACCATTACTGGCAGTATTGGTGTCATTCTGCGAGGCAATAATCTAGAGCGTCTGTTGGACAAAGTCGGTGTCTCATTCAAAGTCATTAAGTCCGGTCCATACAAAGATATTCTGGCTTTTGATCGAGAACTGACCGATTCTGAAAAAGGCATTCTGCAAGAACTGATTGACATCAGCTACGGCCAATTTGTCAAAACGGTTGCTCAGGCCCGTGGACTCACGGAGGAAACCGTACGTGGTTTTGCCGATGGTCGCATCTTTACGGGTGAACAAGCGCTCGCATTAGGGGTTGTTGATCGCCTGGGAACAGAAGAAGATGCCCGTCGCTGGGCAGCGGAACTTGCTAATCTCGACCCTGAAAAAGTTGAAGTTGAGAAAATTGAGGCCCGCAAAACTGGCTTACGACGATTTTTGCCCGGACGGAATCAGTCTGTGTTCTCTCAGGTATTTCCAGAGGCAACCCTAAACCTCACGACAGCTGTAAATTGGCTGGAGTTTGAAATATCAACGTCCGGGTTGCCCTTGTGGCTATATCGGCCTTAAGGATTGCCAGCCACCAGGTACCTGTGCAAAACAGTGCAGGCGTAAAAGGGAAGTTGTTTTGGGGCAACTTCTTTATATCGCTGATGTCGCTAATAGACACCTGTTTCTGGTGATCACCTGGGAGGCTGTTAGGATTGACTCTAGAGAATTTAAGACTTCAATGTACGTTCCAATTGGTTTTGAGTCAAAAAGGATGGAGGGTGTTAATGTGGCGTGGCGCATTCAAGCAATACGGGGAGCAACGACCGTTTCAAAAAATGTTGCTGACGAAATTGCCATAGCCGTTCACGAACTTTTGGATGCCCTTGAAACCCAAAATCAACTCAGCCCCGAGCATTTGATTAGCGTAACCTTCTCGGTTACCCGCGACCTTGATGCACTATTTCCTGCCGCTGCTGCGCGTCAACGCCCTGGTTGGGATGTTGTGCCCCTTCTTGATGTACAGCACATGCATGTTGAAGGAAGTCTGCAGCGCTGTATTCGTGTGCTTATTCATGCCCAGCTTCCAGTCATCCATCCTGACGTACACCACGTCTACCTGCGGAAGGCTGAAAATCTACGCCCTGATCTGAGCAATCATGCGGTTTCTGTCCCCTCCGGGCGAGAGTGAAGCAGTAGCAACAGAAAGGCACAAGGGGTAGACGAGCCAGCTTGTGAAAAGGGAGTGGCGTGATTTCGACTTCTCAACTCAACCACGCTATTACTCATCAACCTTGGATGTAGGCTTGTGAGAATGAAAGCGGATGCCAAGTACGAGGTCATACAAGAAGCCAAAGAAATCTCTGCCGCCTTGTAATATGCCTAAGGATTGAGGCGACCCCTTTTTATCCAGCAAGGGCTTCATGACTTCATAGGCAGGCTTATAGCGATACCAGGGGATCGATGGCCACAGATGGTGAATTAGGTGGTAATTTTGCCCCATGATCAGCAAGTTGAGAATGCCACTGGGATAAACACGTGCATTCTTCCAACGATCGCGTTCTTCAAATGGGCGATGAGGCAGATAGTCAAAAAACAGTCCCAGGGCAATTCCCACCACGAGTGCTGGGGAAAACCAAAAGTTAAAAATGTATCCCAAGAAGTCAAATTGGCAAGCTGCAAAAACCAGGGCAGCAACCGCAAAGCGACCTAGAAACCATTCCAGCAGTTCCCACTTGCGCCACAGACTCCGCCGGAAGAAATAAATCTCATGATAGAAAAAACGAGCTGCAATCAGCCACAAAGGCCCACCGGTAGAAACGAAATGGTCTGGATCGTTTTCCGGATCGTTTACATGAGCGTGATGCTGTAGGTGTACGCGCGTAAAAACCGGAAAAGAAAAGCCCAAAATTAAGGCACTTCCATGACCTAGGATGGCATTGATAATTCGATTGCGGTGTGCTGAATTGTGAGAGGCATCATGAATCACTGTTCCAGCTAAGTGCAGCGAAAGAACATTCATAGAAAACACACACCAATCTGTCCATCCCCAAAGAAAATAACCTAAGGTCGAGGTAGCGATCAAAGACACCGATGCTAGCAGCATCAGCAGATTTGGGCTTAATCCTCCATCAGCCTTCAAAAAGTCTGATGGAACCGTCCTGGGGATCGTCAGGGGCTGACCTGCCACCGACATACGCAAGGCTCCTTCGATTCTGTCTTCGGTAGTATACGTTACTTAGCAGCAACAATAAAGTTTTGTGACACCCTGCTCATTTATACCAGGTGTACCGAGGGCTATAAATGAGGGTAAACGTGTTACTATCCCAAATGCCTTTGGGTAAGTTATTCAATACTTTTCCTAAGTCAGTTCCGGTTGTTCGGAGCCTTTGTCCTCTTCCTCTATCCTCTGTAGTACAGTTATGCAACTGCGAAATGCTCTGCGACGCACCAAGATTGTGGCTACGATTGGTCCCGCTACACGCGATCCGGATGTGTTGCGATCGATCATTGAGGCAGGGGCCACCACGTTGCGCCTGAACTTTTCTCACGGAACTCATGATGATCACCAGCGTAGTATTCGGTTTATACGGCAGATTTCCTTTGAGCTTAATCAGCCGGTCGGGATTCTTCAGGATCTACAGGGTCCCAAAATTCGCTTAGGCCGCTTTGAGAATGGCTCAATTCACCTCAACAAGGGAGACGCATTTACCCTTACAAATCGTTCCCTACCAGGCACCCAAACAATCAGTTCCATTACTTACGAGCCGCTAGCCCGTGAGGTTCCTGTAGGGGCAACCATTCTGCTCGATGATGGGCGTGTGGAGATGGTTGTTGAGTCTGTTGATGCCGAAGCCGGTGAGCTTTACTGCCGAGTGGTGGTTGAAGGCGTATTGTCCAATAACAAAGGGGTAAACTTCCCAGGTGTTTATCTCTCGATCAAGGCTTTAACGGACAAGGACCGCAAAGATCTAGTATTTGGTCTGAATCAAGGGGTCGATTGGGTCGCCTTGAGCTTTGTCCGGAATCCCCAAGATGTTTTAGAAATCAAAGAACTGATTGCGAATGCGGGAAAGCGTGTTCCTGTCATTGTGAAGATTGAAAAACATGAAGCGATCGAGCAGATGGACGCTATTCTGTCTCTTTCTGATGGCGTTATGGTAGCCCGAGGCGACCTGGGGGTCGAGCTACCGGCTGAAGAGGTCCCGATCTTACAAAAGCGGCTGATTAACACGTCAAATCGCCTGGGCATTCCGGTGATTACAGCCACGCAGATGCTCGATAGCATGGCCAGCAACCCTCGCCCTACCCGTGCCGAAGTATCGGACGTTGCCAATGCCATTTTAGACGGCACTGATGCGGTCATGCTGTCTAATGAAACGGCTGTAGGTAAGTACCCGGTCGAGGCCGTAGCAACCATGGCTCGCATCGCTCTACGTACAGAGAAAGAGAAAATCATTGCTGATATTGGTGATGTCGGGGGCGCTCCCCGTTCGATCCCCAATGCTATTAGCCAAGCCGTGGCCCGGATTGCCTCTCAACTCAAGGCATCGGCCATTATGACACTGACAAAGACAGGTGCTACAGCCCGTAACGTGTCGAAGTTTCGACCTGAGACACCCATTCTGGCCGTGACACCCCAGGTAGACGTTTCACGGCAGCTACAGTTGGTCTGGGGGGTCCGCCCGCTGGTGGTGCTAGATCTTCCCTCAGCCAGCCAAACATTTCAAGCGGCAATGAATGTCGCTCAAGAAAAGCGATTTTTGCGGGAAGGGGACCTGGTTGTGATGACTGCCGGTACCTTGCAAGGGGTATCTGGATCAACCGACTTAATCAAGGTTGATATTGTGACAGCGGTACTGGGTCGCGGTGTTGGTATTGGCGAAGGCTCTGTCAGTGGTCCCGCACGGGTTGCCCACACAGGACTAGATGTTACTAATTTCAACCCTGGCGAGATTCTGGTAGCGTCTCGAACCAGTGCTGACTTCGTCGATGCTATCCGTCAAGCTGGCGGCATCGTAACGGAAGATGACAGCTTGACCGGGCATGCTGCCATCATCGGCTTGCGCTTAGGGATTCCTGTCATTGTGGGTGTCAAGAATGCTACAGAAATGATTCGAGACGGCACTATCTTGACGCTGGACACCCGTCGAGGGATGGTTTACTCCGGTGCGCTGGGTGCAGTCAAAGTAGAGACCTCCTTAGTTGTATAAGGGTACTTCTCGAAATAAATAGACTGCCGCAGGTTGGGGTTGAGGGACGCGACTCGATAATCCCGTCGGTAATTCCTTGTGCCGAAAATTTCTGGCGTAGACGTTGTGGCTGTATCACTTTCCCGTGATCAGGATCAGCCTTACAGAAGACGAAAAACACGCATCAGCATGGGAAATCTTTGGTCTGAGTGGGGTTTTCAACTATAGCCGCACTCAAGCCTAGAAAATGCGAAAGATTCTGTTTATTTTGCTGTTATGTCTCGCTAGCGTAGAACCCTTGGCCAAGCCAATTCATGAATACCAGCTACCGGTATTCTTTAGTGCTGGCTTGCATCTAAATTAAAATTCAATTCCGGCCTGTGCCTTAACCCCCTGTTCCCGAAAAGGATGCTTGATAAGCTTCATTTCAGTGGCTAAATCAGCTTTATCAATCAGAGCTTGGGGGGCTCCACGTCCGGTCAAGATAAGGTGCGTATCTTTGGGTTTGGCCGCTAATCCTGTTAGGACTTGCTCGGTAGAAAGAAAATTATGCTTCAGGGCAATATTGACTTCATCTAGCAGAATGGTGCGGTAGCTAGGATCGCGAATATAGATAAGGGCTTGATTCCAGGCAGCTTGGGCTTTGGCAATATCACGATCGCGGTCTTGTGTTTCCCAGGTAAAGCCCTCCCCCATCGCATGAAATTCGAGTTGGTCTGGCCAATGTTCAAAGACAGCCTTTTCTGCGGGTTCCCAGGCACCTTTGATGAACTGAATAATCGCAACCTTAAACCCATGGCCCAAGGATCGCAGCACCATTCCCAGAGCCGCCGTAGTTTTGCCCTTGCCATTGCCTGTATGAACAATAATTAACCCCTTCTCCTGCGATCGCTCTGCCAATCGTTGTTGCTGAACCTCCTTACGACGTTCCATCTTGCGCTTATACTGTTCAGCACTTAACGCTTGTTGGGTAGAGGTTTCGGTAAGATCAGCGGCAACTTCATCCAGGTTAGAGCTGGTGGTTGAAGATCTGACAATCATAGGGGTACACAATTCTGAAAACTATCTAATGCTAGCTTGCCTGGTAAATCTGAGTGCTACAATGTTGTCCTGTTCGAGGGCACGTAGCTCAGTGGATAGAGCATCAGATTCCGGTTCTGAGGGTCGGGGGTTCGAATCCCTCCGTGCTCGTTAAGTAACAAAAGCGACTGCATTGAATGCAGTCGCTTTTGTTATATCGATACAAAATATCAAAAATTGGTGGTAACTACAGGAAGTATCCACCAATAGGAATCAAGGCTTACTTGAATCCAACTGCTGCTTGCCAGACAAATGCCAGCAGCAAGAAGAAAACAGGAATAACAGGTAGAACATCCACTAGGGGATCAAAGATTGAGTAGGCTTCAGGCAGTTTTGCTAGCAGCAGTACAGCTTCCATCGACGAATTTACCTCTTCAACACAGCGCTCAGAATTGCCATGGATTGTAACATAGTAGCCCCACTCACTGATGCGTCTCCTGAGTATTGAAGCGTTGCAAGAGAGCCACATTCTCTCTACTCTTCCCCTCTTCTACCCCTACACGCCTGATCCCTCAGGGGTCAACCACTTGCCAAATTCTTCAGTGAAGCGATCGTTCAAAATCGCCTGCCGAATCCGCTGGGTAAACCTTACCAGCTCAGTAATGTTGTGGATGGACAGCAGTGTGTAAGCCAAAATCTCACGGGCGTGGAGTAAATGGCATAGGTACGCCCGGGTAAACGTACTGCAGGTATAGCACGGACAGGTACTGTCCAAAGGGGTCAAATCCTTGCGGAAACGAGCGTTTTTAAGGTTCCACCGTTCACCATTAACTAACGCACTACCGTGGCGGGCAAGCCGCGTTGGAATAACACAGTCAAATAGGTCCATACCAGCCGCGATCGCCTGCGCCATTTCCCGATAGGTACCGACTCCCATCAAATATCGAGGTTTATTGACGGGGAGTAACGGCGTGGTAGCACGGACAATTTTTTCAATGAGTTCCGGGGGTTCACCGACGCTGACGCCGCCAATGGCATAGCCAGGCAAGTCCAGTTCTGTTAATGCTGCGGCTGCCTTTTGTCTTAGATCAAGGTACACGCCCCCTTGAACAATCCCAAACAAGGCTTGGTGTGGCTGTTGGTGAGCAGCCTGACACCGTTTTAGCCAGCGATAGGTACGATCAGTGGCGACCTCTACGGCTTCACGGCTAGCAGGGTAAGGTGGGCATTCATCAAAGGCCATGATGACATCAGCCCCCAATTGATTTTGGATGCGGATCGATTCTTCTGGAGTGAGGTTGATAATACGCCCATCCTTAGGCGATCTAAACTTCACACCTTCCTCAGAAATGGTCCGTAGCTCACTCAAGCTAAAAACTTGAAATCCTCCAGAATCGGTCAGCATGGGGCCATCCCACCCCATAAACCGATGCACCCCCCCAGCTGCAGCTACCAGCGCCTCTCCGGGCTGCAGATGCAGATGATACGTATTGGCTAGCACCATTTGTGCTCCCGTCAAACGCAGTTGGTCGGGAGTAACTGTTTTTACATTGGCTAATGTACCCACTGGCATGAAACGAGGCGTTTCGACAATACCGTGGGGTGTCTGAAAGCGACCAGCTCGCGCCAAAGTATGGCTACAGCCAGTCTCTTGCTGATACTCAAAATTTTTCAATGCTGTGTCCGCAGTATGTCCAGCGCCGGCCTTCTCTAGGAAAGCAGACCATCATCATCGAGGCAATCATCCCAATTAGATGACAGTGCCTCTACCATAATGGCTTCTAGCGCAGCGACATTCATTTTGCGGTTAGCTTGTTCCTGAATCGGGCTCGTGAGGGGAACCAATCGCAAGCAGCGATTATCTTGAAACAGCTTGAAACAAGCAGGTCGATTGGGCAACTTCTCGAGTTCTAGGTAATCAAAGCTATTGACATTCAGATATAGGCTCTGATTTGCTACCAGGGTGGACGCTCCTGGATCGGCAAAAACATCCATCACATATCCAGTGCCCTGGCTCAGAACATCATTTTCATCATGAATGTCCATGTACGTAACCTGACCCAAATCATTCAGCAGCCTCATCATATCGGCCTTGTTAACCACAATACCGTTATCTACAAGGCAGGGCGCGGGCAGGTTACCGGAGCCAGCAGGGTTATAACTCATGGGATTGCCACAAATTCAAAACTTTAGCCACAAACACCGAAATCAGCATGAAGTGTTTCGTGTCTTATTCTCACAATAGTCGATTATGCGGGGATCGATCTCGGCAATAGGACGGTTTTCTGAAATCTAAGGGAATACCCAAACGTCCCAAATTTCTGTAAATTCCTGGATGGCAGTAGTCATCAGTGATCCCCGATGTAGGTGAGAGGAAGTATCGATGAGTGACAGAAGAATGGGGAAAATGACTTCTTGTCCTCCTCGGTACAATCGCTGTCAACACACACCTTGGCGATGGTTAGCTCAGCTGATAGCTGCAATCACATTTTATACTTGCATCCCGATTCCGCAGCATTGGCCCATGAACTTTGTTGGAATTGCTCGGCATGCGCCGCTGGTAGGAGTGGGAATTGGCGGTATCTTAGCGGCGGCTGATGGAGTTTTGACCTGGTTGGGCATGCCTATTGGCACACGCAGTGCGTTGGTGATAGTTGTGTGGATTTTTGTAACCGGAGGACTGCATTTAGATGGTGCGATGGATACAGCAGACGGTCTGGCAGTTCCCGATAAAGAGCGGCGGTTAGCGGTCATGGCCGATAGCCGGACTGGGGCTTTTGGGGTGATGGCAGCAATTATCGTGGTGGGGCTAAAAGGGGTAGCGCTGATGGATTTAGAAGCAGCGCGATGGTTTGGTCTGATGGCAGCGGCTGGTTGGGGGCGTTGGGGACAAGTGGTGGCGATCGCCCGCTATCCCTACCTCAAGGCTGAAGGCAAAGGTGCTTTTCATAAAGCGCACGCTCATCCTGCTACCGATTGGCTACTGGGCTTTGCCGCTCTGCTCTGCCTACTAGGCATAACAATTCTGAGGTCGCCTGATCGTGGTTGGGTAGTTTTAGGAACGGCCGTAGGCGGGTGTGGCATTGCTCTGGCTACGGGTGCTTGGCTCAATCGGCAGTTGGGCGGACAAACAGGTGATACCTATGGAGCGATCGTAGAATGGACGGAGGCTTTGTTGCTTTGCTTGATGGTGGGATTAGTTAATGCCGGGACTAGTTAGTGGTGCGTGAAGATGACGGGTCAACCATGAACCCTGCACGCATAACGAACAACACCTCACCCCATTTTTAAGAATTGCCTCAAACACCTTTTCAGTGTTGAATCATTCTGTGCTGTTGTCTTTACTTCTGTTATGAGCCTTGTCCTTTACAACACGCTGACGCGCAAAAAAGAACCCTTAGAAACGATAGAGCCGGGCAAGGTGTCGATTTACTGCTGTGGCGTCACCGTGTACGACTACAGTCATTTAGGTCATGCTCGGTGCTACATCACTTGGGATACAGTGCGACGTTACTTAATGTGGCGAGGCTATGAAGTTTGTTACATACAAAACTTCACAGATATCGATGACAAGATTCTGAATCGAGCTAAGGCCGAACAGTCTTCTATGCAGACAGTGGCAGAGCGATACACAGCTGCTTATTTTGAAGATATGGCCCGCTTGAATGTGCTAAAGGCAGATGACTACACCTACGCCACAAAGACTTTAGATGGCATCCAACGGTTGATTTCAGAGCTAGAGCAAAAAGGCTATGCTTATCCAGCTGATGGCGATGTGTACTATTCCGTCAGGAAGTTTAAGGACTATGGCAAGCTATCGGGCCGCAAGCTAGAAGATATGCAGGCGGGAGCCAGTGGACGAGTTGGTGAAACGAAGATTAAGCAAGACCCGTTCGACTTTGCCCTGTGGAAGTCAGCGAAGGCAGGAGAGCCCTCCTGGGAGTCGCCGTGGGGACCCGGCAGACCGGGCTGGCATATCGAATGTTCAGCGATGATTCGCGATGGCCTGGGTGACACAATCGATATTCATACAGGGGGCGGTGATCTCGTCTTCCCTCACCACGAAAATGAAATTGCTCAGTCTGAAGCTGCCACTGGGAAGTCACTCTCCCACTACTGGATGCACAACGGCATGGTGAATGTAGGCGGTGAGAAGATGTCTAAGTCTTTAGGCAACTTCACAACAATTCGTCAATTGCTGGATGCGCCTGATGGACCGGATCCGATGGCTATACGCTTGTTCCTGCTGCAAGGACAGTATCGTAAACCTGTGGACTTTACGGAAGCAGCAATCACAGCAGCCAAGAACAGCTGGCAAACCCTGTCAGAAGGGCTACGGTTTGGTTATGACCATGGAACTAAGCTGGGCTGGCCCGATGTTGAAGATCAAGATTTTGGCCTGCCAACGGCCATGCGGATTGATCGTGAGAGTGCTCCGGTGCAGCAATTTCAACTCTTCATGGATGATGATTTCAACACTTCCGGAGCCCTGTCAGTCTTGTTTGACCTAGCCAAAGAGCTGAGGCGGGCGGGCAACCTAATTACCCATACCGGACAGGCCGACACTGCAGCTGAGGCACTACGACAGCAGTGGCAGACCCTGGTTTGCTTGGCACAGGTTTTAGGGTTAGAGGCACACCCCGTAGCATCGCTAGAAGCCGAGACAGGGCTCTCTGACGATGCCGTTGAGGCTCTGTTAGCTCAGCGTCGAAAGGCTCGTCAGGCCAAAGACTATGCCGCGAGCGATCGCATCCGCGACGAACTTCAGGCTCAAGGCATCACGCTAATTGATAAGCCTGGCGGGCTCACAGAGTGGCATCGATAATCTGCCCGTCAACCGATGCTAAAGAGCAGCCGTTGAAGCCAGCGACTCGGGCCAGGTTAAGAACCAGGAGTCAGCATCGCTTCTCTGTAGGACAAGCAAAACAAACATGTGCCCATCAAGAAACGTCGCTGATGGGCACGACTGGCGTTTGATTGGATGGACGATCCTGAAGCTGGGGCAGCGTCCTTTGTTCTGTATGACTATGAAGAAGGTACCAATTGAACCATCAAGGCCTTCGCGTCAAAAGATTGAACTTTACCAACTTCTTTCAGGTCCGCCACAATCCGATCAAGTAATTCGCGAGCGCGATCGCGGTGTTGGTGCTCCCGTCCTCGCAAACGAATTTGAAACTTTACGTGATTCCCCTTATCAAGCCATTGCATCGCTCGCTTGATCCGAATACCGTAATCAGCTTCATCCACATTAGGGCGTAACATCACCTCTTTCATGGTGGGTCGCGCGCTTTGCTTCTGACGCTTTTTCTGCTGGTACTGAAGCTTGCCGTAATCGACAATCTTGGCAACAGGCGAATCCTTCCCTTCCGAAACAACGACCAAATCCAACCCAGCTTCTTCTGCAAGCTTTAGCGCGTCTCGTGTATCAGTGAGACCGCGATTGGTATTTTCGTGGTCGATTAATAAAACCTGAGGTGCTCTAATGCGACTGTTGATATTTGGTTGTTCAGGACGAACACGGCGGTTGTCAAATCGTTGTCTAGCGATAGCTATATCCTCCAAAAATTCGGCACATGATAAACCCTGTGAGGTGTACACAGATTAGCTCAATCTCCATATCTGATGCCATCCTTTGAGGAAGAGATTCCCACACCGAATGGCGTCAGTACGATAGGAGCACTTAGCTTTTCCACGTTCCTCTATACTAGAGTTTGACCACCCTAGTTGAAACTTAAACCTTACTGCTAGTCTGGATCGCCAACTGTATAGATCGGCATTCTAGGGTGAGCATCGTTATAAAAGTTATCGTAGCTTGTTACATCAAGTAGAGTTTAGGGTGAGTCGTTCTTCTCAATTGACAAGGTGATGGATATTGAGCAGAAACTGGCCTTGATGGAATATCTGGAGAGCTTCACAACTCCGGAGCGCCGAGCCAAAATTGACCATGTCCTGGCACAACGGACTCGTTACATTACGGTAGTAGCTGAAGATTTTCACAATGCGCATAATGCCAGTGCTATTTTACGGACCTGTGAAGGCTTAGGCATTCAAGACATCCACGTGGTCGAAAATTTCAACACTTTTAAAGCTCGTCGTGGTGCCGCGTCAGGTTCGGCCAAATGGGTGACCCTGTACCGCTATGACAGTGAGGGCGAAGACAACACCCAGGCTTGCTTAAACAAACTCCGATCGCAGGGCTACCGACTGGTTGCTACCAGTTCCCACGGACAAGCACTCCCACCCGAAGTGTTGCCGCTTGATCAAAAGTTGGCCCTTCTCTTAGGGAGTGAGCGTTATGGGTTATCCTCCCAGGCTGAAGCCCAAGCTGACTTACAGCTAAAAATCCCCATGGTGGGCTTTATAGAAAGCTTCAACGTGTCTGTAAGCGCCGCCCTCTGCCTCTACACACTAACCCGACGGCTGCGAACTCTAGACTTAGATTGGTCGTTAAGCGATCGCGAAAAACTAGATCTGCGTCTTGACTGGATACGTCACTCAGCGCGCCACAACGATCACCTAGAGCAGCACTTCCTAGCCCTCAAAGGGCAAAAGCATGGAGATACAGAAGCCTAGAAACAACGGGCTGAATGAGGCGGGGTCTGAAAAGTTCCGCTAAACCTGCGACTGAACTCCCGCTCACCCTTTTAATACTGATCCTCAAATAGAAACCATGATCGTCATTTACGGAAGTAAAGAGCATCTCAATCCCATCAAGTCAAAACTTTCTGATGTCATCCATAGCTGTATGCAATCCGTTTTAGGGTTGCCTGTAGGTAAACGAGCGCATCGATTTATACCCATGAACAGAGAGGATTTTTACTATCCAGAGGGTCGAACGGATGCCTATACAGTTATTGAGATAAATATGATACAAGGCCGCCAAAAAGATACTCAAAAGGCACTGATAAAATCCTTATTTTCTGAAATTGAAAGCCAGGTTGGTATCGCTTGTATAGACATTGAAATCATCATTAAGGAGCAGCCTGCTCATTGTTGGGGTTTCCGAGGTATTACAGGGGATGAAGCAAAGCTTGACTACCCTATCGACAAATAATACGGTGCTTCCATAAAATTCCTTAAAAATAAGAGCAGCTTAATTCCGTAAATGAGTGGTTTCACTCTGCGCAAATTTACATAAATGAGTATAAAACTTATATTTTTCAATGAAAAATAGCCGTGTTTTCTACACGGAATCCTTTGTAATGGCTGTGGGACAATACTCGTAATTCAGGTGCCACTTAAGGTTGGCGTCGAGTAATGGGGTAATTAGTTAGTACTTTTTACTCAAAAGTTCAGGTTTATTTGTTTGGCCGGTCGATCGCGATCGCTAAGCGGAGAATAATAATGGCTCAAGCAGTTGCACAGTTAATCAAACAGGGTGTCGATCTACAGAATCGAGGCAGGGTGATTGAGGCGGGGCAGATCTACCAAAGGGTTCTAGCCGCAGAGCCACATCATGCTAGCGCCCTACACTTATCGGGGACAGTCGCCTTTTTTCAGAATGACTTTGAAACAGCGATCAGCCAAATAAGTCAGGCCATTGAGCGATCGCCTAATCATGCCGTGTTTCATCACAACCTAGCAGGGGCTCTGTGTGCAGTTGGACGATTTGATGAAGCTCGACACCATTACTGGAATGCTTTGCATCTACGACCAGATTATGCCGAAGCTTTCTTCAACTTTGCCGAAATCCTGAACGGTACGGACCAAAGTGTGCCCCTGAGTGCGCTCGAAAATCTGCTTGCGCAGCCTAGTGTCAAATCGTCAGATCGCTCATTTCTACATTTTGCTGCGGGTAAATGGTACGACGATCGGGGTGAATATGACCGAGCATTTTTTCACTACCGAGAAGGGAATGCCCAACTCGAAGATCCGTTTGATCCAGAAGCCCTGGATGCTTACGTCGATGAGTTGATTACAGTATTTAACCGGGAGATGTTAACGCAACGATTTACGGAAGGATTTGAGAATGACTTACTTGTATTTATCATGGGGATGCCTCGTTCAGGCACAACTCTGATCGAACATGTGATGGCCGCCCATACAGTAGTGTTTGGTGCCGGTGAATTACCTTACGTAAACAGCATCTCGGCTCAATTAACACAATATAGCGGTACTCAGCATAGCTATCCGACCTGTGTTCGCTCAGTACCTGCGGCAACCTTGCGCGGGCTGGGTAGAGCTTTGATTGATTGCTTAAGACCCTTGAGTCCTCAGGCTTTTCGCATTGTGGATAAGTATCCGCTCAACTTCTTCCACGCTGGATTACTGACATTACTGTTGCCCAATGCTCGGATTGTCCACTGCCGTCGCAACGCATTAGACACTTGTCTGTCCTGCTATTTCAAGCGATTTCGGAGTAGTCATCAAGCTTTTTCTAATAACCTGGTTCATTTAGGTCGGTATTACCGAGCCTATGAAAGATTGATGACTCATTGGCGTCATACACTGCCTAACCAAATGTTTGAGGTCGATTACAAGGCTATGGTTACGGACCATGAAGCGACTTGCCGTAAGCTAATTGACTTTATTGGACTGACTTGGGATCCTCAGTGTCTGCGTGCCCACGAAACCAAGCGTACTGTTACGACGGCTAGCCAACTGCAGGTGAGGCAACCCGTTTACCGTTCGTCCCTCGATCGCTGGCGAAATTACGAGAAGCATTTGGGGCCTTTACAAACAGCTTTGTATTCCTCTGGTTAGCAGTAGAGAGTGGAGGGTAGAGGGTAGGATCTAGCCAGGATTTCTCTGATTAAACGGGCCTTGGAGGAAGAAGCTTTTCATGGAATCGGAAGCTTTAGAGCCACATCGTCGACAATCGTTGTTTGTACC
>JBCBTQ010000088.1:0-21379 GCA_039818605.1 Cyanobacteria bacterium J06639_14 | reverse complement strand
ATTTACATTCATTTAGGGAATTTTCATGGTTACTCGTTCTTTTAAAAAATCCACGGCACTGTTTGCCGCCAGCATGCTGAGCGCAACTGTTCTGGCTAGCTGCACGACCGGAACCAATACCACTCCGGCACCTGAACTTGATGCCGAAGCAGGCACCGAAGTTGCCTCTGAAGCAGGCGAAGCCTGTGCTCCCGAAGTTACTGAATTAACCTTCGGCATCATTTCTACCGAGTCACAAGCTAATCAGGCTCCAATTTGGGAGCCGTTCATTGATGCGATGTCTGAAGGTCTAGGACGCAAGGTTGACCCCCAATACTCCACAGAATATGCGGCCATTATTGAAGCGATGGGGGCCGACAAAGTGCAAATCGCATGGTACGGCGGCAAGTCCTACATTGAAGCAGCTAAACGCTCCCAGGCTGAAGCGTTTGCCCGTACTATTGCTACCGATGGCTCTACTGGCTACTTCTCACACCTGATTACGAACAAAGAGAATGCCATTGTCGAAGCCATCGACTTGGAGGCTGGTAATGGTGATGAGTATGTAGTTGAAAATGCAGCTGACCTGCGATTTGCTTTCAACGAAGAGAACTCTACCTCTGGTTTCCTGGTTCCCACTTACTACGTATTTGCGCAAAAGGGTGTGAATGCGGCAGATATTTTCAATGAACTCCAATATGCGGGCAGTCATGAAGCTACCGCACTCGCAGTTGCGAACGACCAAGTTGACGTCGCTACCAACAACAATGAGTCCTTGGATCGACTGGCAGAAACAGCTCCTGAGGAGCGCGAGAAGATCCAGATTATTTGGACTTCGCCGGAAATCCCCAGTGACCCCTTGGCTATGCGGAATGATCTGCCCGACTGCCTGAAAGAACAGATCAAGGAATTTTTCTATAGCTATACCGATGGAGCTATTCTCGAACCCTTAGGCTGGTCTGGCTTTGAACCTGCTGGTGATGTGGATTGGAACACCATCCGTGAGCTGGAAATCGCCAAAAACAAGTTGCAAGTCGAAGCCGACGACACCCTGAGCGACGAAGAAAAACAAGCTGAGTTAGATGAACTAGAGAAGCAGCTAGAAGCTCTCCAGTAGATAGCAAGCGTACAAGGTGGAGGGTAGGAGGGAATTTCTACCCTCCTACTCTTCCACCTTCCTCCCCTTCCACTCTTTCGATGATCAACCTTCCTTTTCCTTGGCCAGCATTATGAGTGTTCAGCTTCCTCCCAAAATCAAAGATTCCGTGATGACATCGCCAGCTGTCCAGGAAATGCTAGCGCAGGAGAAAAAGCGTATAACTGCCTTAAATGGGACATTTTTGTTGATCGCGATCGCGATTCTAGTCATTACCTTCATCAGCAGCGAGATCGATATCCCGCAACTCATCAAAGACCGAGATAATATGGCGCAGTACGCAGGGCGTTATTTTCCCCCCGACTTCCGCTACTGGCGAAATTATCTGAGGGAGACCTGGATCACTATTTCGATGGCAGTATGGGGTACCTTGCTAGCCGCGATAGCAGGCGTCCCAGCGGGTCTCCTAGCCTCTGAGAATCTCTGTCCACCTTGGCTAGTCTTCATCGTCCGTCGCACCTTGGACTTTATGCGGGCAGTGAATGAATTCGTCTTCGCCATCATGTTCGTGGTAGCTGTAGGACTCGGTCCTTTTGCCGGTACGCTGGCCCTTTTTGTCCATACCACAGGCACCTTCGGGAAACTTTTTTCAGAAGCTGTAGAAGCGATCGAAGTAGGCCCGGTTGAAGGTATTCGGGCAACGGGGGCTTCCAAACTCCAGGAAATTATTTTTGGCGTTATTCCTCAGGTTATTCCCCTGTGGCTGTCGTTTACCTTGTATCGATTTGAAGCCAATATTCGTTCTGCATCGGTAGTGGGATTAGTCGGTGCAGGCGGTATCGGTATGGCCCTCGATCAAAGTCTCGATACCTTTAAATATCAGCAGGCCTGTGCCATTTTGATCATATTGGTCGTGACCGTAGCCGTTATTGATACCGTCTCCTCAAAATTGCGACATCGTCTGATTTAGAAAGCTTAGCGGAACATCCTTGTCGAAGTAGGAACGCGAAATTTCGCGTTCCTTTTCCTCTGCCGCACCAACACAATTTCCTCTCAGTAGAGAATCAGCCCTACCTTTACACCCTATCTTGACCAAAAGGTGCTGAACCCACCTGAAGACGGTGATAAAAATGCCGGTCTGCTTCGTTGTGCTACGAAGTAATTGCCTGGTGGTGATTTTGCGTTGACACAGTTTAATTGCCGCCATCAGGGACGATTCGTATCGTGAGAATTGCTGATATCAGACTGAAGGGCTACAGTGCAAGGAGTCATACCAACCAACACTAATGGATCAGTGTTAGTTGTGACGTTAATTGGTGCAGTTCCAACTCAGAATTATGGTCAGGGCAGACAGCAGAGTAGGTTTGCTCTGGTGCGCGGTATGCTGAGTTCCGTTATTCAGAGTTTAGTAGGTACATGTTGTGTGGTTTCAGTCCAAAGCAAAGCCAGAACAACCGCAACTAGAGGCTAAAGATGTTTGGTCAGCACTTCAATCGCATCGTCGATTGGATCAACAGCAGCAGTATATTTTGGAGCTAGAGTCACGACTACAGCGCTCAGAGAACTGGATGCGGACGGGGTTTCTGGTGCTTAGCTGCGTCTGCATCGTGGCTATCGTAACCGTTGGTTGGAACACCTATCAGATGCATCAGTGGCGCAACCAAATCGAAGAAGCAGCCCCTCAGTAAATATTTGAATTCTTTAACGGGAGATCATGACTGTGAGCGACGACGTTTTGACATCTACTTCGAGCGCCATTGTGCCGACTGACGCCAGCCTGCCCAGCACTGTTGATCAGCGTCTGGAGGAAATGGGTAAAACCTTACTGGACTTTAAGCTGACAGCCGATAAACGGATCGAAGCACTGGAACAAAACCTCCGCCAAAGTCAGCGTCAGATAGGGTTCCTGAGGGCGGGTTGGCTGTTAACCGTGTTAGGTGTCGGGGGGGGATTTCTGGTATTTGGTTTCTTGTTGCGGTTAGAACAGGTGCGATTACAGGAACAAGTCAGCGCGATCGCGGTGCACACAGGACCTGACAGCGAAGTTGTGCAGCGCCTAGATGCTCTAGAACCCCAAATTCCCGAGGATCTTCCTGAGCGGTTGGACGTAGCCGAAGAAGCGTTAGCTCAAATGGATGAGGATGTAGCTGTTTTGGTACAGGATCAGCGTCAGCGCCGTGAAGTCGTCTCGATCTTGACGGAAGCCCTCCAGGCCATTGTGGCGGATGAATCCCCCACGGAATCAAGTTCTGCTGACGCGGATGCTGAGGCCGATGCCGATGCCGATACGGATGCCGATACGGATGCCGAGGAGGAGGAGGCATCTGAACCTTGATGGCGATAGTGGAAGGGTGGAAGGGGCGGCTTTCAGAGCTTAGAACATTTCTCGAAATGAAGATCCCTCGCAGGTCGGTGTCGGGGCACAAGACCCAACCTCCAGCTCAGGTATTTCGTTCCCAAAGATCCCTTGAAGAAGAGCGTGTACGGAATAGAGCCTAGGGTTAAAATCATCCGCATGTGGACTCACCACGCGTAATCATTGTGCGGATTCGTCGCCCTACTCTGCCGATCGCCTTAACCCTGATTTTAGGCACTAGCTTATCCATCTTGGCCGCTATTGCCGTTGCCCGATGGGAGCGGGCTAGCTATCGCCTGCAATTTCAACGCCAAACGGATAGCCTCGCCACGGCTCTCCAGCGCAGCATCAACCGCTACACCGATCTGCTGCTGGCCTTGGGAGATTTTTACAGTGTCCCCCAGCAGGCCGTTTCGCGCCAAGAGTTTAACCGCTTTGTTGAACGCGCCCTGGCAACCTATCCGGGGATTCAAGCCTTAGAATGGGCCCCGGTGGTGTCTGACCGCGATCGCCTCACCTTTGAAGCAGCGCGCCAAGCCGAAGGATATCCTGACTTCCAAATCACGGAACGCGAAAGTCACGGTCAGTTGGTACGCGCTGGCGTGCGATCGCAGTATATTCCCGTGACTTATCTGCAGCCATGGGAAGGGAATGAACCAGCTTTCGGCTATGATCTCAACTCCGACGAAACCCGTCGCAGTGCCCTCGAAACGGCCCGCGATACAGGCCAGGTTGCGGCCTCAGGACGTATCCGCCTGGTTCAAGACAATAAAAATCAGTTTGGGTTTCTGGTCTTTTTACCTTTGTACGCTACGACCCCAACCCCAACGTCACAAGCTGCCCGCAAAGAACAGTTGGCAGGATACCTGCTTGGCGTTTTTCGCGTTTCCGACGTGGTCGAAGAATCACTCGGAACCCTCAACTACGACATTAACTTTGTTATCCACGACCAAACAGCTGCTCCCCCGGAACAATTCTTAGGGGTGTATGACGCAGCTACCCAAACAGTTCTAACGGATCCGGCCCAGAAACCACCTGTTCCCCGTTGGCTGTGTCCCAACCCTGGCGACTGCAGTCATGCCCTAGCCACGAGCGGACGACAGTGGACGCTGACCTTTACCCCCGCCGCGAATTACCCGCCTCCTGTTGTATGGAGCGCGTTATCAACGCTCGTCATTGGCCTATTGCTGACCATTATGGTGACGCGCTACCTCGTCTATGCCCAGGCTGAACTCACCCGAACACGAGAGCTAAGTCAGCTCAAAATTCGTCTTTTTTCCATGGCATCCCACGAGTTACGAACTCCCCTCAGCACGATTTTGCTCTCGGCTCAAACCTTAGAAACAACAAATCCCCCCCCCGATCCGCATCGTGCCTATAGCCGTATTCGGGCCGCTGCCAAACGGATGCACCAGCTTTTGAACGACCTGCTAACCCTATCCCGAGCTGAGTCTGGCAAACTTTCATTCGCTCCCGAGATACTGAACCTAGAGCAGTATTGTCAACAACTGATCGAAGAAGTTCAATTTAGCTTCGAGACGCTTCCCGACATTGATTTCCAGACCGTGGGTGATGGCCAGACGGCTTACCTTGACCCTCAGCTTTTGCGGGCGATCGCAACCAACTTGCTCTCCAATGCGGTCAAATACTCTGGCCCAAACCCCAAAGTGACATTCACTGTGACCTTTCACCCCCACACGATTACGCTGCAGATTCAAGACCAAGGTATCGGCATCCCCGAGGTTGATCAAAGCCATCTTTGTGAAGCCTTTTATCGCGGCACCAACGTCGGCGACATTGACGGAACTGGGCTGGGACTATCCGTTGTGAATGCCTGCCTGCAGCTTCACCAAGGCACGCTCACCTGTCAAAGCCATGTAGGGCAAGGGACCGTGTTTCAAGTCACCCTGCCACGGGTTGATTGATATGGGTATCAGTTAAGGTGGGAAATTTAGGGGATGGAAGAATTGAGGCGTCAGGGATAGCTAGAAATCAGGAGACAGAAATCAGAAACCAGGAGACAGGAGTCAGAAATCAGAAACCAGGAGACAGGAGTCAGAAATCAGGAGTCAGGCCCCAATCCCCAATTAGCATCACAGCTGCTGCAACCGATAACCCACACCATGTACCGTCTCAATCAAAGTTTTGGGGGCTCCTGCAGCCTTGAGCTTTTGACGCAAGCTTTTGATATGGGCCTTAACCGTCTCCTCGTCTGGCGGGCTTTGCATTGACCAAAGCGATGACAGCATAAACGACCGGCTCAAGACACGTCTGCCGTTACGTAGCAACAGCTCAAGAATCGAAAACTCTTTAGGGGTGAGACGTAGCGCGTATCGGTTGTAGCTCACCTCATAGGTGGTGGGATTCAGCGTCAGCGGTCCCCACGTCAGCGTCATTGGTGACTGGCGACTGCCCCGTCGCAACAAGGCCCGAATTTGCGCCAATAACTCGGGCAAATCAAACGGCTTAACGACGTAAGCATCCGCTCCCGCGTCCAATCCCCGTACTTTATCTTGACTGGTATCGCGAGCCGTCAACATCAATACTGGCAACTCATATCCCTGGCTCCGCAGCCTCTGACAGAGCTGAATCCCATCTAATCGCGGTAGGGTTATGTCCAACAGCGTCAGGTCATACTCCATCATCTGCATCTGGCACCAACCTGCCTCGCCATCTTTGACCACGTCCACCACATAGCGTTGGGCCTCTAGGGCCTCTGTCAAAGAGTCCGCAAGTTGAACATCATCCTCAACGACCAGAAGACGCATCGCCCTTACCGTAGATAACGCAATTAGATAAAAGGTTGCCTTTTACAATGACGAGAGAATGACATGTGCGTTGTGTAATGCAACACAGTGCACCAAGTAAAGTGCGCCAAGTAAAGTGACTCAGACCTTTTGTCAGGCATGTATGCTGGCCTTGCCGTTCACCGTATCCAACATCAGCATCCCCTCTGACTCGCCATCCATTTGCCCAAGCAATTCACCTTGAGGGTTCCAGGCAGCGGACTGGCCAACACTGACGAAGTTATCGCAAGGCCCTACAGAGTCGGACATGATCACATACATCTGGTGTTGGCGGGCGATAACGGGATAATGGACCATCGCCTTAGCCACGCCACCTGCAGGTTTAGCCACGCTAGCCAAATAAACGTCGACGCCCAGCTTGGCGGCATGAGCAGCATGATTAGGCTGGAGCGATTCGTAGCAAATGGCGGGAGCAACCTTATGGGCACCTGTTTCTAAAACCAGTTGCTTATCACCAGGTACAAAGAAAGGGAATTCATCGGCATGTAGTTGCTGCTTGGCATAACTGCGGCAAGGCGTCCTGGGAGCGAACCAAACCATACCAATTTGCACCTCCGCGTTGACCGCGATTGGCAACCCCACCCCAATGACAATGTTGTGCGTGTCGCTGCGTTGCTGCAACACATTAAGACGAGGATCGGTTTTGTCTGTAGCGAGTGACTTGGCTAGCGACGGCTCAAAACCCGTGAGGGATAACTCTGGGAAAAAAACCAGGCCAGCCCCTTGATTAACGGCAAGCTCAACGAACGCTAAATGTCTAGCCAAGTTTGAGGCAATGTCGCCAGCAATAGGTCGGAGTTGGACAGCACTAATTTGCATTGCGAGCCTCCCCATCTGATGTTTCAAGTCTTACATTTTGAAAGATTAGTCCGCGAACACTCTGGTCACGCATATCAAGAACTTTCCAAGTCTAATAGGCACATTCGGTTTCAAGGGGTATAAACGATCTCAAACAAAAATCGAATACCGATTCTTCTCGTCGAGACGATAGATACCCATCCCCTCCAATCACTCCATCACTCCTGCCCGACAATGCGTAGCGCTGTCTGGTCGAATTGGCATAGGGCGACTAAGCGATCGCGCCAACGGTGATCAAGCGCCGCTTCCTCCTGACCATCAATATCTAACAACTGATTCAAAGGATCATCAAAAAAGGCTCCGATGCAACAAACGCCTAACCCCAAAGCAGTCGCTGCCAGGTAAAAATTCTGCCCCAAGTGACCAACCTCAGTCAGTACATAGCGATAGGTACGCTCGTGATACTTCCAGCGGGTGCGCTGAAAAATCCCCGACACCACAAAACAAACCTGCGCTTCACCCAAAAAGTCTTGATTGAGCCCTGCCTTAATTAAAGGTTGCCGTAAGTCCCCTGGCTTCACCAGCTCTAGCTTATGGTGTTCGATCGCGTGATGATATAAACCTGATTCGAGCCCTTCGACCCGATGGACAATGGGACATGCTGACTTTGAAACTGATTCGCACCACACGTTCTCTCGCTATCACTTTATTGAACAAATCTTAAGGAGAACTGAGTCGGTTTAGGCACAGATAAATGACACAACCTTTTGGGACTGGGATTGGGAGTTCAGCTCATTGCAGATTCAGCAACGAAATCTTGAGTTTGCCAAAACCTGCTCACACTAAAGTCAACACTTTAGTACAATACGTATGAACTACTTTGTTATTTGGTTTTACTGAGCCAGCATTTGAGGTGATGAAGGCTACTTAGGGAAGAAATTACTCAATCGAGGCGTTGGGTTTCGTGCCTCAATGCCACCTATGAGGGTATGTTCACATAGTTCTTCTTGATGATGAATTTAGGACCAAACAATGGCGCGATCGCGAAAACTAGAAGCGAGTCTGGCCAATCTCAAAGCGATTCGCCATGACTTGACCTCTGAGGCCGCTGTTTCTACCTTGCGGCAAGTACTGCAGAGCAAGCAGTCGATCGCCGTGGCGCAAGCGGCTAAGTTGGTCCATGAGGGTGAACTATATGACCTGAAGCCTGAACTGGTGAAAGCATTTGAGCGATTTATGCAAAAACCTGCCGATACCGATCCGGGCTGTAAGGCAAAGGAATGTATTGCTGAAACCTTATATCGGCTAGAGTTCAGCGATGAAACGCTGTTCTTACAAGGCATTCACCATATTCAGATGGAGAAGACATGGGGCACTAGTGTCGATACCGCCGCTGGACTACGAGGCATTTGTGCGCTGGGGTTGGTGCGCATGAATTATCCCCGTGTCATGGTTGAACTCGCTGACCTACTGGCGGATCCGGAACCGTCGGCACGGGCCAACGCCGCCAAGGCGATCGCTTACACCGACAATCGTGAGGGCATCCCCCTACTGCGCCTCAAGGTTCGGGTTGGGGATGTCAATCCACAAGTGCTTTCAGACTGTTTTCTGGGCCTGCTCAAACTCGACCCCGATGAATCACTGCCGTTTGTCGTTGAATTTTTAGACACGGCTACCGCCGAAGTGCGGGAAATGGCAGCCTTGGCTATCGGGGAATCACGGCTGGAAGCGGCCTTCCCTATTTTGCAGAATTGCTGGCAGCGCTCACACGTTCAGGATTTTCGGCGCACGGCATTGATAGCGATCGCTATGCTGCGATCTGACCCTGCGATCGGGTTTCTATTGTCGCTGATTGCCGAAGGACGCAAAGCGGATGCTCAGGATGCACTATTCGCTCTGAAGATGTATGAACATGAGCCAGCACTATGGCAACGTGTTCAGGCTGCGATCGAGCAGCGTAGCGATGATGAACTTACGCCATCATCACGAAGCGAGTAAGGATACACATATTGAACCAGCGTTACCGATTGGGTCAGGTTTGCTTTATGGCAAACTTCGGCAAGCCTGACGCAATACAGTTCACATATTACAGTTCGCAAGTTGTGATACCTGCCCCTGTCCTGATGGGATGGATGGGGGAATTAGGGTTGCTCTTTCATAAAATCAGCTTAAAGATACATCAATTTTCCCGGCTTCCTTAGCAACATGTCTGTGTATCTAGTTCAGGAGTCCAAAACTTATACATACAACCAGAGGGCAACTGACATCATCACTCTCTAGAGCATCCAATCGCTGATCACATCAAATAAAGTGAAAAAATAAGACTCCGATCACGGCACTAAGCAATCACAGAAGCAGACTAAGGAATCTTTAATTTCCGATCACATCGAAAAAGTGGACAAAGAATACTCCGCTTACTGCACTAGGCAATCACAGAAGCAAATCAAAACAGTTCTTTGAAAACTTACGGAAATCGAACCTATGACTAATCTTAATAAGAGAACATTTCCAGTTCTGCCAGGGCTCATCGCGCTAGTCATTGTTGGTGGCGGTTTGGGACTGATGCAGGGGTGGCCACAAGGAGTCTTGCCAATAGGTGATCGTGCCGTTGACGCGGCAACAGAGCAAAAGCGTCAACGGCCCAAGGTATTAATTTCAAAGTCCCCAACACCCATCGGGCTCTACAACTATGGCGGCAGCACAACGATGGTGCCAATTCGGCAGGTTATGGAGCCCTTTATTCGAGCATCCTTTCCTGATTTTCAACTACGCTACACGGCTCCTGTAAATCAGGCACCGGGTTCTGGCAATGGCATCAAGATGTTGCTGGATGGCCAACTGGCTTTCGCCGAATCTTCGCGCCCCATCAAAACCAAAGAGTACGAAGCGGCCAAGCAGCGAGGGTTTGAGCTGGAGCAGATTGCTGTTGCCATCGATGGTATTGCGATCGCGGTTAATCCGAATCTTGCGATCGAAGGTTTAACACTTGAACAGCTAAGCGATATTTATCAAGGGCGTATCACTAACTGGTCTGAGGTTGGCGGCCCGAATCTCGCGATTCAACCTTTTTCACGGGCACCCGAAGCAGGGGGAACACCGGAATTCTTTGTCTCGAATGTACTAAACGAAAACCCGCTTGACGAGAGGGTTGAGATTGTTTTCGATACCACCACAGGGCTCCGCAAGGTGGCGACATCGCCTGGCGGCATCTATTACGCTTCTGCCCCTGAGGTCGTTCCTCAGTGTATGGTGCAGACCCTCCCCCTAGCGAACACCGATGGGGATCCTTTCGTTCCGGCCTTGAAATCGCCTGCGGTTGATCCAGCCAATTGCCCGGAGCAGCGTAATCAGCTGAACGCCAAAGCCTTTAGAGAAGGCACGTATCCCCTTACACGGCAACTATTTGTGATTCTTAAAAAGAATGGTGCCGATGAAGAAGCCGCAGGTCAAGCCTATGCAGACATTTTATTATCCTTCGAGGGGCAAGCTTTGATTAAGAAAGCGGGCTTCATCAGTATTCGCTAAGCACTGATACGCAATAGGCACAGCCCGATATCTTATTTTCACGCTACGGATGTAGTGTGTTCCATTACCGACTCCGACATGACGTACCTCTTGAATCGTTACGAGGGACTTTCTTTGAGTATGGCGACTGAATTTAAAACTGCGAAGTTATCCACTCGCAGTACAATAGCGTCTGCTCTCTGGCATCGAATGCATGATTGACTTTCACTCTATAACTATCGAAGACGTTTGGGCGGCACTGCCCGAGCAAGTCCGCGCGAATCCCTCAAGCATGGAACGTTTACAGACAGTAGACCCCAAGCTGGCCGTCGCTGCATACACTGACTTCTTTTGGGAAGACAACCCCGATGCGCCTGGACGCAGACGACGGAGTTTGCCAGCAGATCAACTCTTATCCTTAATGATGCGGCTCTATATTCATCGAGGAGGAACAGAGGCCGATACAGAGCTGGCGTTCTGGCAGAAAATATTTAGGGTATAGTCGTCAGTCAGTCCCTGAGACTAATCCAGACTGTTGTGAGTGCTCTCAGTGACGGTTTGAGGAGCTTGCTCGAGAATAGTAGCCTCTTGGTAGGTGATGAAGATAAGCATTCCGAGGACAGCAAACACAATTCCAGTCGCTGTGTACTTAAGCGTTTTGGACATAGAAATTACCTGATAAGGTATCTATCTACATGTTTTCCACTACATAATTTCTACCTTAATTTTGCATTTCAGGCGAGTTTTGGGTGGGAACTCGGTTGTAATTTGAAGACAATTTGAAGACAGCCAATCAGAGTAGATCGAAATTCTCCAGTAAGAGTAGAGTTTCAGATGTGCTGTTCATTCATCAACTACTACCCTTATGTTGAAACCACTTTGGTTATCGGGCTGGGCGATCGCGACTGCAGCCACAACGGTTGCAATATCAGCCAGACCTGCTGCTGCCGCCACCCTTTTCACGGCTGAACTGGATGGTTTGCAGGTTGTTTCCCCTGACTTCCCAGACGGCATTCCGACAGAAGCCAGCGGGTTTGCCACCTTTGAACTCAATGAGGCGCAAACAGAGCTGACTTATTTTATTGATCTGGATGGCGTGAATTTGAAGCCAAATCAGAGCGATCGTACCGATCCCAGCGACGTTACCAAGATTCATATCCATGTGGGTGAGTTTGGCGGCAACGGTCCTCACACGCTGAATATTTTTGGCCTGCCCAGTGAAGATGATGCCGACCTTGTCGTTGATTTTGAGAACGATACCCTGCAAGGAACCTGGGATGATGGCGACGCGTTCAATCCGGTAACGGGTGAGCTGTTTGATCCGACAGTGGGAGGCACCACGAAGCAGCTCTCCAGCTTCGTGGATGAACTCTTGGCCGATGGCCTCTATCTGCAGGTCCATACGGTCGAATTCGATAGTCCCACGGTACCTGGGGAGTTGCGCGGGCAGATCACCGCTGCATCTGTCCCCGAGCCTTCTACGGCGGTGGGAATGCTGCTAATAGCAGGTGGTTTCCTGTCATCGCGCAGACTTAAGAAACGCTAGTGCATACTTGAAAATATGCCGCGATCAATGTCCCCAAACATTACCCTGTGATGCTGTTTGGGGACATTGGCAAACCGCTTTAACCAGCATCCCTAATCTGGTTGTATACAGCCCACATCAATGCACCGGCTGCTTCCTGGCGAAACTCATCATTGTTCATCAGTCGAATAAAATTTCCTCATTGCCTTCCAAGCGCTCAATAGTCGAATAAAATTTCCTCATTGCCTTCAAAGCGCTCAATGAAGAGGTGTTCTAGCAGCTTTTCATCGAGCGCTTGGAAGTTTTCAGCAGAGTTGACGGCAGCAACCTGCCAGATTTGCTCATTGGCGACAGTGTTGTTTCCCCGTAGCGTGGGTCGAGGCTACGAGACCCACGGTATTCCGTCACGCGATCGCCCCAGCCTTAGCGTGTATTGTTCACCTCCATAATATGGATTGGCAACGAAACAGATGGTTTTCCATTTGCTCATTGGCGACAGTGTTGTTTCCCCGTAGCGTGGGTCTCGTAGCCTCGACCCACGGTATTCCGTCACGCGATCGCCCCAGCCTTAGCGTGTATTATTCACCTCCATAATATGGATTGGCAACGAAACAGATGGTTTTCCAGGGCGCGATCGCGCTGCACGGATAAATGCGTGTCCATGCGCAAATTCGACGAGTCGCGATCGTGTGGGGTGGAGGGGCAGGTTCGTGGGTCGCACTCCGTTTGACCCACGCTACGGTTAATCGACTGGACGGTTGACGGGTGTGACAAGGGGATGGGATGGGCAATCTGAAAGATGACCTGAAAAGGTGCATCTATGTCGTATCGTCGTTTCAACGTTCCGGGAGCCACTTATTTCTTCACAGTGGTTACCTATGAACGCCAACCGCTGTTTCAAGATCCTAACAATGTGCAATTATTACGTGAGGCATTTCACACTGTTAAACAACGCTATCCCTTTACAATTGATGCGATCGTTGTGTTGCCGGATCATGTGCATGCATTGTGGACATTGCCTGAGGAAGATGCCAATTTTTCGACTCGATGGCGTTTGATTAAGGAATACGTTAGTCGTCGTTGTGATTTGGTCTACAATCAAGCGCTTTCAAGCTCTCGTGTGAAGAAGGGTGAGCGGGCTGTTTGGCAACGGCGATTTTGGGAGCATTGCATTCGCGATGAGCGGGATTTTGTGAATCATTGCGATTATATTCACTACAATCCGGTTAAACATGGTTTGGTAAGGTCGCCGCGGGATTGGCCGTATTCGAGTTTTGAGCGTTATGTTCGTGCTGGAATGTACGATGAGGCTTGGATGGGGGCGCGATCTTGAGGAATTGTAGAGGACTGTGGGTCTCGTTGCTTTGACTTATGGATTTGGAAGCTTTGATGGGGGGGACCGTGGGTCTCGTTGCCTCGGCTTATGGGTTTGGAAGCTTTGATGGGGGGACCGTGGGTCTCGTTGCCTCGACCCACGCTACGGGTGATTTGGGTGGTGGTGGTATGTCGCTGACTGTTCGTCGTGACGCACTGGGTATGGGTTTATTGAGCCGTATCTTGATGTGGGTGATGCTATTCCTCTGCATATGGTGCAGATTCCAGCCGGAACCTTCCTGATGGGTTCGCCTGAAAATGAGCCTGAACGGGAAGCGAGTGAAAGCCCATAGCATGAGGTAACAGTGCCCCAATTCTATATGGGGCGTTATCCCGTTACGCAGGCTCAATACGAACAGGTGATTGGGACAAACCCGGCAACCAGTGAAGATGCAGACCGTTTTGTGGCACCGAATAAGCCTGTGATCAATGTGTATTGGGACGATGCCGTAGCGTTTTGCGATCGCCTCTCGAAACTCACCAATCGTTACTATCGCCTACCTTCTGAGGCGGAGTGGGAATATGCCTGTCGTGCTGGAACGAAAACGCCCTTCTCCTTTGGCAAGACCTTAAGGCTAATTATGACGGTCGCTACACCTATGCTGATGGATCGGAAAGGGAATATCGCGAAGCACTGACAGCCGTAGACCACTTCGGCATCGCCAATGCCTTTGGCTTGAGTGATATGCATGGCAATGTTTGGGAATGGTGCCAAGATTACTGGCATGGCAATTGCAAAGACGCTCCTAGAGATGGCAGTGCCTGGTTAACCTTGGGCGAGAACGGATATCGCGTTCTTCGTGGCGGTTCCTGGACTTTCAATCCGAGGAATTGCCGCTCCGCCTTTCGCTACCTCAATCAACCCAGTCACCGTCTCAACAGCCTTAGTTTTCGCGTGTGTTGTTCGCCCCCTAGGGCTCTTCAATAGCCCTTGAACCTTTAGCTACGTCACTGCCACAGGATAAAAATCCATAAAAGGCTACCTCCGTGTTTCGTGTGGATTATATTTAGTGGTGGCGAAATAGCATCCTCATTATCCCTAGCCCTTTAGCACTTCGGTAGAATAACGTGTGTAACGTATGAGTCGAGCCGAGCCAGGTTAGTGATATGCCTCCAGCTGTTTTGATTGAAGGTTTGCAAAAGCGCTACGGCAGTGTCGAAGCGGTTAAAGATGTCTCTTTCACCATTGAACCGGGTGAGATTTTCGGCTTGTTGGGACCGAATGGTGCCGGCAAAACCACCACCATTCGCTGTCTTTGCACCCTAAGTACACCCGATGCTGGCAAGGTAGAAGTGAATGGCCTTTCAGTGTTGGAGAATCCTCGTTTAGCACGGCAGTATCTGGGCTACATTGCCCAAGATGTAGCGCTGGACAAAGTTCTGACGGGGCGCGAGCTGTTACGCTTACAAGCCGACTTGTATCACATTCCGCCCAAGGTGAGTCGCGATCGCATCGACCAAATGATCACCTTACTAGAACTCACTGAGTGGGCCGATAAAAAATCCGGGACCTACTCTGGGGGACTGAAGAAGCGTCTAGATTTAGCACTCGGTCTGCTGCATCAGCCAGATGTGCTAGTGCTGGATGAACCAACCGTTGGTTTGGACATTGAAACCCGATCCGCCGTCTGGCAATTTTTACGGCAGCTCAAAGAAGTTGGCACCACCATTCTTATTACCAGCCATTATTTGGAAGAAGTGGATGCCCTTGCCGATCGCGTAGCGATTATCGATCAAGGCAAAGTGATTGCATCCGGCACCCCCAGTGAACTGAAGGACCGCGTTGGAGGCGATCGCGTCACTCTCCGCATTCGCGAATTTACCCCAGATGACGAAGCCGACAAAGCCAAGGAGCTGCTTCAGCAACTTTCTTGCGTTGAAGAAGTCATTGTCAACAGCGCCCAAGGCAATTCCTTGAACCTGGTGGTAACAGCCCAATCGGATGCCCTGCTAACCGTTCAGCAAGCCTTAAAAGCGGCTAATTTGCCTACCTTCGGCATCTCCCAATCACGCCCCAGCCTGGATGATGTGTATTTAGCCGCTACTGGACGAACCCTAATCGATGCTGAAATGGCCGCCGCCGGTACTCGTGACCTTAAAGCAGAACGCAAACAAGCCATGAAAGGAACCTAACCCACCCCCCTCCACCCTCTACCCTCCATCCTCCATCCCTTCTTCTACCCATGACTACCCTTACTCCCAGACCCAAGCTTCCAATCGAGAATCCGGATCTTCGCCAGTGGAAGACCCAGGCTGGCAAAGCGGAAGGTACCCGCACCCCTGGCCTGTTTTCAAGAGCCTTTTTGCAAGAAACCGGAGCCATGACCCGACGGCTGTTTATTCAGCTTCAGCGTCGTCCATCGACACTGATTGCAGGGGTAATCCAGCCAGTAATGTGGTTAATTTTGTTTGGTGCCCTGTTTCAAAACGTGCCTCAAGGACTCTTTGGCGAAAGTCAGAACTATGGGCAATTTTTAGGGGCAGGCATCATTGTATTTACCGCTTTCGGTGGCGCATTGAATGCCGGGTTGCCGGTTATGTTTGACCGCGAATTTGGCTTTCTGAATCGTTTTCTCGTAGCACCGCTGGCCTCGCGTTACTCGATCGTGGCTGCTTCAGCGATCTTTATTGCCGCCATGAGCATGGTCCAAACTGCCGCCATTATTTGTCTGAGTGCTTTGTTGGGAGCAGGTCTACCTGATTTAGCGGGATTGGGACTGGTGGTGTTGATTGTGTTTGCACTGGTCTTGGGCGTAACAGCCTTGAGCCTGGGACTATCATTTGCGCTGCCAGGTCACATTGAACTCATTGCCGTCATCTTTGTCACTAACTTACCCCTGCTCTTTTCGAGTACCGCACTAGTACCTCTATCCTTTATGCCACAGTGGCTGCAGGTGGTGGCTAGCTTGAATCCCTTGACTTACGCGATCGAGCCGATTCGGTACATTTACCTCAACAGTGATTGGCATTTGGGCAGTGTGGTGATGCAGGCTCCCTTTGCCGATATCACACTGGGAATTGCACTGGCTGTGCTGGTGGGATTTTGTGGGATTTCTCTAGTTCTCATTCAACCGCTACTGCGTCGTCGGATTGCCTAATACTGAGGGTTAGTATTTGGCCTACACTCAGCGATCGCGGGCAAGAATTTTTGCTAGAGTAAGGCATGAAATACGCCAATCACTCCAACCGTGTTGTTGAGGCCACGCTTATGTCACTTAAAACCTCTCTTTCCTGGCTTTTAGTTGGTGCGCTAGCTGGTGTTGGCGCAATGTTTACGGCTAGCGAGGCGATCGCTCAAACTTCATCAGAGATCGATCCCTTGGAGGGTCTTGGAACCGATGATGATGGATCGGACTTTTTCGGGGATTCATCGAACCCCTTTGACGTTATCCATCGCGCTATTCTGAGTCCTTCAATGAGTTCGGATGAGTTTCAGCGGCAGCAACAGGAGTCCATCGGTAGCGAAGCAGAGTCTTTTCGTCAACGCCAACAAGAAGCCCTTCGCCAGCAAGAGTCTCTAGGGGTTGATGGAACTGACGAGACCGAAGACAGCCTGCTCTAGCTTCACAGCTAAAACTTAACCGCAGAGAGTGTCCAGCATCTGGGCACTCTTATTTTTTTAAGAACCGAAGTAATATCACTTATGCGAACTATGGCTACACATCACAAATCTGTAGGGGTGAATGGCTGTGCGCCCTAGCCAAAATGTGTAGCGCCTACTTGCAGAATCTACATAAGGCAGGAAATGGGGGAAACAAAAGAATTCATTGGTTTTGTATGCCTACGGTTTATCTTGGGAAGCACTGACTGAGTAGGGAGTCAGGAGTCAGGAGTCAGAATCCAGTGCCCTCCTGACTCCTGACTCCTGGCCCCTGGCTTCTGGCTCCTTTCGTTACCGGAATTTCTCGTCTTAAGTTTATAGCCGCTTTGTACCTACCGTAACTGCCAAAGATAGAGGTGAAAGTCGTTGAAGATGAGTTCAGCTTTGGCATTTTCGTGTTTTTCAACACTTTCACGGAGTTCATCAGAAGGATTCAATAAAAACACATCCTCAAACTTTTCCATAAGCTCAGAAGGAGACGAATCATCCAGCACTCGTCCGAAATCAAATAGTAGAAAATGTGCTTGCAGATCAATCGCGTGACTCAGGGAAAAAACGCTACCGAAATTAATGGCATCAGAAGAGGAAATCACGAGTGGATCAGGGCTTTTATTGACAATACGGGCCACTTCAGGCATGCCATAACTGAGAAACTTAGGCCAGGTAGATTCGGCCTTTAAGATACTAAAGTTAGAGACGATCGCTAACATTAGGACAATAGCTGTCACACTCCGCCAGAATCGCCTGCTTAGCCGGTTCTTTACCTGAGATTGCATCATTAGCACCGTCGCGATCGCAATCTGCACACCAATGACAGTAGGCACCAAATATCGCCCTGCTGTTGAGCGCTGCCCCCCCAAGATCAGGTCAGGCAGAATTAGCGGCAGGCAAGATGAGCTAATTAAAAGCAATACAAATAACCAGAATCGCCAGGGAGTATGGCGACAGATAAAGTACAGAGAATAAGCGATTAAAAGTAAAGCCAGTGGCAGCCCCACATAAACCTGCCAAGTATCGAACCCAAAATCACCTCGCGTTAAAAAGAAGCCCCGAACAACATGGAGCCCCCAGACTTTGAGTAAAACACTGAAAGGTAGGGGTACAGATGTCCAAGATAGGCCAATTGTATCGAAGCTGTTGCGCAGCAATATCCAGGCCCAAGGGATAAACGATGAGAGACCCACTACGATGGCCAAACAGCCTGCGATCGCCTGACGACTGGGGCGAAACTTTTCAACCGCCAGGAGATAAACCCCATGCCCAAGGGCAAAAAATCCAGTGAAGGGATGCGTATATAAACTTGTGACTAATAAGCCTGTATAGAATATCCAGTTCAGCCCAGTAGAGTGTCGAATTGCTCTTAGAAATACGGCATTCAAAGTCAGAATTAGTACAGTCCACAAGGCATATTCTCTGGCCTCTTGAGAATAAAGAACATGAAAGGGAGACAATGCCAACAATACAGTGGTACAGAGGCTCGTCAGTTGTCTTTGCAATGGGGGGAACTGTTGGCGTGTGTCGGCAACGGTGAAGAGTTCCTGGCAGAACCAGTACATAGCTGGAAATGACAGCAGGCTGATGAAGACCGAAAGACTTCTCGCAATCCAGATCGAGTTCCCCAACGCCGCTACCCACTGCCGGATCAAAACGTAGTAAACCGGCGGATGTTGAGGATCATCGATAATCAGCGAATCCACAGTATCAACCACAGTTCGCTCTTCATTCGGCCATTGGTAGTACATCAAATCATCGACTGTTACCAGTGTGCCGTTGAAGATATCAGCCTTTACGTCTGGTGCCGTATAGCCCGACATGCGTAAGGCTGTGAAAGTCTCATCATGCCAATAAACCTGATTCAGATTGCCAAAGCGAAATATCACCCCGAGTGCGATTAGCCCGATGCATACAGCGATCGTCCAATCTTGCCTCCAGGTTGGGCGCGTTGTTACACCAGTTGCCATATGAAAATGCTCTGTTGCGACACGGGCACTTGTCCCTTAGGGTCAACAGTAGCTCAATACAGTCGATACTGAATCAGGAGCCAGAAGCCAGTTCTCTACTGAATTCTGACTCCTGACTCCTGGCTCCTGAATTTTGCCTCCTGACCTAAACAGAGTTTCTCGCTCAAGTGGATGCTGCGCTTTTACAGTCTAAAATTTGGGCGATCTGCGTTTCCAATTCCTTAGCATTAACCACCCCCGAGGCGATCGCGACCTTCTCCAGGGCCGCCAGCCAACACTGATAATAATCCCATTCAGGATCAGCCAGATCGTGGGTCGCTTCCCATTCACTAATCGTGGCAATCAGCGTTTGCCGAAAGTCTTCCCACTCGTAATGGCCTTGTTTTGAGAGGGCGATCGCTACCCCAAAGGCCATCTTTTCCCAATCGCGATCGAACTTCAGGTGACCGTCTTTTCGAGGGGGCGCTTCTTCAGGAGACCCCATCAGACTTGTAGCCGCAAAGTGCTCAAATTTAGTAAACATAGTTAAATACAGCGTCAATCAAGTTCTCTACTATTACCCATGAAGGCTTGTTCCCCCAACCCCCTTAAAAAAGGGGGCATTCCAATCCAGATTCGGCATCGCCCCTTTTTCCAGGGAACGACGACAGCAGGGAAGTCGCATCAAGCCGCCACCAAGGCCACACCCATCATGGCTTCCGGCGTCAGGAGTGCCGCTAATTCTGCTTCACTCATCCCTTCGGTTCCGGCTGGACGCATGGGTAATACCCACCAACGAATCTGGGCACTACTGTCCCAAACCTTGACTTCGACCGATTCGTCCAGTTCCACACCAAACTCAGCAAGAACTGCGCGGGGTTCACGGACTACACGGGCACGGAAAGTTGGGTCTTTAAACCAGTAGGGAGGTAATCCCAAGGTAGGCCAGGGATAGCAAGAGCACAGGGTACACACAATGACGTTATGAACTTCAGGGGTATTTTCCGCAATGCGCATGTGCTCACCCTCAGCCCCAGACATCCCCTCGGGAAAATCCATCAACTCACAGGCTGCATTGCAATCGCTCAGCAGTAATGCTTTGAATTCAGGGTCAACCCAGGCCCGAGCCACCACCTTGGCCCCATTAAATGGCCCCATTTCAGTCTCAAAATAGTTGAGGATAGTATCTACGGTGTTCCCGGTAATAACGCCTTTCTCGATCAAAAGCGACTCTAGGGCTTTAACTTTGGCCGCACTGAACGTCTCGCGATCGGCACCATAGCGAAATCCTGGATAATTACTTGGCATGATCTAAACCGCCTCTATA
Source organism: Cyanobacteria bacterium J06639_14 (assembly GCA_039818605.1). GTDB lineage: Bacteria > Cyanobacteriota > Cyanobacteriia > Phormidesmidales > Phormidesmidaceae > SIO1E4. Next base: position 1,072 of record JBCBTQ010000088.1, on the reverse strand, counting down.
TACACTTCAAAAATGTCGTTGTAGTAAACCATGTTGGGTTCTGTGGTGGACTCGCTCCAAAGGTCTTCCGGCTTAAAGGCCAGACTGTAAACGGGCATGGGGACGCCAATACCATCTTCAGTTGTAAAGAAGTAGGTAAATGCCCCTTCGTAGACCAGGACAACCTCAGCCACACAGCCTTTCAAATTACCCGGCAGGCGGCTATGGTCCGCAGGGAAAACATTCTTGACGCGGACCATGTCACCCACGCTAAATTTCGGAGCTTCTGGTAAGGGCCGCATAGGCGAATCGCCTTCACGCAAATATTTCACTACCTGAGCATCAATACCGGGTTCACCACCGCTAGGTAGCGGGGCCGCTGCGGCGGTGCTGTCTTCTAGAAATTCGGCTGTGCGGGCATCCAGTTCTTCTTGGGTGATGTAGCCTTCCGATATAAAGAAACCGGAAATGCCACCAAGCCACTTTTCGTAGTAGCGCAAGCGAAAGTATTCAAAGGGATGCATCCCCTCTGCACCCATGCGTAAGTGACCCCAAGTCCAAAAACTTTTGAAGGTGGTGGGCACGGCATCAATGTCGTATTCCGGAAGAGAGGTATCGAGGTGGTTGCTGAGAGCCATCATGGCGGTGTGAATGCCGAAGATGCGGGTTTCCCAGGGTTCAACGAAGACCGCTATTTCTGGGGTAATGGGGTCTAGTCCTTCTAGTCCCCCAAGGTTGTGTTGTAGTTTCATAGATTTGCCTTTGGGTTAATCAATCAAATCGAGCGATCGGATGGAGATAGGCGGGATATTGGGCGATCGGCCCGGCAGGGCGAGGCATTAGGGCACAGATATTTCAAATCATGACCGGAAGGATATTCACCTAATGCCTCGCCCGTACGGAATATCGATGGATCCCAAATCCCGCCCCTGCGAAATATCGATGGATCCCAATGCCTCGCCCGTATGGGATATCGATGAATCCCAATGCCTCGCCTATACGGAATATCGATAGATCCCAAATCCCGCCCCTGAGGGATGTCGTGCCATCAAGCATGGGCATAGGCCCGGATCAAGCAATCAGCAAAGCCCGC
>JBCBTQ010000087.1:0-21595 GCA_039818605.1 Cyanobacteria bacterium J06639_14 | reverse complement strand
AAAAAGTACAAGTGCTTTTTGGATTTGACGATTGTTCTTGGTGCGATCACGCAAGAGTCTCATGCCGTCTACAAAAATAGACAGGCGTTGAGTTACGACGGCCATGGATTTCTCGTGGATTCATTTTACAGGGAACAGGCACACACTTTGCCTCGCTAAGAACAGTCTAGCGGGCAAATATCAAATCTGAATCTAGGGTAGGAAATCACCGTTAGAATCAGAAAAACTCTGGCATTAGCACTTAGGCCATGTCAGATACGGCATGAGACTCTTGCGTGATCGCACCAAGAACAATCGTCAAATCCAAAAAGCACTTGTACTTTTTGACAATTAAGACGAATCAACGAAATTTACAGAAGCTACTAAGGTCTAGGTGACTTCCATATAGATTCAGACTATACTATACGATTTTCAGCTGGATAGAGCTAAATAGCAACACATAGCAGAGTGCTTTCATACTCCAAATATTATAATCATGCGATGCCCATTTTGGCTGCTAACTGGTATCAGAAAAAAGAATTTCAAAGTTTATGCGAGATCTCAAGTAATTAAGAAGATAGACTCCTTCACTGTGAAAGCCTTTGTTGTGGGCACTTAATTAACTTTTTAGAGGGCGATAAACAATCATCTTGAAAAGATACTTTTGATACATTTCGTGATCGCCAAAAAATCATCTAGACCTTATCAAGTTGCTGAGCGATTGTAGGATTTCCCTCATCGTCACGATTAACATTAAATGTTTCCAAAGATGCATTTTCAAGAATCTTGATTATCCTGCCTGTGTTGGCAGAGTCTTTGCTCGCTGCTTAAAGCTTTCAAATACAACGATGTTGGATTGGCGGGCTGCATCCCAAATTTCCTCGACAACAGTGTTAAGCGGTGGCAAAACAAGCAACACTAATTGTCCCATCCCATCGCTGCCACGATCAGCCACCTTCATGACTTGAGGCATGTCAGACCAATCAGGCATGACCAGAAACACTTCATTAGGAGTTGCCACGAGAGGTTTGTCATATAGTCTTGTGTCAAGACCGTATTCATCTAAAAACGCAACCAGCTTACGGACCATTTGGAGGGAGATTTGTTTGCGGAGATTAGCAATCGTACGAATTTCGAGAAGCTGCTCCCAGGTATAAATGACCGTCGGCTTTTTAGTGTTGCCATACTTTTGCGGCACAACCACACGGGTCCGATCAAGATAGGCTAACCGACTAGAGGTGATTTGCGTAAGTGCTAGAGTTTCTTGACGTGTAAAGCCTTCCATTGTTCCAAAGCTACAAAATCAAACAGAACCGAGTGCCAGAGGAGCTATGTGCCTTAACCGTAGCGTATGTATACCTCTGTAAACGTTGTGTTATCGTGTAAACTTCCTCGGGAAGGATGCCGCGAAAACCCTATCAATAGCGTATTTTTTGTTTTTCTTTGTGCCAAACCCCTAGATGTGACCTAAGATGAGTGTCCACTAGGTGTGTGAATTAGCCTCTTTTTGTGTACCCACTGACTTGAGTGCGCAATATATATGATTTAGCCGTTGTCCATTGCTGTAAGGCCTGTTATCCATGGTTCAAGAACTCCCTCGCATTCGATCTCACAGCGTTTTTCCAGAATCAGCCCCCACAGCCTATCCGGTGTTCTACCGTACCTACAGCCGCAAAGGAGAAACGGCGGCTGGAGAGCGCGAAACTTGGCCCCAAGTTTGCGATCGCACCTTGGCGGGGTTGGTCGAATTGGGTCAGCTGACGGAGGCTGAACAACAGCTCATCGCGCGCATGCAGCGAGAGATCAAAGCTTTGCCTTCAGGTCGGTGGCTGTGGGTTGGGGGAACGGCCTGGAGTAAGCGTCCGGAAAACTTTTCGGGGGCCTATAACTGTACCAGCACCAACGTGGTAGATTGGCGTGCCTTTGGTCTGATGATGGACCTCGCGATGATGGGCTGCGGTACAGGTGCGGTATTGGAACCCAAGTATACTGATCAGCTGCCGGCGATTCGCAATCGACTCATCGTCAAGCAGACCGGTGCTATCGGGGCGACACCCGTTGGTCAACGCCGTGAAGAGACTACAGCAGCCATTGAAGGCAATCAAGTTTGCATCCGTGTCGGTGATAGTCGTCAAGGTTGGGTGAAGTCGTATCAGACCCTGCTTGAACTTTCCAGTGACGATCGCTTCACAGGAGATGTTGAAGTCACCGTTGACCTTAGCGATGTACGACCGGCTGGCGAAAAACTAAAGGGCTTTGGTGGGGTTGCCAATCCCGTTAAATTGCCGACTCTGTATGAGCGTTGTGCCCTGATCTTGAATAAAGCGATCGGGCGGCAGCTTAACTCTGTCGAGTGCTGTTTGCTCATTGATGAGGCCGCAGCCTGTGTGGTGGCTGGTAATATTCGGCGATCAGCAGGGATGCGCCAATTTGCCAGTGATGATGTGCTTGCCGCTTCGGCCAAGGATAATCTCTGGCAGCAAGACGAATACGGGAATTGGCGGATTGATCCCGAACGAGATGCTTTGCGTATGGCGAATCATACGCGCGTCTTTCATCACAAGCCATCTTTAGAAGAATGCACCGACGCCGTCCGCAAGCAGTTCTATTCGGGTGAAGGGGCGATTCAGTGGGCGGGTGAAGCTGAGCGTCGGGCCGGTGGTGCAGGTCGTTACGGTCTCAATCCGTGTGGTGAAATTATTGGCCAGGATTTCCACTGCAACCTGGCAGAAATTCACCTCAATCAGCTCGATCCCCAGAACGAGCAAGAGCAGGAAGATGCTTTCACGGCCGGGGCGCTAGCAGTGGCGAGTCTTCTGAATCACAAATTCACAGAGCCACGCTATCGTCAGTCGCGGGAAGAAGATCCAATTGTAGGCGTTTCTTTCACGGGGCTCTTCGACTTTTTTGTGAAGGCCTTTGGTGTCGAATGGCTGAAATGGTGGGAAACAGGTCGCCCCAATACGATGAAAGGGTTAGACTTCAAGGCTAAAGAGCAGGCATACCTGAGCCGTTGGAAAGACATTGTGCATCGGGTTGTGGGTGAGTATTGCGATCGCCATGGCATGCGGTGTCCCAATCGCTGTACGACAGTGCAGCCTGCTGGGACGAAATCTCTGCTCACGGGGGCCAGTCCCGGCTGGCATCCCCCTAAGTCGCAGCGCTACATCCGCCGCATTACGTTCCGTAAAAATGATCCGGTAGCGATGGCCTGCATCGACTATGGCTATACCGTCGTACCGTCTCAATCGGACAAAGATGAGAATGGGAATTTACTGACGGACCCATTCGATCCGCGTTGTACGGAATGGCTTGTGGAAATGCCGGTAGAAGTATCCTGGGCGAACCTGCCGGAGGCCGATGAAATCGCGATCGAGCAGTTTTCTGCATTAGCGCAGTTTGATTTCTACATGCAGGTGCAAAAGCACTATACCGCTCATAACACCTCCGCTACCATTGAACTGCGAGAAGCCGAGATTGAGCCCTTGAGTCAGCGCATCTACGAAACCATTCATCATGATGAAGGCTATATATCGGCTGCTCTCCTAGCGCGTTTCGATAATCTCCAAACCTTCCCTCGTCTCCCCTTCGAACCCATTGATAAAGCCACTTATGATGCAATGGTGGCTCAGGTTAAGGCACGTCGGAGTACCGGCGATTTCCACGCGGCTCTGGCTCTGTACGATCGCGGTGATCTCATCGAAGCTGGCCCTGCTGGCTGCGATTCGGATAAGTGTTTACTGCCTGAGAATAAACCTGATTAAGTTGACCTGTTGTCACTTTGTGGCCAACCTCTGCTTCCCTGGCTGGATCAAGCCAGGGTTTTTTGTGCCTGGAGGTTTTTTCAAAGAAACTCCAGGCATAAGCTGCCATCCGGCAAGCGAGCCTCTGCTGGATAGGGTGAATTCTGCAGGAGTGTTCGGGGTCCGTTCACCTCCTGTGAGCGAAGGCTGCGATCGCGCTCTAAGCGCTACGGCAGAATGCTATTGTCTATGGCGCAAAGCCAGAACCCGCTGCGTTAAACCAGTGTAGATAGAAGCGATTGCAGCTTGTATGCCCTGAATCGCCCAGGGGTTCTGGCAGAGCTTTAAACTCAAACCATTCATATAAGCGCATCGCCCCTTGCATGGCGTCAAAAGTCTCTAAATAACAGCCACGATAGCCCAATTCCTGGGCCGTTGATAGGAGTTTAGCCATCAGTGCTTGGCCAATTCCCAGTCCCCTATGCTCCGACAAAAGATACATTTTTTGGAGTTCGCACAAACCTGATAACTCACAGGGGAAAGGCGCAATCCCAGCTCCACCGATGATCGTCTGCTGCTGGACCACCACATAGTAAATACAGCCTTTGTGGCTATAAGCCTCTGATAGCGTGTCAAGCTCTGGATCAGCCCACGCAAATCCAGGACGATTGGCCCCAAACTCGGTCAAGACTTGGCGAATAATGGCCGCGAGGTCAGCATTGTCCTGGGGCTGAATCGCGCGAATTTTAAACGTCATTACAGGCGCGGAACATATGAAGGAGTTGAGTGGAAATTATACTGCTTCGCTTGTGGGCGGCGGCTGATTTTGAGGCTTAACACATAGCAATGTCGATATTTTTAATCGTAGCCCCTCAGTTGTTGGTCTAGCCAACGACTGAGCCCAAATCCATATGCCACACCCCCATTCAAAATGAATGAGTACTGTAAGACCGAATCCGAATGGCTAACTCCCCTCATTGAGCGACGCGACATGTCGCGTCGCTCAATGAGGGGAGTGGGTAAACCGGATTTTGTCTAAGTTAGGGAGTAGGGGCGCAAGCCTTGCGCCCTTCGATAATGGTGGCAAGTAAACAGAATGGCTTGAAAATACCCCCTGCATAGAGTGGGGCAACCCCTCACCGTTCCATTAGAACTCCTATTCCGTTGGTAATATAACCCCCTACTTCCACCCGTTCAATCTCCCTTTTCATCCTTGGGGGCGTCGAGGCGGCATGGACAATTGGGATTAAATCGCCGTATCCGCCATCATTTGAATTTGGCTACCGTCTAGAGCGTTGTTGTAGATCATCACATCATCAAGTTCACCGGCAAAGCCATGACGCGCCCCCCGAGGAGCCATATACTCACCGGCAAACCGAGTGTCTTTACTGCTACCGAGACTGATGTTGCCACTATGCTGCCAAAGCTGAGATCCTTCACCTGTATCAACTTTCTCACCATTAAGATAAAGGGTCAGTGCATCCTCAGTAACGGTTTCACTCCCCTCTAAGACCAGCGCTACATCGTTCCACTTACCCGCTTCAATGTCACCGACTTTAAGCCAAGTTCCTTCCCAATTGCTTTCTTGGTCAGGGTTATTCCAGCCGCCCGCGTAAAGGGTATCCCCTTGGAGATAGATATTGAGGCCCCGGAGTTTGCCGCCCTCTTCATAAAGAACTTGCTTTTTACTTGCTTTGCTGAGGTCGGTGGCCTGAAATGAGAGCGCAATGGTGCGCTCGTTATGTTCGCCTAAGTTGATGTCACGGGAATTGGCTAAACGAATGCCGTCACCTTTGCCATCGAAGGTCACGGTTCCCTGTTTCGTAAACCTGGCGTCGCCAAGGAGTTTGCCATTGTTCTGCTGACCTTCCTGAGAACTATCCGTCGCCATCCTTCCCCTTTTTTCATCGAAGCTAAAGCTCGCTACTGGCCCCGGTAAAGATACCGTAGGACCCGGCGTCGGCATGGGCTCAGGTGTGGGTTCCGGTGCTGGTGTGGGTTCCGGTTCCGGTTGTGGCGATTCTGGCTGCGTGCCTACGGTCTGATTGCCGTTATACAGGGTCAAAAATTCATGGGGACTATCGGAACTCTCGAGCTGCCGGGTTTCGCCATCCCGAGTTTCCTCAACCAGGATGTCGTACATTGTTTCAGGTCTTTCATAGTGCCGAAATCTGATGTTGATCGAAGCCTCCGAGTCTAATCCTGGAGAATCAACGATACTGAAGGCAGCTTCTTTATTTTCTGCTGCCGAGAAGGGTTGAATTGGCAGAATTGATCCCCCCAAGACCTCTGTCTTACCACCGTCTATGGTTTCAATGACGGTCCCCTTACCCTCTGTTTTGATGCCAAAGACGACCATATTAGCCCCACTATTGGTGACCTTAGTGCGGGCCGCATCTAAACTCTCGGTATTTAGCTGCCAGGCGTATACATTCTCTGTGTCTTGCAGGTCTAACCTACCGATTTCGATGTTTTCGATGTACAGGTCGCTGGCACCCGGCCCATCGGTGTACTTGTACTTGCCATTCTTCAGCGCCACATCCCGTTCGGCGTTATTTTCAACCGTAACGCCGTAACCAAACCCTTCCACAATTAACGGGTCTTTGCTATCGCCTTCCACAACGAACTTGATGCCGCCCCCGTTCTCACCGTTCTTATCGCCATTCACAATTGAGGAGAAGCCCACGATCTTTTTTACCGTGGGCGGGACTGTGACAACTCGTTGGTTGTAGGAAAAGTAGCGACCAGCGGGGAAGTAAATGGTGGATTGGCCAGCGTTGAGCAAATCCTGCAGCCCAGCCGTATCGCCGTACCATCGAGGCTCAAACTTGCCCCAATTCTCCGGATTACTATCGTTAAATTCAGGAAACTCTTTAACCGGCAAATTGAGTGATTTTTGAGCACTGTCATCAAACAATTGAGAGCTTTGAGACGTATACTCACCAACAGTCTTGTCGGCAAGGACCTCATCTTTGTATTTGATAGCAGATTGGTAGCCACTGGTTTGGATGTCGCGAGCATAGAGTTGCCCCCGCGCCGCGATCGCACTGGTATCCGCTGCGCCTCCTTGCAAGTCACCGTCAACGATAGTCACCATCTCGAACCAGTTATCACTCTTGATAGCCGGAACACGGTTATTGCTCTTGAGGCCATGAATCACTAACGTGCCACCCCCAGCATCCATACCTGCTTGGTTTTGGTTAGTGAGCTCAATGTCCTTAAACGTCGCTGAATAAGGGCCACTGTTCTTGATGCCGGTATCAAAGCCATCCACCTTAACGTCCTTGACCAGGAGAGGACCAGGAATCCCATCGGCCATCGATAGGCCCACCACCCCTTGACCATCGCCTGAGGTGATGGTGACATTCTCCATCGAGCCGTTATTGCTAGCCCCGTAGTCAATGCCGATCGCACCTGAATTTCCGAACCCTGTATCTACACTCAGGTTCCAAATATTGTTGCGGAAAGCCATATTGCCATCGGAGGTCTCGATGACGGCTTTAGGGGCTTCAGCGTTACCAAACCCTGAGGCCTTGTCTTGCAGTTTCAAGATTGTCTTGCCACTGCCGCCACCATTGAGTGTGACCGCATTGCCGACCCAGTCAATCGTATCGCTGACATCATAGGTCCCTTCAGGGAAGTAAAGCTGTTTGGGACGACCGTAGAAGTCGCTATACAAGGGTTTGCCGTTTTTGTCCCGACGCCCGTCATCTAAAGCTTTTTGGATAGCCGCTGTGTCATCTTTGCCATCATTGGGAATCGCGCCATAGTCTCTAACATCGATTCCCTTCGCGCCTTCGGGGGCAAATGCCATGGCATCGTTGTCCTTGGCAAGGGCAATGATTGTCTGTGGAGAGCCCGTACCACTGTCTTGTGTATCCGTAACTGTGGTGTTTGCTATGAATCATTTATGAATAACGTTAAGTTGGTAGAACACCTATGTCACGACTTTTGAATACGTCACGTCTCACCGATCGCCAAATTGGCCTGTGCATGCCACGGAGCAATACTGTCGCAGGATGATCCGCGTAAATCTGTGGCTATGCCAGTCTTTTGTCGATACGAGAGAAAGCTCTGTGCGTCAATATCAATAAATTCATCAACCATGACGCACAGAACTCATTGGAAGTTGCTCGCCTAGGTGGAATGCACTCCCGAGTAGTTGTTAGTCCCCTTTTTACTGGGTGCCATGCTTAGGAACTACTTCAGACTGTTGCTAGGGGGTGATCAGCTCATAGGCTCCGATGTCAGTCTTAGAGCCAAACGTACGCTGATTACCATCTTTGTCAATGGTGAGGTAATTCGGAAGCGCATTCGAACCGGCATCTACTGCGGCCGAGCTAGCCGTCAGGCGATAGTTTTTGTTCTTGGAGTTGACAAAACCAGCCTTGCTAGCTTGCTTATTGTTCTGATTGATGAAATTAGTCAGACCTCCCCCTATCTGAAGGTCTTGAACACCATCATCATCATTGACAAAGAGATTATTCGTCAATGTCACACCGTTGGCATCTTCAACGGCCCCAAACCGATATTTATCATTGGCAAAGAGGTTGTTTTTGACGATGACACCAGAGGGATTATCGCCGCCAAAATAGTCACTGCGCTCAATGACAATGGACTGAATATTGCCATCAGTAGTGTTGTTGAAGATTTCAACATCACTGACATTGCTGTTCACCGCAATGGCTGCGCCCTGATTAGTGCCTAGTTTGCCGTTGTCATACACCTCGTTGTTATAAATGCGAATGTCACTAACGTCGCCTTGATCGACTAACTCATCGCCAACAACAATACCGTCGGCGACATTCCCATAGACCTTGTTGTTGTGGACATCGATGTTAAAGGTATCACTCCGACCACCGTCGATATAAATCGCCGGCCCGCCGTTGTAGCCAGTCGGTATGCCAGTGGTGATGGCCATTTGCGTGACGGTGTTGCTATGGATAGAACCGTTGCGTGCACCATTTTTGGCATCAATGCCCTCACGGTTACCCTCAACAACATAGTTGCCAGCGACCTCAAAGCCATCGACACCCCACATACTTAGAGCCTCTTGGCCACCGACATCTTGATATTGGGCAAACCGATTGAGCCATTTGACATTCGATTTCTCAAGGGTGTTGTTGATAACCGTGACATTTTTGCTGGTGACTTCCTCTTCACCCCCTTCGAAGTAGTCATTGGGCTGCACAATAATGCCTGAGGATCCCGAGTTATAGGTGTGATTGTTCTGAATCACCACGTTTTCCACATCGCGCGCTGCGATGCCACGAGCCGCGGCGTTTTCAACGCGGAAGCCGTCAACAACCCAGTAGTTCTGCTCGACGATTTCAATGACCCCTCGATGCCAGGATGCGTTCTTGTTATTATCGGGCTCCGGTTCGATGACGGTGACATCACCATCGGCTTTGAGGTTAATGTGTCCGTCGGTAGCGTTGCCAGATTTTTCGACTTGGACCTGTTCAGTGTAAGTGCCTGTCTGGACCAGGATGGTGTCACCAGCTCCCACGGCAGAATCTTCACTGACGGCATAGCTGATAGTTTTCCAGGGCTGGTCTTTAGTTCCTGGATTGGCATCATCCCCGTCGGGTGAGACATAGAAGGTATCGCCCTTGCCGGTGTGTACGAACCCATCTACGCGCATGTCCTCGACGTCGATTGGTAGAGCCGGTGGGTCGTTTACAGGCATGCCATCAGTCGGGATGTCATCGTTCGTGGGGGTGTCAGGCTCGGGAATGACAGGCGTTTCATCGCCTGCTCCACCCTCGCCAGGATCTTCAGGCGTTGGGTCCAACCCGACAGGGACAAATTCAATCCGGTCAATGCGGGCGTGTTCCCCTTTGTTCCGCCACCCCGTTAGCTCCAAGACATCACCTGGGTTTAGCTCAATGCTGGTATGGGTAGTACGAGAGGTCAGGGTTTTTCTATTGACGAGTTTTGAGCCGAGGTCCTCATCGAAGGACAAACTTTGCGTATCGCCTGCAACTGTCAGGTCAACCGAGGCTTTACCGTCGCTTTCATCGTAGTAACCCAGCACGACATCATAGGTTCCAGCCGGTCCATTGAAGACCCCCGTCGCTGTCCCCTTGCCCCGTTTGCCCCTAACAGTAATATATTCACCGTTAGAGGAGGCTTTATTGGACTTGGTTTTGTAGTTGCGTAACGTCAAGTCTTCGGCTTCGATTACCAGAGTCCCATCGTTATTGAGGGAGGTATTATCTGCTGCGTTGAGTGCAAGATCGTCTTCTGCGAAACGCAGTGTTGAACTGTCTTGAGACGATAGGTTGGGTGAAGTTTTAGGAAGCAGAGATTGATCTGATAAGCCAAGGTCGAAATCTGCTTGTTGCCATGAACTTGCATCTGATGAAATGTTGGATGTGTCGAAATCATTCATGAAATTCTTTCCCGAAAATCAGGTTCAATGAAAATGAATTCGGCAGATGTCCCTTAGCGATAGATGTGAATCATTTTGCAAAGATCGTGGCTGTAGCTAGAAGTACACCAACAACTCGTTGGCGCTTAGTCTGATGAGGCAAAGAAATCGGTATGAGTTGCGTGCTCAACAAAATTAAGCGCTTGATTGCCTAGATGGCTGTGAAAGCTGTAATACAGTAGGGGCAAACAATGCTGGCTAGATATTGCAACCGCCAGGGTCGTTAGGACATTTTCAAAGTTGAGTTTCCCAAGCAGTCGGAACAGAATAGCCTGAGCCGATTGGCTCGCGCTATGGCATGCTCTAATACTGAATCCGGTTTGCTACCCCCTCATTGAGAGACACGACATGTCGATCGCTACGGGGATCATCTATTTTTCATAGAGGGAGTTAACCACGCGGATTGGGTATGACTAACATTTTGAATCAATCAAAAGTCAGTCAAGACAGAGCCCAATATTTACTTAGGCAGACTAAGTAAACGTGCAGGGGACGAATGAGCATTGCGATAGGGAAGAGCTATAAATTCTGCACGCGGGTGCGTCAATAAGCTCGATACTAGGGACCTACAATCGAGCCGATCTTCCCCATCTACAATCTTATTGAAAAAGCCTTATCTAGCTCCTTGTCAGGATTTCGAATTGCCTTCGTACGATCAAGTTGGCCTGTGACAACGCTGGCAAAATGTAGCTATATGCAAAAGCTCAAAACTACATAACGAGACTCGCTCACGCTATGTCAACTTACAATATCTTACCTGTGCGCTTTGCTAGATGACTTAAGCAACCCTTCAAGCAGGTACATTGTACGTTGCCACAGGAAGTTTGTGCAAGATTTTTGTTTCTGCTGTGCGAATTTCACAAATCTCAAACTCATAGCGAATGCCATCAGGTTAAGAGCGCCGTGAGCCGGGATTGCGGCGATCGCGCCGGGTAAAGAGTTTTAAGAAGGGCAAACGATTCTGAACTTCCCGTGGTCGTAGCCGACCACTAATCCGTTCCAGGGCCGATGGTTCGAATTCGGCTGCAGCCGGTTCACCCCCAGGTGTCTGCCACCAGATGTTCACCATGCCACCAGCAAACCCTCCGATTGCGCCAAACAGGATGCTGGGCACCACCGCGTACCCCAAAAGTAAAAACGCAAACAAAAACACCAACCAAAGTCGCAAAGCAATAGGAATGATCTTGTCGGTCATGCGAAATTCCCTTGATACAGTCCTGCGAGCCATAGGTTAAATAGAGGTTTACTGCTCTTCACCGATGCCCTGTTCCCCGATTATAGTGGTCAGTTGAGGTGATAATGGCTGAGCTGTATCAATTTTGACTAGGTAATTGGTCGCGGTTGGAGTAAAAGGTTCGAGCGTTTGTTGTTCCAGGACTGCGAGGGTAGCGTCAGCGATATCGCCCTGCCGTTGCTGGATGCGCTGTCGGAGTGTTGCCATCGGCGCTGTGCAATGCACGATAGTGAGCGGTATGTTTTGATCTTCTGCTTGAGCGATCGCTGCCTGACGGGTGGCTTGACGATCAAACTTGGCATCCAGAATAACGGTGTAGCCTTGACTCGCGAGCAACATGCCCAAAGCCGTCAACCGCTCATAGGTTTTATGGCTCATCGCAGCTGTATAAAGACTCTCTTCACCCCGTTGTTGTACAGGAATACCGGCCAGATGTTTACGAACCGCATCTGACCTGAGGTGAATAGCCCCCAGTTGCCGACTCAACTCGCGTGCCACCGTACTTTTGCCGGAGCCTGATAAGCCCGACATTATCAGTACCCGCCCTGCACGGGGTTGGAGGGTGGAGCACGCCAAGGTGTAATAGGGGGCGGCCGTGGCCGCTGCCTGCTGTTTGTCAGCCTCGGAAACAGCTGGGTCATTCAGTAAAAAGGACGTTACTTTAGCGCGTACATAGGATTGCCGACTCACATATAGTGGTAGGACTTGCAACCCCTCCCAATCGCCTGTTTGTTCAACGTAGTGGCTCAGAAATGTCGCCGCGAGGTCTGTACGTCCCTCCAAGTTCAGATCCATGATGATGTAAGCGATGTCGTACATGACATCCACAAAACGAAACGGCTCATTGAACTCAATGCAGTCAAATAGCAGCAGCTGACCTTGCCAATTGCAGATGTTGTTGAGGTGCAAATCGCCATGACACGCTCTGATTTTGTCTTGAGCAACTCGCTGTTGCAGCAACGCTTGTTGTGTTGCAAAGAAGGCGTTTGTGTAGGCTTTTGTTGTGTCAAATTGTTGCTGAGTTTGGGGCCCGCCGATGAAATCCACGGTTTGGTCATAATTTTCGTCGATGGCCTGACGAACCTGCTCAACTGTACCAAAGCGACGGATGTAGTCATTGGTTTCGGTTGACTGATGGAAACGGGCGATCGCTTCGGCCAACTGCCGCAGCAACGCTTCTGTGAGTTCCCCCTGCTGAAATAGATGACTGAGCAGTGTTGACTGAGGGAACTGACGCATTTTTACGGTGTATTCGACAGCATGCTCAGTACTTCCTAAGGCATAAGCCTCACCGATCAGCGAAATGGGCAAAACCTCTAAATAAATCGGGGCTGCTGCGCGTTGATTGAGGCGCAATTCTTCTTGACAAAAATGCTGCCGTTTTGCCGGGGTGGAATAATCAAGAAACCCAAAATCCACTGCCTTTTTAACCTTGTAAGCATAGTCTCCCGTCAGCAATACATAGGAAACATGAGTCTGAATCAGCTGAATCGGTGCTTCTACCGGATGGGGGTAAAACTCCGGTAGGAGCATTTGCTGAATCAGCAGTGGCAGTGATACGTCAGCCATAGAAACCTGTTTGAAGACAATAAAAAACCAGGGAAAGGCTTCCCTGGCTTATCACAAATAATACCTGCCTATGGTTAGGCTTCAGATGCAGATTCTGCCGCTTCATCGTCTTGAGAAGTTCTCGAACCGGCAACCATGACTAAGGTTTTATCCGTGTCTGCCACTGCTTCGACGCCTGCCGGTAGTTGCAGATCGCTAATGTGCAAGTTTTCGCCAACGGCCAAGGACGAAACATCGATCGCTAAGCTTTCAGGAATCGTATCAGGTGCACAGCGAATACTCAGCTCGGAAACCATAATATCCAGCATGCCGCCTTCCTCTTTGACCCCTTTAGCCGTGCCGTTGTAATGAATGGGGACCGTAACTTCGACGCTGTCTTGTGAGGCAATTGAGAAAAAACTGAGATGGTACAAGCTTCCCTTCCAGGGATGGGCTTGCACCTCACGCAGAAGGGCCTTGCCACTCCACTGCATATCGGGCACTTTGACAGTAATCAGTGTGTTGTTCACAGAAGCCGCACGAACGAGCTTCTCGGCTTCACGCTCATTAACCATCAGGGATACCGACTCAGTCCCATTGTGACCGTACAGGACTGCAGGTAACAGCCCTTCACGGCGTAATGCCCTAGGGTTGACATTCTCTTTGCGCTTGTTACATTCAATCGACAGTTCCATAGGACTCACTGCTAACTAGAAATTGACTTTAGTGGAAAAACAAACAAACATCATGCAACTTGTTGCGACGGACCGCCGTTTTCATACAGCAGCGCTCTTTTGGGGCCATGGATAGGATCTTCGACAATAATCGTTTGGTCGCGGCTTGCCCCCAGCGACACGATCGCAATTGGGACTTCCATCAACTCCGCCAAAAATTTAAGGTAGTCCAAGGCTTGCTGAGGCAAATCTTCCAGCGAGCGGCACTCGCTGGTTGACTGTCGCCAGCCGGGCAGCGTGGTGTAAATAGGCTCACACTGACTAAACAAACGAGCGCTACTGGGTAAATCACGACAGATCTCACCATTCAATCGATAGGCTGTACACACTTTGATTTCGTCTAGCGCATCCAGCACATCTAATTTAGTGATGGCGACACAGTCAATGCCGTTAATACGGACAGCATAGCGCCCGATAACCGCATCAAACCAGCCACAGCGACGCTGGCGACCAGTTGTGGTCCCAAATTCTGCACCCAGCTCACACAGCTTATCGCCCAAACCGCCATGTAATTCGGTCGGAAAAGGGCCTTCCCCCACACGCGTGGTGTAAGCTTTGGCCACGCCAATCACCCGGTCCAACATCGTCGGTCCCACCCCGGAACCAATGCAGGCACCGCCCGCTACCGGATTAGAGGATGTCACATAGGGATAGGTGCCATGGTCCAAGTCCAAGAGTGTGCCCTGTGCCCCTTCAAACAAGATATTCTTGCGCTGACGAATCGCCTGATCAATGAGCAACGAGCTATCGACAATATGAGGGCGCAGCCGTTCAGCATAGGCTGTGTACTCATCAATCACAGCCTTGGGGTCTAAAGGCTCCAAGCCATAGAGCTTTTCCAGCACCACATTCTTATACTGAATTGTCCACTCTAACTGCTCTTTGAGGGTGTCAAGCTCCATTAAATCCACCATGCGAATGCCAGTTCTTTCTGACTTATCCGCATAGGTAGGGCCAATGCCCCGGCGCGTCGTGCCAATTTTCTTGCTGCCCCGGCGTTCTTCAGAAGCCTGATCGAGCAACCGATGGTAAGGCATTGTCACATGCGCCGAATCCGAAATAAATAACTTATCGGTTGATATACCCAGCTTTTCTAGTGTATTGAGTTCTTTGATCAATTCTCGCGGGTCAATAACAGTGCCGTTCCCAATTACACATTCTGTCTCGGGAGAAAGAATGCCTGAAGGAATCAGATGCAACTTAAAAGTCTGTTCTTGAACCACAACGGTATGGCCTGCGTTGACACCGCCCTGGTACCGTACAACAACGTGTGCCGACCGACTTAACAGGTCCGTAATCTTGCCTTTTCCTTCGTCGCCCCACTGGGCACCAATTACAACGACGTTAGCCAATTTCTTTTAGGTTTTTATTCACAAATGATGATTATGGCCAGTTTTTTGCATCACTGTCAAGATCGCCGTGCATGAATTGCTGACAATACCGATCGCGCAGCTCGCCACGATTTCACTTTGGGCTCCACTCGCAAGTCTTTTAAAGATATCCGGACAAAATAAAGAAGTTGAAAATAAAATTTACTCATCATAGCGCTAGAGCGGCACTTTTTGCGGTACAACAGTAGATACATTTCCGATTTCATTACGAATCTTTACAGACAACAACGGCCTTTCTGATAGCCAAGGGGTTTTCATGAGTCTCTACGCTGAGCTTCACCGCCACCTCGGCGGTTCAGTCGTACCTAGAATTTTGTGGCGCTACTTTCAGCGCAATCGTCCTGATGTTGCCAAGCGTTTTGAGGATTACAGGGCATTCGAGCTGTTTTACACGCAGCCCCGCAACACCTTAGAAGAGTATTTGGAGCTGCATACCCTTGTTGAAAGTGTGCAGACCCATGAAGCCTTGCCTTATTTCGTGTATCGTCTCATTCGCGGAGCCTACATTTTTGAGAATTTAGCGTATCTCGAGCTGCGGTATACCCCGTATCTGAGGACGCCAGAGCATTTGTCGCAAAGCGATCGCATCGACAAGATGGCTGAGATTGTTGAGGTGGTTGGGCGTGCCAGTCAGCAGACTGAGTATCCCGTTGTGACGGGGCAGATTCTCTGCATGCACTCCCGGCTTCCCTATGAGGTCAATCGTGCCATTGTCGATCTGGCTACGCAATACCCAGGCTATGTGTGTGGTATCGATTTGGCCGGTGGGGATGCTCAGTACGGTGAGCGCCTTGATGAGTTTGTTGGCCTCTATGCCTATGCGCGTGAGCAAGGCTTGAACACCACAGGGCACGTCTTTGAAACGAAAGATGGCTGTTATCCCGAGCTGTTGCCATACCTGATGCGCATTGGTCATGGTATTCAGATTCCCCTACAGCGCCCTGAGTTGCTGCGGGAAGTGGCGGCACGAGGACAGTGTTTGGAAGTTTGTCCTACCACCTATCTGCAAACCGGCACCCTGGATGAAATTCGCCAACTCAAGCCCGTGTTCGATCGCTGCTTTGAGGCGGATGTTGATATTGCTATCTGCACAGATAATGCGGGTCTTCACAATGTCCGCCTACCCTTTGAATACGAAAATCTGTTGACGCAGGATGTCATTGGATTTGATGGCCTCCAAGCTTGCCAAGCAGCCGCTTTCCGCCATGCCTTTGCTTGGCCCCACGATCGCCAGCCTGGTTCGCTGATTAATGCCATGTTGCGCCATCGACTCAATACCTTGATGGAAAACGCGATCGATGAGCCAGCCGTGCATGGTTAGAGGCTGCTGGAGGAACCCGCAGGAATCTGAAGGAACCCGGTCTCTCGGTTAGCAATCAGCAACTCGTCTGCTTTACCCGAGAGACTGGGTTCCTGTTCCTGAATGCGTATGGCAACGTTGCTAATTCCAGCTGCTTCTGCAACTTAAAGGAACGCTGTTGATATTGAGTGACTTACCTGCGTAATCGCACCTTGGCTGCTGCCAGTGAGCGCATCTTGGGCTGTTTGCTGAGACGGCAAGGCGGAGATACTGAAGCTGACCCGGAGGCAGGCCGATAGCGTTTACTTTTTAATTCTGCTGACGCTGGCAAGGTCGCGTGAAAACGATGGTGACGGCAAGAATTTTCCAAGTCATATCGCAAGGGTGTCATTCTAGCGGCACGATCCGGGATAATGGAACGGTTTTGGGAAACCTGTACTATCGCGTTTAGGAAGCACACAGCAAAGCCATGCGTACCCATTATTGCGGTCACCTGCGAGCCACCCACATTGGCGAAACTGTTACTCTCTTTGGTTGGGTCGATCGCCGTCGCGATCATGGAGGTGTGATTTTTGTGGATTTGCGCGATCGCACCGGCATTGTGCAAATCGTCAGCGACCCCGAACGCACCCCTGTCTCCTTCAAAACCGCCGAAGATCTGCGTAATGAATACGTAATACGCATCACGGGCAAGGTCAGTCAACGACCGGAGGCGTCTCTGAACCCGAAACTGCCAACGGGAGAAGTGGAAATCTATGCCGACGAAATTGAACTGCTAAACGCAGTGCGTAAGCAACTGCCCTTTCAGGTCTCCACCGCCGAACCCGAATCCGTCAAAGAAGAACTGCGACTCCGCTATCGTTATCTGGACTTGCGTCGGGAACGGATGGCGCGCAACCTGCAAATTCGTCATGCCGTCATCAAAGCAATTCGCCGATTCTTAGAAGATGAAGAGCACTTTATCGAAGTCGAGACACCCATTCTGACTCGCTCGACCCCAGAAGGGGCACGGGACTTTTTAGTGCCATCGCGCGTCAATCCCGGTGAGTGGTTTGCGCTGCCACAATCACCCCAGTTGTTTAAGCAACTGCTGATGGTCTCGGGGCTGGATCGCTACTACCAAATCGCTCGCTGCTTTCGGGACGAAGATCTCCGGGCCGATCGCCAGCCAGAATTCACCCAGCTCGACATGGAGATGAGTTTTCTCACCGAAGAAGAAATCCTTGATCTGAATGAGCGACTGGTCTGCCATATCTTCAAAACTGTTAAAGGCATTGACCTCCCTCGTCCTTTCCCGCGCTTAACTTATGCGGAAGCGATGGCGCGTTATGGCAGCGATAAACCCGATACGCGCTATGGGCTAGAACTAGTCGATGTTTCTGACCTGGTGGCGGATTCTGGTTTCAAGGTCTTTTCGGGGGCGGTGAAATCGGGTGGCCTGGTCAAGGTCTTGCCCATTCCTGGGGGCAACGACGTGATCTCCAACGTGCGGATTAAACCGGGGGGGGATTTGTTTAAAGTGGCAACGGATGCTGGAGCCAAGGGTTTGGCCTACATTCGCGTTCGGGATGGCGGTACCATCGATACGATTGGAGCCATTAAGGACAACCTCAGTGAAGACCGCAGGCAGGAACTCCTCAAGCGTACAGGCGCTGAAGAAGGCCATTTGCTGTTGTTTGGCGCGGGGCCAACGGCTATTGTGAATGCCACCTTGGATCGGGTCCGGCAGGCGATCGCCCAAGAAATGAATCTGATTCCCGAAGATGCGCTGAATCTGCTCTGGGTAACCGACTTTCCTATGTTTGAGTGGAATGCCGATGAACAACGCTTGGAAGCTCTCCATCATCCCTTCACCGCTCCGAACCCAGACGATATTGACGATCTGAAAACAGCACGGGCCATCGCGTATGACCTTGTCTATAACGGTTATGAAGTGGGCGGTGGTAGCTTGCGTATCTACCAGCCTGATGTCCAGGCACAGGTCTTTGAGACCATTGGCTTAGCGGATGAGGAAGCGCGCGACAAGTTTGGTTTCTTGCTCGATGCCTTTGAATATGGCACTCCTCCCCATGGCGGTATTGCCTACGGCTTAGACCGTCTGGTAATGCTACTAGCCGGAGAAGACTCGATTCGCGATGCGATCGCCTTCCCGAAAACCCAACAAGCGCGTGATTTGCTGACCAATGCTCCTTCAGCAGTGGACAAAAAACAGTTAAAAGAACTTCATGTTGCTTCCACCTACCAACCCAAGCTGAAAGAGACGGACTGATCGCTTGAAAACCTTTGTCTAGAGAGCGATTTCGAGGATAATCCTGCCTGCTAGGCCGGGAATTTTCGCCTCTCTTTTTTTCAGAACGTTACAGAAATCCATACGCTTTACTACAAATACACAGATCTAGCACTGGTTACTCTCGGGTTCACGATAGTATCTCATCAATTGATTTCTTTTCTTTGAAGTTGATATCCGTTGATGTAATCTTCTGCTATCGCTATGGTGATCATCCTTCTCATCTTTGGTTTGAGCTTGTTGCCCGCTCTCATTTCTGCTTGGATTAGCCTCCGAGCCCGCGATCGGGTGCAGGCTGAATTTGGTCGCGCTATGGATGCGGCTGCACAGAGAGGTCTTAAAGCGGCGCTACGGAGCGAGCGCGACCTGAATTATGTGGAAGGATTGGGCTATATCGTTGGCGACTTTACCTGTCAGATGAATGCGCGTTCTCCTTACTTGCGCTGTGCGGTCAATCCCTGTGGCCCTTGTGCCGGGTGTCAGTTTTATGAGCCTCCAGTCTTTCAAGAGGTTGTCATGATAACGCCGACGACCGCTAGCGCTTGTCCGCTGCCCCCAATGCCCCTAACCTGCCCCCTGCCTGCGTTCTCTGCAACTGCTACTTGCTCAGCTTCCTGAGCTTCCTGAAGAGGTGGACGTCAAGACTTGTCTGATGTTCCACTAGCAGTGCTGTGTCGATGCGATATCGCTATCCTTGAGAAGACCAACCCCCCGTGGGCGGGTCTTCTTTTTCGTTGAAGAGGCAATGGATACTGTACAGTTTGTGCTGGCCTTCTGTTTGGGCCTGGGTCTTAGTGCCGCGTGTGGGTTTCGGGTATTTATTCCCCCCTTGGCCATGAGTGTCGCTGCCATGAATGGGGTGTTGGACTTATCGCCTGACTGGCAATGGGTAGGAAGTCCGCTGGCTGTGATTATTCTGGGTGCTGCCACCCTGATCGAAATCTTGGCATACCTCATTCCTTGGGTAAGCAATGCGCTCGACTCGGTAGAACTGATTGCGGCACCCATCGCTGGGATGTTGGTGACTGCTTCTAGCTTGGCGATGGCAGGCGATATGAATCCTGTGGTGCTTTGGGTGATCGCGGCCATTGTTGGGGGTGGCACTGCTGAGTTAGTGGAAGGGACCTCAGCGATGGGCCGCCTGGCGGTTGCGGGCGCTACGGGGGGAGCCGGTGGACCGGTGGTCGGCATCATCGAGATGCTAACGTCAGCGGTGTTGTCGCTCTTAGCAATCCTCGCGCCTGTGTTTGCTTTGATTGTTGTCTGTGGTCTGGTCATCTATTGCTGGCGACGGGCTCGGCGGATCTTTGCAAGGCGTCGGCGATCGCAAGATTTAGGCGATTTCTGAGCATGACATTACTTGCTAGGGCCGGTTTTGATGGCGATATTCAGATGATGAGCGTTTGATTCTGGCTGAACCTGTCCTGACGCAATCAGTATTTTTCTCTGGAAATTCCCTTGCCTTCTGATTGATGCACTGAGATGCACTATGTTTTTATTTCTCTCTAAGCTGTTGCCGCTGTTGGTCTATCCCGTAGGGTTGGCTTCGTTCTGCATGGTCCTGACTCTGTGGTGGATCGGACGTAACCGCCGAGGCGCAGCCATGAGTAGTGCTGCCATTGCCTTGATAGTGCTGCTCTTCAGCAGTAATGCTTGGGTCTCAACGCTGCTGGTAAAGTCCTTGGAATGGCGTAACTTTCCCCCCACGCCGGTGCCCACCGCAGAAGCCATTGTGGTGCTGGGCGGCAGCACCCGCCCGGCGGACTCGCCTCGCCCTTGGGTTGATGTGATGGAATCCGGCGATCGCGTTTTGCATGGTGCGCAACTGTATAAGGCGGGTAAAGCACCGAAGCTGATTCTCAGTGGTGGACGCATTACCTGGCGTGGGGGTGGCCCTTCTGAATCGGATGATATGGCTCAAATTGCTGTTGCCATGGGGGTTCCAGAGTCCGCCATTATTCAGGAACCCACGTCTTTAAATACGTATCAGAACGCCGTCAATGTAAAGGCTATTCTCGAACAGGAAAACATCAACCGAATTCTGTTAGTCACCTCGGCTATGCACATGCCGCGATCGCTGGCGATCTTTAAGAAACAAGGGATTGAGGCGATCGCGGCACCCACAGATTTCCTCATTTCCGAACGTGCGGCTGCCGAAATTCAGGGGACGGGTCAGGCGTTTCTCCTCAGCCTCCTCCCCGATGCCGGTAACCTGGCCCAAGTGACTCGTGCCATGAAGGAATACATTGGCCTAGTCGTCTACCGTCTCCGCGGCTGGCTTTAAGAATATTTTCGGAATCAGATTTCTTTCAGACTGAAAACACTTACGACCTAACTTTTCCTACGACAAATCAGGGGCGTGAGAAGCCTCTAGATGAGTTTTGATTGGCATAATAGAAAACTGATGGGATAGACATGATTTCTATATCCAAGACAAGAATATCTAATCTGATTTGAGAGGAAGAAGTGAATAAATGGTTTTCAGCTATGTCAGCATTTATTCTGCTATATAAGCTGCCAGCAATTAGACAGATTTCCTATCATCACCTAAGTCTTCAGAATTTATAGTTTCTAGGTTGGAATTCACATCCTCTCTAGTTGAAGAGAGAAATCCCATGGTTTTGGAGATATTCTCTATTTCTTTTATCACTCTTTTTCTGGCAGGTTGATTACCAATAGTCTCCCAAATCTTCGTGGCCCTGCGGTAAGTTTGTAATCCTTTCACCAATTGATTTGTCTCAGTTTGAGTATCAGCGATCGCCTCAAGTGAAACTGCTTGATTATATAGATCGTTATTCTCTTCATTTATCTTCAATCCTTTCTCAAAGAGGTTAATAGCTTCTAGAAAATCCATATGATTCATACAAAGGCGTCTTCTACACAAGAGTTGGAAGAATATATAAGATAAAGGGCGATTTTCTAGAAGCTATTAACCTCTTTGAGAAA
>JBCBTQ010000086.1:0-21629 GCA_039818605.1 Cyanobacteria bacterium J06639_14 | reverse complement strand
CGGGAGCGAGACGAGCCATAAGATGAACCTCTAGGATGGCTCTAAATGGTAGCCTCATTTGCGCCAAGCACAACTAGCCAGAAAGCAGGTTCAATCACCGCAACGACCCCATACTCTTTCATGACAAGGTAGTCATAGGTTGTACGCGCCGTCATATGAACGTGCGGATCAATAACCATCATGGTGTTTTGTAGCATGGTATTCCCTGTCAACTCTGTGAACCAATACGTGAAATACGAACAAAGGTGATACTCAAGTCAAGCCAATTTGCAATTACTGATGAGTCACGCTAAAGCTCTCCCACGTGAGCTGATCATCAGCCATCGCTTGTTTGAGCTCAGGTACTTGATCAAGGAGTGCAATAGCCTCTGGAGCAACCGCTCTCGACAGCGCTAGGGCAGCGGCTTGCTGCTCAAATAATTCACCTTGGGTCAGCACTTTCTCGAAGTCGGCAAGCAGATCACCTTCAGCCAAGGGACCCATCGAGCGCCAAAGTTGTGGATTCACAGCCCGCCCCGCTGCCCATCGCTCATGCGCATAGTCAGACAGCATCCTTGCCAGCTTCACATTCACCCGCGTGTCCAGCCCTTGAATCTGACTCAAGCGACTATCCACAAAAAGCGCTTTCAAAACCATTTGATTCCATGCAGCTTCTTCGAAATAGTCAGCCGCGTAGGGATTGTGGAGTGCGATCGCATTGAATACAGCCGTAATGTTGGTTCGCAACCCATCAATGGCTCGTGCTTTGAATTTTTCAGGGTGAGGGAAAAGCGGCAAGCTTTGATATAAAGCTACCTGCTCAGCCACATCCGCTGCCGCAAAGAGCTTCTCCAAAGCACCTACGTAGCGATCGGCATCCTGAGAGGGGAAGGTCAATAGCAACAGCGATCGCGTCGCTTGGTCAATACTCCACTGCCCCGGCATCCATCCAGCTCGCAGTGTCTGAGCAACTTCTAGCTCATCTTCCGTCAACGCTAAGTCAGCCTTTCCAACTTGGCGAGAAGCAGCACTGAATCGAGTAAACAAGACACGTTCTGAGGCACTCTCTGCTAATTGCTGAACAGTCTGATCCAGCCAACTTACAGAGGCCTCTCCTAGGCGCTTGATAAGCCAAGCATGCAGATAATTAGCAATTTGGCTGGGACCAGCAAATGTCACAGCAGCATTGGGAAAAATAGCAACCATAAACCCTGAAACCTCTCGTGACCCACTTGAACAAACTCAACCACCCAACTGATGTGAGAGGTGCATCCTCGGAGAGGAGAAACCTATTCACGTTGAAAGACCAACAGGAAAACTCTGGTCAATAAGCAAGGGTTAAATATTTTCGACATATCAGTAGATATATTGAAAACATTGAGTTATATCCACAACATCACTTAGAGATTTTGAAAGGTTCAAGACTAACGGGGCAACTTTAACCGAAACTTCAAGTAACGTCGCTCGATAACTCGACAACTTGAAGAAGTGACCGAGCAATTCAGGCATTGCTTAATCCTGCCATGACTCTCTTGCCATCAAGACGACCTAGCCCATCAGGCTCTGCTCTTTTTTGAAGTGCATGGTGCGCACGACACTTATCAGTATCTCGATTTCAAATTCAGGTTTGTTGAGGAAAATTGAGGTGTTGATGCATGAAATGAGCTCTCTATGCGGGGTCGAACATCACTCGCTGGCTGACCTGAACAGATAATTCGCAATCTTGCCAACCCGTCAGTCAGGCGAAAAAGATACGCGATCGCCAACTTGCACACTACTCCCCACAGTCTGCGGTGCGATCCGAGTATTCACTGCTAGACGATAGAAATGGTTGAAGCGCGATCGTGCGACTTCTGCCGGTAGCGTTGCGGCTCGCTGCTGAATGAACTTTTTCTGAAAGGCAGGCGTCGCTTCCCCCGTGAGCGCATCGCGGGTTGGCACAACACACCGTTGACAGGGATTGATACCCTGTAACATGACGTCCCCAATCTGAAAGTCCAGGGGAGTTCCTGCGGCAGAAAAGAGGCGATCTTCCCAAAAGGCAGGAACCCCATCAATTTCTAAATTGGTGCGAAACCGGCATCGCATCGCTTCGAGACTCAATCCATACCAATCAGCCACTGTCTGCAAAGTCGCAGTACTAATCACAGTAGGTCCTGGAGAATCCGTATCATCCGGGAAACCCATATCCGTGTTCTGTTGCAACGTAACTGGCTGCTGAAAATAAGCACTGAACCAGTTCTCCAGCACTGTTACATCGTGCTTTAAGTGAAACGTTTGTGCTTTGCCTGTATTTTCAAGCCGCAACGTAATATGGCCAAAGTCTTGTGAGAAGCGCGATCGCACTCGATGAATACTGGCATAGCGTTTGCCGTTAACAAACTTGCCGGTCTGATCAAACAAAGCCCAGGCGCGATCGTATTGCAGCGATCCACTCGGCAAAACTGTAGCTGCCTCAACCGCTACTCCATCAAGAGATTTGATTGGATATAAGTCAATACGCGCCAAATAAGGAGACACCTTGCCGTTCATCCACAATGCAGTCTCTCCAGAATAGAACAGACGCTACGCTCGTTCCATCAACAGCAGCCATAGCTGAGTTGTAGACAAAGATATTGCCCAACCTTGAGCTCACCTATCGCCATAAAAGCGAAAACGGAGGCTGGTTTGAGGTTCACAATCCAGCACTCCGCAAGGTAATTGCTTTCGCAGAAATCTCTTTAGAACAAGTCAAAGTTATATCCCACACCGATTAATAAACCGATATCAGTATCATCGCTGTCGAATCCAATATTTACCCGGTTAGTCAGCGTAAAGTCGCGTCCCAAAGGCACATCTACACCAGCACTCAGAAGCGGATCCACCTCACCGTGCAACCAGACACCCGCACCCAAAAATGGCATCGCTGTAATATCGCCACTTGAATTGGTCAAAGGTATTTCACCCGTTAGCGCAAACAATGACGCGCTCTCATCCCCGAAAACCGTCGAGTTACGAAGTGATAGATAGTTGATGATACGTGTTCTGGAAACAATGGTGAAACCACCCTCTCCCAGAGCAGACTCTTCACCACTGAGGCCAAGGTTACCACCGACGCCAATATAGCTGCGCTTATCCTTCGGCTCATCATCGCTCGTCTGAGCGATGGCAGGTAAACCACCTAACAAACTTGTAGCGGCTAGAAACAAGGAAATCCCACGCACACTCATCATGACTTGCACTCCTCTAAGATAGCTACCTGGTCCGACAGTACAACTATTGACACCTGAGTACCAGTAGCCTGTCTGACAGTACATCGAACTGGCACAGCTAGCGCCAAGGAAGTTGCCGACAGTATCGCCTCTCACTCAAGAGCGTTTTATCCTCCAAAATCCTGAGCTTTCCGTTAAGAAGTGTAAACTCATTAAGGTAGATACCGCCTTAAATAGGACTCTACACGTTACGTAGACTACGGATTCCTTTTCTGAGTAGTCCGAACTCTGTACACTGATGATTGATTAGCAGTCATCCATCCTAGTCGCTTATAAAAATCATGTCTGTAGTCAGCCAAGTCATCCTTAATGCCGATGATGAGCTACGCTATCCAACTATCGGCGAGCTCAAAAGCATCCAAGATTATCTAGCTACGGGTGAGCAACGCATGCAAATTGCTCAGACCCTATCGGAAAACGAGAAAAAAATCGTTGACAAAGCTAGTAAAGAACTCTGGCGTCGTCGCCCTGACTTTATTGCTCCTGGCGGTAACGCATTTGGGCAAAAGCAAAGAGCCCTATGCCTACGCGATTATGGGTGGTATCTCCGACTTATCACCTACAGCATCATCGCAGGTGATAAAGATCCCATTGAAAGCATCGGCTTGATTGGCGTCAGGGAAATGTATAACGCTCTGAATGTACCAGTTCCAGGTATGGCAGAGGCGGTTCGCTGCCTCAAGGAAGCTTCGCTGGGGTTGCTCTCTGAAGTCGATGCTCAAGAAGCCGAGCCTTACTTTGATTACATCATTCAAGCGATGTCTTAAGACGAGTACCGCTACGCGGAATGCAAAATGCAAAACCACCTCATAGTGGACCTGCTAAGCATTGAAAATGATGCGTATACTTCCGCCGTCAAGTACTAGATCCGAGCCTTAGACAATCGCTAAGGAGATTTCTGGCAATGAATTGATCCGCCAGGAAAGTTGTTGAGCGCAATATACAGAATATTGACCGTTGCTTCTGGCAGCAGCAGCCCTCGCCGAGTCGGTATTTTTTCCTGGAAATCACCTAAGCCAGAAATTATCAGTCAGAGCGCTGGGTCTCGGACCTCGACGCTAGCCTACAGCAGTATATTCATTTCAATGAATTCCTTTAGTCAGCGCTGCAACCAGCAAGTGTTGGCACAATAGAAGAAGCAGGGGCAATGTTATACGTTGCCCCTTTTTAGTGAGAGTACGGTGTGTGAATCGACATGGATTTTTTAGATCGCTCAGGATCGTCTCAACGGATTGGCAAAGTTGTTAAATCTAACTCACATTGTGACTATGTTATCCAGGTGGATGATCACCACGATGTCGTACATCCTCCGAGCCCAGAAGAATATGGTTTTGGCCAATTTGTGGTGCTTGAAGATGGCGATCGCCATTGGGCGATCGGGCTCATCTATAACTCTCAACTAGTCAATCCTCTGTTCCTCAACAACGGTCCTCGTCTTGCTAGTGAACCTGATCCAATGTTCACCCCTGATCTCATCAGCGAGACTCGCACGCTGCTAGGAGTTGTCCTTGTTGGCACGCTAGAACAGCAAACAGAAACAACCTGTGGCCGCCATGGCATTCCACGAGAAGTCGTTCCTGTAAACACTAGTGTTTACACTATGGCTACAGAAATGATTCACCAATTCCACCGCACTTCAGAGGGCAAACCTCAGTTCTCTTATTACAGTCATTTGTTGCGATCAGGCGGATTATTCGCGTCTCAACTCACACAACAAGTTCTCACAGAACTCATTGAAAGCAACTTATTTACAGGAACCGATCAACGAGCACTGATTGTTTTGTGCAAGGAACTCTCCTGGAAAAACACTATGGGCATGATGCACTGAGTGAACACGCTTGCCTACGAAAAAACCGACGAAGCTTTCGCGTACTCGTCGGCTTGTGTGTGTTCCCTATAGATGACTCGGCTAGAGTTGAGTCTCTCTTAGTATCTTGGCGGGAGGAACTTTTTGCTGCGATCTCTATCACCAAATATGGTGAGGCTAGTCAACAATTCCTGCACCAAGGCTAGAAGCAATCTATATCAACCGTATTATTCCTGAAACTGACTGGAATAAATAGCAATCTACCAGTAAAAACACGGTTGCTATTTATCAATAAAAAACCGACAGAACTCCCGTGTGCCTGTCGGTTCGCGTGTGTTCCCTGTAGATGACTCGGCTATTGCTGAGTCAATATCAGTATCTTCAATCTAGCGATTTCCTCCAGCGATCTCTGTCACTTACTACTGTGAGACTGATCAATCAACTACGTGACGCTTTGCAGAGCATTGCATATCAATGGTGTTTCTTCTGAAACTTTTTCATTCTTTAATTAGTTCTTCAGTAAAAATACTGTTTCACCTATCCAAGACAAATCAAGCAAATTCCAATCTGCGATTCGAGTCACTCAATATTTCTCAAAAACTTCACTAAAGTCACGTCAATATCAAGAGCGTGATATCAAACGCCTACTTCTACAGCTTCTATAATTTTCCATAACCAGATTAGGGATCAAGCAGAATCAGTCGCAATAATATCACTTTGCAACTGTAGTATCCCTGATTTTTTGGCAACCAATACTTGAAGTTTCCGTAAAATTACCGTTGGGGTTCCCAATAAAAAACCGACAGGACTCCCGTGTGCCCGTCGGTTTATGTGTGTTCCCTGTAGATGACTCGGCTAGAGTTGAGTCAATACTAGTATCTTCATCTGTGTCCTTTTTTCCCACGATCTCCATCACTTTCCAATGTGAGAATGATCAGCCTCAAAGAGTGACAAAGATCACATAAAATCTTTATGCCACTTCACCTTTTCTTAGCACTAACAGCTCTTTTAATTTTGTCATCCCCAAGGATTTGCAGATAGGAGAGGTAGAATAGGGCCGACTTTTCAGCCCTAGGGTGACGACCAATGACCACGCCATGTTCCCCTGCAGCCATCGCTGCCGAAGGTATCAAACCGGATGAATATGAAGAGATTGTGCGGCGCTTAGGGCGACATCCCAATCGAGCCGAGCTAGGTATGTTCGGGGTGATGTGGTCCGAACATTGCTGCTACAAAAATTCTCGCCTTTTGCTTCGCCAGTTTCCCACGGAGGGCGATCGCATCTTGGTTGGCCCGGGCGAAAATGCTGGAGTTGTCGATGTCGGGGATGGTTTACAGCTTGCTTTCAAAATTGAATCCCACAATCATCCCTCTGCTATCGAGCCCTTTCAAGGAGCTGCGACCGGCGTTGGCGGCATTCTACGTGACATTTTTACGATGGGAGCCCGCCCAATTGCCGTCTTGAATGCATTGCGCTTTGGTGAATTAGAAGATGCGCGTACGCATCGCATTTTTACAGGTGTCGTTTCTGGCATTGCTCACTATGGCAACTGCTTTGGCGTACCTACAGTAGGTGGCGAAATATATTTTGACGCCGCCTATGCCGGCAATCCTTTAGTCAATGCAATGGCGATCGGGCTGATGGAAACCCCTGAAATCGTCAAATCGGGTGCCTCAGGGATTGGTAATCCAGTCCTCTATGTCGGTTCTACCACAGGCCGTGATGGTATGGGCGGAGCCAGCTTTGCCAGTGCTGAACTGAGCGATGAGTCTGAGGACAATCGCCCCGCCGTCCAAGTCGGCGATCCATTTTTAGAAAAATCCCTAGTAGAAGCGTGTCTAGAAGCGTTCAAAACAGGTGCAGTCGTCGCTGCCCAAGACATGGGAGCCGCAGGCATCACCTGCTCCACGTCCGAAATGGCCGCTAACGGTGGCGTTGGTGTAGACGTGAACCTGGATCACGTTCCCGTACGCGAAACAGGCATGGTGCCCTATGAATACCTGTTATCCGAATCGCAGGAACGGATGCTATTTGTAGCCCAAAAAGGACGTGAGCAAGAACTCATCCAAATCTTTGAGCGTTGGGGTCTACATGCAGTGGTAGTCGGCGAAGTGATCGAAGATCCTGTCGTTCGTATCCGCTTTCAAGGGAGCATTGCAGCTGAAATTCCCGCCCAAGCATTGGCCAATGACACTCCCCTTTACCACCATGAACTGATGACTGATTTGCCAGCCTATATCGAACAAGCGCGACAATGGTCGGCAGCACAACTGCCCGACTGCGATCGCTCAGGGCTGCGAATCAACAACACTTTGCAATCTTGGGACAGTATCCTCAAAACCCTGCTGGATAGTCCAACAATCGCCTCTAAACGGTGGGTCTATCGGCAATATGACCACCAAGTTCAAAACAACACGGTGCTACTACCCGGTGGTAGTGACGCCGCCATCGTACGTCTACGGCCGCAAACAAGGGAAAAAGCTCAAACAACCATCCACCCTCATAAGGGCATCGCTGCTACGGTGGACTGCAATGGTCGCTATGTGTATCTTGACCCTTATGAAGGCGCTAAAGCTGCTGTCGCTGAAGCAGCTCGAAACTTGAGTTGTGTCGGGGCTGAACCGCTGGCTGTAACCGACAACCTCAACTTTGGTAGCCCTGAAAAACCGATTGGCTATTGGCAGTTAGCAGAAGCTACGCGTGGACTTGCTGAGGGTTGCCGCGTTTTCAACACCCCTGTTACTGGAGGTAATGTCTCGCTTTATAACGAGACGCTGGATAGCCGTGGCAATCCTACCCCTATTTATCCCACTCCAGTCGTCGGCATGGTAGGGCTAGTAGATGATATCAATCGGTCTTGCGGTCAAGGTTGGCAACAGACAGGCGATGTGATTTACCTCCTAGGAATCACTGCACAAGCCTCTCTAAACACCACAGACTATCTCACGTTAGGAGGCTCTGAATATTTAGCTGTGGTTCACGATACCGTTGCCGGACGTCCACCCAAAATCAAGGATGACCTCGAAAAAGCCGTACAAGTTGCCTGTCGGCATGGCATCCATCAAGGCTGGATACAGTCTGCCCATGACTGCGCTGAAGGTGGTTTAGCAGTTGCCCTGGCCGAATGTTGTATTAGCGGACAAGCAGGTGCCACGATTCAACTCCCAATTACTGAATCTGCAATCACACCTGCTAGCCGTTGGGATTGCCTACTGTTTGGCGAAGGAGGCGCACGCATTATAGTGTCCATTCACCCAACCAGAGTCGCCGAGTGGGAAGCTTATTTGGCGGAGCATCTGGCTCATCAGTGGCAAGTCATCGGTAGGGTACAAGCTCAAAACACACCCCTGAGCATCACGCTAGCTGACGCATCGACCTTACTAGCAGCCGATCTTAACGAATTGACCCACCTCTGGGAAACCGCGATCGAGCGACGACTGAGCAGTGATTAAAGCAGGCATGGCTAAAAGCGCACTATTCACCACCACCAAGCAATTCACAGCCTGAGTACTTAGGATTCACTGTGCTAAGCCATAAGAAGCATCGAGCAACACAGTCTTAAGATGGTAGGATCTTAGATAATTAAGGAATCATTAAGAGACGCAGAAGGTTAGGTAATCGACTTTCGTCGTTTCAAATTGTTACCTTCTATCATGGAATTCGAGGTTGTACGAAGACCCTTGTTTGGGCTTCCTTCTAGTATCTGTCCTCTCAGCAATCCCGTGTCACTTGGAGTCATCGTCCACAATGAATTTGCGATCGCCTGCTTCAGCGAGGATTCATCCATCATCTGCTACCGACGTCACGCGTATCGATAAGCCGGAAGAAGCCTGTGGTGTATTCGGGGTCTATGCCCCTGAAGAGGATGTTGCCACGCTGTCATATTTTGGCCTCTTTGCCCTGCAGCATCGGGGGCAAGAGTCAGCCGGTATCGCCACGTTTGATCAGGGAAACATACACACCTACAAACACATGGGCTTGGTTTCCCAGGTCTTTGATGGCTCGGTTTTACAGGAACTACCGGGTCAATTTGCCGTCGGTCATACACGATATTCCACAACTGGGTCCAGTCATTTAGCCAATGCTCAACCCGCGATCGCCAAAACCTGTTTAGGCGAATTAGCCTTGGCCCATAACGGCAATGTCGTCAATGCAGCCGCCCTCAAGGAAGAGTTGCACCGAACTGGACATGCTTTCGTCAGTACTGCTGATACTGAGCTCATTGCCTACGCGATTGCTGAAGCAGTCGATGAAGGGCACGGCTGGATTGACGGCGCGATCGCAGCCTTCAAACGCTGTCAAGGCGCTTTTAGCCTGGTAATTGGTACGCCTACCGGCCTCATCGGTGCCCGCGATCCCTACGGAATTCGCCCTCTGGTACTCGGTATATTGGGGCAAGAGCCATCACAACCCGATGGTCCCGCCAACTACGTCCTCGCTTCAGAAACATGCGGTTTAGATATTATCGGAGCCCACTACGTTCGGGACATTCAACCAGGAGAACTCGTCTGGATTACAGAATCGGGCATCACCTCTATCCAATGGGATAATCAGGCCAAACGCAAACTGTGCGTTTTTGAGATGATCTACTTTTCACGTCCCGATAGCGTTGTCAACGAAGAGACACTCTACAGCTATCGCTTGCGCCTAGGGAAAGAACTGGCTCAAGAATCACCTGCTGATGTGGATTTAGTAATGGCGGTCCCTGATTCTGGCGTCCCAGCCGCAATTGGCTTTGCTCAAGCAGCTCAACTCCCCTATGCCGAAGGCCTCATCAAGAACCGTTATGTCGGACGCACCTTTATCCAGCCCACCCAATCGATGCGCGAAGTTGGCATTCGCATGAAGTTGAATCCGCTGAAAGATGTCTTAGAAGGCAAGCGCGTGTTGATTGTCGATGATTCCATTGTCCGAGGTACGACCAGCTACAAAATTGTCAAAGCTCTCCGAGAAGCAGGAGCCACCGAGGTTCACATGCGCATCTCATCACCTCCAGTCACTCACCCTTGTTTCTTTGGCATTGATACCGATAGTCAAGATCAGCTCATCGCTGCCAATCTCTCGGTAGATGAAATTGCGGAGAAAATCGGTGTTGACTCTTTAGCCTATCTCAGTTGGGAAGGCATGCTCACGGCCACCCATCAAGACACGAGCAGTTTCTGCTCAGCTTGCTTCACAGGCAACTATCCAATCGAGATTCCTGCCCCTTTCAAACGCTCCAAGCTTAAGTTTGAAGAATCGACCCCAACTGCAGCGCCAGCTTAATTCCACGGCATATTAACTATCCCGTCAAAACATATAGAGCAAAGTTTCTCCTTAGGGCAACGCACCAGTTGCCCATCTGCTTTGATTTAGCCCTGCAAATCAGT
This sequence comes from Cyanobacteria bacterium J06639_14, assembly GCA_039818605.1. Taxonomy (GTDB): domain Bacteria; phylum Cyanobacteriota; class Cyanobacteriia; order Phormidesmidales; family Phormidesmidaceae; genus SIO1E4. The sequence goes on along the minus strand of JBCBTQ010000086.1, from coordinate 11,222 downwards.
CTCCATCCATGTCTAACTGTCTTGCGTAAATGCTTGATATTGAGCGGCCAAGTTAGCATAGGCAGATTGCGTTTGATGTATACGAGGATGAAGCAATCGCTCTACAGGTTTTCCTTGCTGCAAATGTTCGTCAACAATTATGCTGACATCTTCGGATTTAACTCGGCAGTACCAGATATCGCCCGGCATTACTCGTACGGTTGGGCCAGAACCACATTGCCCCTGACATTCACACCCACTCACCAGAAGGTGCGCTGACTGATACTCCTGAAATTTGGCAAGAACTTCATCAGCGCCACTGCGAAGGCAAGAGCGATTTTGGCAAACAGTCACAAGTTGACGTTGAATTTTGTCAGGCATACAGGTTAAATCGTTGAACAACTTGATCGGATGAAAAGTCGTGTGACAAGCTTGGAGAAAAATTCACCTTTTCAAACGAGGATCGTCAATACGCTAACAAGCTTTGGGTACTATCTGCCAACCTTCGCTTACCCTAGCCAACATCGACAAAGCGTGGGTATTGCCAATCCGTTTCATTATTGACATTTCTTGCGTACCCCCCTATCCTTTGAAAGGATATTAAGAATTAATCGATACTCAGTAGGTATTCTAAGTCCAAGCTGCAAGTTGCTTAAATTCCTCTAACTTCCTAGGACTACATGCCTACGTTAATCCATCGATTAAGTTCCTGCTTCGAGGAAAGTTCCTGAACTTAAACCAAATTTTTCTGAGTTTTTCCATATCGACACCGCAAATTGCATCAGACATCTTGGAGAGGTAATCAGGAGCATCTGCTCCAGTATTGTGAAGTTCTCCAAGGAAGCTATGCAAGCAAATTTGGTTGAGAAGTCTGCAACACTGGAATGTCCAAACTGTGGCAAGCATACAATTGTCAGTGATCAAGCAGGCATTTACCGCTGCCTTAATTGTGACTTTGAACGTGATTTGAATACTCATACCGCTCAAGAACCTGAAAGTAGTTTAGGTAGCCTTGTTTTTGCCTGTGCCGGCTTTTTAATCACCTGCGCTCTACTGCTGTAATTAATCAACACAACTCAGACACTAGATTGACGAGTACACACGACGGCAGGAATATTTGAACCATTCAGAATCCTTGCAAAGGCGAGATCCTGAGGATTTGAATTTTGGCTGCGCAGCGGTACTAAATGGATGGATTGCAGCACCTTCCACACTCAATGGCTCCAGATAACTGGAGCCAAATCTTCAATGGGTATCCAGTGGCGAACTTTGGCCGCACTGCCTGAACGCTATTGTCCCAAATTGAGCTGGCTTGGGCTCCACTCGGCATTCATAGATGATGTCGAATGTGTGGAGCTGACATTGTTTAGCGTCCGCATAAAAAGCGCCGACAATAGTCAGCAATCGATTGACTTGAAAGTTTGTTAAGCCAATTGCTTCAGAAACTTCACACCTCAAACCATTCATCAAGCCCTGAAAGGGCTATAGACCTCTTCCTGAATCTCCACAATCGACTTTCTGGTGGTGTCATTGGGTACAGAACTTAAGACTTCATCGTCACAAACAAACAATGCAACGACACTAATTCGTAGATGGACATCAACAATCATCAAAAGCTTCTAGGAGAGTCTACCCCTGTTCCATTATCCCCATATGAGTTCCTCTGCAAGACCTCATAACCACTTTCATGACAGTGCTCAGAGGTTGCATAAGAACTATTTTCGGTAGGATTTCATCAACGAAAACTACACAGTAATGCCCAAATACCCTCACACGTTGATCTGGCTCAGCTTTTTGATTGATCTAGCTCATGATCTTTCAATGATCTAGCTCATGTCCTTTTGTGGAGATTTCATTGATGCTGACATCAGCTCGCAAACTAAAAGCGATCTGTTCATCTGCCCCCGATTTGTTGCTAAGGAGACACGCTCATGAACTTACTGAAAGCTTTGTTCAGCACTCCCATAACTGAGGCTGACCTTTGTGAGCAATCTGGTGTGGAAATGCACGCTTTTCCAGATGTTGAACCCTTATGGCAGGATTTTGACAAAAATCAGGCTGTGGTCACTGAAACTATCTCGCCCAATATGCTTGGACGCGTAAAGTTTCAGGGAACTTGGTGGAGAGCTGGGAGCGATCGCGCTTTCACGCTGGAAGCAGGGACGACAGTACAAGTAATCGGTCGTCACCGCTGCAGCATCCTGATCGTAGAGCCGATTCATAGCGTAGAACCGATTCATTTTGTCTAAGCTCCTATCCCCTCCTCGCAATCTATCTTCTGCATCAAACAATACCCCCATGAAAAATCGACAACCCCATAGCCTCTTATTTCGAGTTACCAGTGAAGGCTTGAGGCTCCTCGCTATTTTGGTGGCTGGATTTATCTGCGCTTGCTTGTTTTTAGCTCCCTTTGGAACCGCGGAGCAAGTTGAGGTCATAGTACGTACAGCCATGCCTTTCTTCTTAAAACTAGCAGGGTGCTTACTGAGCTTGATCGCAATCGCAGGTATCTTTGAGTCCTTGAAGTAAAGTTGAAAGAGCATCCTCCATCCATCTATCCCAAGAACACTGTTTAGAGAAGCGTCTTCAGAGCCTTGCGGATAAGAGGAATTGTAGCTTCGGGCCGTTCCAACTGCGGTGTCAATCCGACATCCTCAATAATCTCAAACTGCTTGACTACAGCCACATTCAAGTCAGCTAGCCGCTGCCCCAGCTCAACTTCTGTGAATTGCGCTTGGCGTCCCCAGAGAATCACCGTTGGTGTCGTCAATTGCGGCATCCACTCGGCTAAATCAAAACACAAATCACCTCGGGCAAAAGATAAGGCCGCATACTCGGCATGGGGTTGAGTAGCAGAGCTTAAGTAAGCAGCCACCATTTCGGAAGTGATCCGGTCCGTATCAGCAAACTGTCTTTCAGCCAAAAAACTCTGAATCCCACTGGCTGTGGCGATCGCCGTTTTATATAAGAGCTGATCGAGCAACGGTATACGCAGTACCTGTGGCAGAATACCCTGTCGGGAATCTTTCTCAAAATCCGCCAGACCCGACGGCGCAACCAACACCATAGCCTTCATCAGCTCACGGTGCTTTGCGGCTAGGCGCACTGTAATGGCTGCTGTCAAAGACGATGCCACCATCACAGCACCCTGAGGAGCCAAATTCTTTAAGAACTGAGCGATTGCCTCCTCATAGTCTTCGACCTTATAGTCCCGCTGGGGATGATCGGAACTGCCCCACCCTGGCAAATCAGGGGCAATGACACGATAATCCGTCGCGAAGGCCGGGTAGACCTTAGACCACTCGTAGGATGAGGCCCCTCCTCCTAAACCATGGAGAAAGATGAGGGTTGCTTGAGGGCTCACAGACACAGGCCAAAATTCTGGTTGGGGCGCAGCATAAGCAATCGTTCCTCGGTCAGTAACCACTGATCTTTGTTCAAATCCTGGTGCAATCAACATCCATAAATCCTTTCGAAAAAACATCAGGTGAGCGATCGCAGTATGGCCGTTGGCTAAGGGTATTCAAGCAGAAATTCATCCCTAATTTTGCGATTCGCTTGCAGCAGGATAAGTACCAGCTCTCAAAAATTTCGGCCTTGTAATTAGACACCCAAGCAACAAAACGTGCTTTTCAGATTCTGCCAAATTAATGCACTTCTCACCCAAATCAATCCATCCTCCAACACACATCCAAAAATTCACGGAGCATCAAGTTCTTGACAGCTCTAAATTTCAGAGAGTTTACACAGCCTATTGGATAGCTATCTGGGGCAGTTTAGTCATAAATCCATCATTTTTAGCGCGGCAATCCAACAGGAGACATCCATACCATGAGCAGTACCACCATTTTTACAGAGAGTTTTGAGACTGACGGCAATAATTCTCGCTATACAACTTCTGTCACCGAGTTCTCTGATGGATCGTCTGACTTCTTTACCCGCACTGATGGCAGCAACATTACTAGCTCCTACGAGGTAACGAATCCAGATGGCAGCTTTTACTTTGCGGCGATGGATACTGACGCCGAACCTCCTAACGCTGACATTGTCTCCATCCTTTGGGAAGACATTAATATTACTAACTTCACTAGTCTTACCTTCAGCGGTCTTTTCGCGGAAGATGATGATGGCTCCAGCCAAGACTGGGATTCAGATGCATTAGCCTACGTCGAATACCAAATTGATGGGGGTGGTTTTACCAAACTCCTCCAGTTTGCTTCGGAAGGATCGCTCAACACTGAGCCTGGGCTCGACAGTGATTTTGATGGCGAACGTGATGGCACAACCCTCACCAGTACATTTAGTGAATTTAGTGCCAATATTGCAGAAACAGGTTCGACGCTTGATCTCAGATTCACAATTGAAAACCTTGCTTCTGGTGACGAAGATATCGCCTTCGACCAATTCATCATTACAGGGAATGAAGGGGGTAGCAGCGGCGCTATTGGCGACTTCATCTGGGATGATCGCAACGGTAATGGCCTCTTCGATGGGGATGAAGCAGGGATTGGCGGTGTGACAATCGACCTCATTGATGATGCCAATGGCAATGGCGTGATTGATGGCGATGAAACCGTCCTAGAAACCGTCACAACTAACAGTAGTGGTGTCTTCAACTTCACGGGTTTAGAGGCAGGTGACTACATTGTTGAGGTAACTGACACTAACAGCATCTTGACTGACTTCGTGCTGACGAGTGGCTCAACGCCCTTGGCAATCACGCTGTCAGAAGATGAAGATTTCAACAATGCTGATTTCGGTTATCGACCAACCAATGCTGTATTCAGTATCAATTCTGGAGAAACGCTCACAATTCATAATTTTGGTGGAGTTGGTAGCACCGACAGCCCTAGTGACGAAATCCTCGATGAGGTAGACACATTAGCATTTGAAGGAACTGACCTCACAGCCTCCAATCTGCTGCTCACCCAGCAAGGTAACGACCTCATCATTAGCTTCGATGCCGAGAATAGCCCCACAGTCACACTGACCAATTTTGACCTTGAAGACTTCGACAATCTCACCATCAATAACGAAGTCGTGGGCAATATTCGCTTTCATGGCGAAGCAAATCCCTTAGATGAGATCGACGTCATCGCCGCTAACGAAACACCCGATGCAGTGGCACGTGAAAATATCACAACCTTTTTGAATGATCTTGCCAACACTAATGTTAGAGGCTCAAACAGTGCCGATACCGTTAATGCTCAAAGCGGCAATGATCATCTTGCAGGGAAACAAGGTAATGACCTAATGCGTGGTGGCGAGGGCGATGATACTTTAGCGGGCGGTCAGGGCAACGATACGCTCGACGGTGGCAGCGGCAACGATCGCGTCGTCGGCAAAGTTGATGGCGATTTTCTGTTCGGTGGCAATGGTGAAGATATTCTAGGTGGTGGCCAAGGTGACGATATGCTTGATGGCGGCGATGACAATGACTTTGTCAGAGGTAAAGCTGACAATGACATGGTCTTTGGGGGAAGTGGCCAAGACATCATAGAAGGAAATGGGGGTGACGATACCCTCGATGGCGGCTCCCAGAGCGACACCCTGACAGGGGGTGATGGTAGTGATACTTTCAATTACGACACGCTCAGTGACTCTCTCTTTGCCGAAGGAGCCTCCACAAATACCTTCGATATCATCACGGACCTGGCAATTGGTACTGACGCCATCGATAGTGTCAACGTGGTCAGTGCTGCCAACGTTCAACAGGCCGGAAATATCACAACCCTTAGTGAATCAGGTATTGGGGCTATACTGACAAGCGGAATTTTTGTATCTAATGGGGCGGCAACCTTTACCGCAGAGAGTGGTAGCCGTACGTTCCTCGCCCTCAATGACGGTATATCTGGATTCCAGGTGGCCAACGATGCCATTATTGAAATTACTGGCTACACAGGGGATTTGGGCAGTTTAGCGATCGCCTAACAGCACGTTAGGGATTATTTGCAATCGTCACAACACACCCATCTGAGTTTCTATCAGCTCACTTGCCGAGCACTGCAGACTCAAGTCTGCAGTGCTCGGCAAGATAGTCCCCGTAGTTGCATCAAGCCGATGTTGACCTGTACAGCAGCCTGCAAAGTAAGCCAGCTAGGCCCGGGCTTCAAGCTGGCCTCAGCGTGATGCTTGGCTAACCAAGCATCACGCTGACTCTGTCAGAGGTGACTGAGCATCGCTTGACACAGCGTCCCTAAAGGAATTAAGGATTGCCGTATCAGCTCTGCCAACACGGGCACCGATAGCAACATCCATCAGTACCGTATCTGTGGAATTGATAACCAACAGTTCGGCTCGATCGTTAGTCACCAGTTAGGCAACTGCCGCAGGCTAATCTGTGGGCAGATTAAACTTGACAAGCTGATCAGATACAGTTGTTTCGCTAGCCAGTGGGTCAGATTCTGATACACCCATCAGCTCATCGACACTTTGGCCAGCATCAATGTTTTGGCTGGCAACCAACGAAGCATCAGGAAAAACCTTCGTGACACTGACACCGACGTTGCTACTGTTGCCAGTAGTGACTGTGATAGCCGTCTCGTCAACTAATAAGACGTCAGCCTTTGCAATTTCCAGCCCAGTAGAGTCGAGTCCTGTGAAATTCTCCCCCGGAATAATGGGATCCAGGTTATACAGATCGTTGCTATCCGGTTCAAAATTTTGAATGGAACTAAGCAGGTCAGTCTTCGAAATATTAATCATGGATTCTGAGTTGGGTTGAATTCTTGGATGATGAGTGAACTCTGAATCAGTTATCAACTCGGATTCTGCACCAGACTCTCACTCGGATAATGAATAGCGCCAGAATTTGCCACCGAGAAAACTAACGGTGCCGCCCTTGCCGCTAAACACGATCACCTGAAGCTGAAATGCGCCCAGACTTAGTGACAGCACGACAAAGTTGCCGTTTCTATCACTCAACGCCGCATTAGGCTCAATACTTTCAACTTGCTGACGATCTACGGCTACACATACGACGCTATTAACAGGATGTGTAAAATCCCTCGCGAGCAGTTTACTCGCAACAAACGGTGGCAACGTTTAGATCGTCAAAACATTAAGCATCTTACTCTTGCCCGCAATCAGCAGTTTTCAATCTAGACAGCTGTCAAGATAAGTTCTTCAAAAATCCTGTAGTCTCGACTGCTTAAAACTGAGTGACTGCAAAGAGACTGATGCATTCGGACAGAATTAACTAGGCAAGAACCGGAAAGTCAGTCTGGATTTAGCCTTTAGACCCTACTAGTCAATTTTCCGAAAGTTAAGGCAGTTTCTCAAACAGCAGGAACCATCGCGTAGAAGGCAAACATTCAATGGAATCTGCTTGGCTGTTAGTTGCAATGTCATTATCCGAAACATCATCCGAGAGTGGATATAGACAAATGAGATGCCGACCCATAAGCAGTTTTCTTTGCCGGTAGAATTATAGCAAAGACTATTCCTAAATAGCAATAAAATGCGGTGAGACTTTGCGGGCTGTTTGAAAAGCCTGCTGGTTCGGACAAAAACTCACACGATTCAAGTTGATATTGTCGCTGGCAACCTCGCAAGAGCGATGGCTACAAAATACTCCAATAACCTCACGCACGCACAGTACGCGCTGATCGTCGATCGCTTGCTGCCTACTCAACCCAGCAGTCACTCTCGCTATGATTGCATCTGGGCGTGCTTAACGCCTTCTTGTACGTGCTCGATCGGACAAGCGTATAAACAGAACACAGGGTTAACCAGTCAATACATCCAGGTTTTGCGTAGATGCTTGCAGGAGTTGCGAGCATACCCTGTAAATTTTATGGCCTTTGAGATGTAAGGAGCATTACGGTGAAACTGAGCATTGCCAAGCACACAAGATACCAACGCATAACTTTCTCCTGATTTCGTTTGGACACAGGAGTAAATCCTTTTATGGGAGGGATAAGTGCTCTCAGAAATTATTCTTGATAACTCCTGAAAGCCACAAGATTCGGCTATTTTGTTAAAATAGTCGCTATTTGAATCAGCGCTTGCTGAATTGATGGTTACGGCTTGGCCCCCTCCGCTAACTTTGCACTTTTCAATGCCCAGTTGACAAATACGATGTTTCCTAAACAACTTATCTCTGTTAGTTTGTGCAGCCTAAGTTTGGCCGCAATTGGTCTACCGGCAATGGCACGTCCAGAAATTGCCAGCGGTGACCAGTGGTTAGAGGGTGTGAACCAAGATATGTGTCTAACCCGTGCTGATGACTTCATTAGTGAACTCGATGTTCCTGCTGATATTGGTGAGATCGACCGAACCGGGTATTTCGACGACGGTGTCTTTCGAATTCTCTGCTACAGTGGCGGTTCTGAGTCCAGCATGCTGTTAGTTTTTACTTCCCACAACAACAGTGCTGAAGTTGCGACCCAGTTCATGCAATTTGCGCTGGAGACGATTTCGCAATCAGAAGAAGAAGCTGCTGCTAACTAAAATCGCAGCATATACTTATTAGGAGATCGCTGAGAAAGAAATTACCTGATCGGAGTACTGGGTCTCGTACCTCGACACCAGCCTACGAGGGTATATTCATTTCGAGAAATTCCTTAGACCTTGACCGGGCTAGGTTGTTAAAGCCGTCAATCCACGGTGATAGATCGTTTGTGCATATTCTGTCCAGAGACCCTGACCCCAATAGCGAAAGCAGCTAGTCTCTAGCAAAAGGTTATATAGCAAGGCCCGGTGATAGCTGGCTGCAGAACGATCGCTCCAAGGATTGTCCCGGCTCACTTCGTGAAAACGAGCACTGAGTCTGTGCAAGGGCTGCATAACGTTATCGTAGCCTTCCACCCAACTGCGATCGTTGGTCCAAGAAGCCCCCATCATTTGAAAATTGGCATCAGCTTCTTGGATACTAGCGATCGCCTGCTGTACAGCCTCCGGTGTTACCGATTGGCCCACCTGCTGCCAAAGACGGTGTTGGCCCACAGCTTGACAAGTCGGGAAGTTCTCTGGCCTCACCCCCGCAGCCTCTAACAGCTCCAAATATTCTGTGCCGACAAAACCCACAGTGCCCACGCGACCGCTACCCTGCTGACGCATTTCATGCCAGGCTCGTTTGAAGGCACTGGGAAACTCATTCATCATGACCCCCCCATTTTCGCCATCACTAATTTGGCTCACAAGAGGAGGCACCGACACATCTCCTAAAATTTTCGGCTGCAGTGTCTTGGCCTCAGAAAACGGCTGCATCTGTCCAACTAACTTAGTGTCCGAACCCTGCGTTTTGATTAAGACAGTAATTTCTACGGTCTCCCCTTGCGAGTTAGTCGCAACCAAACGATGCGGCAAATGAGGTTGATTGATAGGCTCTCCAGTCTGCGTTTCAATGGTATGTTCTTGCACTAACAACCACTGATATCCACACTCCAGTAAAGCTTTAACAAACGCATACAGGGTATCAGGATGATTCGGTAGATGCATTTCAGGAGGTGAAAAGCCACGCACGCGCGCCAAGGCTTCCCAGCCAAATAGAGCTGCAAAATGATGCTGCCAAGCCCGCATGTGCAGGATCAAATCGGGGATTGGCGTCGACGGAACAACCGCATGTCCCCACAAGGTTCCTAACCATTCCACATAGGGCTGATAGGTCGACTCACAGGTAATGCGACGCAGCTTATCCAAGATATCGTGACGTTCCATCTGCTGGAATGCCCACAGCAATGTTCCAGAGTAGTCAAGCATGACACGAGGATTGCAGCCTTGCTCTACCAGCTCTGGAATAAAATCACCCATACGGGCGTAGCAATAAGCAAAGGGGCCAGCATTATGATTATCGCCATCATAAGGATGCTCGAACATGTACTGCAGGTTGCTGATGAGTTGCCCCCCTTGACCAGCGGGAATTGTCGGCTGATGCATATGGAGGGCAATCGCAAACCCCGCCGATATATCTGACAAGCGTAAGTTCGTACGCGCCAGAAACACCGGATCCTTAGCTTGAGTCGTCATCTGAATGCGATGCTCCCATCCTGCCAAGGGTGGCATGCCATCAATGAGATCTGGCAAATGGTTAGGAGCAAAAGGAGCAGTAGCCACCATGGAATTTTCAATGCGCAAAAACTTCTTTCAGTGTCGCACCCCCACTGGCAATTCAGTTTTTCCTATACGTTTTATAAATTTTCTTGCCCTTCCGCTGCTAACAGTTTGTTCCTTAAGAAGGCATCACAGAGTGGCTGTAAGCTTTGTACTCAACCTTGCAGGTTTACTTGCAAGTTTACTTTTGCGCTGATAGATATCCCCAAACATAGGCCGCTGGCCCCATTGTCTGAAACACTGTGAATTCTGTCATCGCAACATTCAGATGGACATCGACGTAAACTTCTGTAGTCGGCCATGCAGCTGCTTCTGGAAAAATATGGCCTTTTAGCATGCGCTTCACAAACCAATAGTTCTTGTAGTTCGGTCTAGAAAGATCGAGGGGACCATACAACGTAATTCCAGGGGGTGGCGCAACGCCTAAAATCCGTTGATCAACAATCAACGGATGACGAGGACTCCGGTTTCCTAAACCAGTTGTGTAAACAAGATTATTCGGATTCGCTCCCAGAGGAAACTGGGTCGCTCGCAACGCTGCCTCAAGATAACGCCTGTCTTGATTGAGGTAATGAGCCCGCAACAGTGTAACGGCTTCCCTGGGGGAACCGAAACTAACGCCCCACCCGACTGGAGCCTTGGGATCTTCTTTCGTCCACTGAAATCCCGTTTGGCTCGTTAAGGCAGCAATCTTATCAGCTTGGGACAACAGTCCTTCGCGTGCCTTGCTTTGGACAATTAGATCAATATCTTCATGCTCAAGGCGGCTATACAAAAACGCCGCATCGGTCTGATCATATTGACCTGACTTGAAGATTTTGGTGTTGTCTTGAAAGGCAGTGGTTGCTAAAAAGAGCTGATGCCAGCGATCGCTGCCGGTGAGTCGCCAGAGTTCCAACGCAGCGAGGTTGCGAGCATCGGTTCCTTGAAACGACCAACCTGCTACCGGCGCATCAGGATATGTCTGCTCAGCATAGTTCATCGCTTTGAGAGCACTGTCTTGATACACCTTCGCACGCTCGGCATCCAGGTCCTGCAAAAGATCATGGGACTCTGGAATATTGAGGTCAACCGTAGCCATTGGGTCTGGAAAAAGTTCAGCCAGTTCTAACAGCGATCGCGCCACTGTGAGATGCTGAATCCGCCGATCCCAGTCACCCGCATCAAAGTATTCGCCCCAGGCATTGCGT
>JBCBTQ010000085.1:0-21673 GCA_039818605.1 Cyanobacteria bacterium J06639_14 | reverse complement strand
CCACCAGCTGACTATCCTATCGAGTACATGGTGACTGAATCAGACGCGCTGGGTTATGTCCAACAGTGTTGGTTAATCTCAATCATTTTGCTTCTCAGCTATGTTTGGACAGTGCAGGGAGAGATGCCGCTTGCCGGGTTGATGTTGGTGGTTATCCTGGCATTGCCGCGTTGGGTTATTAGCATCCATGAGCTACTGCATATTTATGAACCCCAACGGCTTAATCGGGTGATTTGTTTTTTGGGGGCCAGTCCTGTTCCGCTATCGATCTTATCCCTGGGCTATGGCGAAAATCAGACTTTACACTTTGCCCATCATCAAGCGCCAGCTACCGATGCAGACCCCGATGCCTACCATATTCGAGGCGCTAGTTGGTGGGTTTTGTTGAATGCCATGACCCGGCCCGAGCAAGATACAATTCGCTGGATTTTAAAGCATGGTCTGAGCGTATCGTTAGCGATCGAACTTGTGCTCAAGTCGTTTTTATTATTTGCCCTGGCAGGGTTTGGCGGCACAACATTTTTATGGTTTTGGTTGATGGTCCGCTGTGTTTATGGGACTGCTGATTTTATCTTTTTTCGCTGTGTGCATTATCAAAAAGGCCAATATGGTAGTTTTGCCTTGCCATTAGCTCCTAAGCTCATCCATGTTGGCGAGTGGGTATTTGGTAAAACCGTGGTGCATGCTACCCTGAATCACGATTTACACCATCAGTGCCCGGGCCTAGCCGCACACAATCTGACCCTGGCAAGGCAGCAGCAACTTTAGTTGGTTTATGAATGGAGACGGGTCCTTCGGAGAGGACTTTAAAGGCTGGGCCAGAGAATTGGATGGTTTAACAGCAGCATCCAAAAGCTGAAATTCTTTTGTTAAAGAATCAGCTTTAAGCACACAAGGGGACTCGGCCAGAATTGATTGCCGCATAACTTGTTGTATGCACCAAGGCATTAGGCAAACATAATCTTTCGTTTCCCCTTCTACCCGTGTGGGCGAAGCATTTGGGTAAAGACCTTCGTGGTTACACAGCAGTTATCAACCAAATGTCTTGCCCTGAATACGGTTCAACAGTTTTATGCAGATCCTTTATTTTTACCCCGAGTCTTAATTGACCGGCGTAGGACGTCCACCCACTGACTGACGATCAATAACCTGGTCAATCAAGCCATATTCCATAGCTTCTTGGGGAGACATGAAAAAGTCCCGTTCCGTGTCAGTCGTAATTTTGTCTAGGGGCTGTCCTGTGTTTTCAGCCAAAGCTTTATTTAACAAATCCTTAAGATACAGGATTTCCTTTGCTTGAATCTCAATGTCAGTTGCTTGCCCCTGTGCCCCTCCCAAAGGTTGGTGGATCATAATTCGGGAGTTGGGTAGGCTCATGCGCTTACCCTTTTTGCCTGCGGTTAAAAGAAATGCTCCCATACTAGCGGCTAGCCCAACGCAAATAGTACAAACGTCAGGGCCAATGTGGTTCATGGTGTCGTAAATGCCTAAACCAGCGCTCACCGAACCACCAGGCGAGTTGATGTAGAGGTAAATATCCTTTTCAGGGTCTTCTGCTTCTAGGAAAAGCATCTGCGCCACAATAAGATTTGCCGAATCCGCAGTAACTTCCTGACCTAGAAAGACAATACGTTCCCTTAAAAGGCGAGAATAGATGTCGAAGGCGCGTTCACCGCGACCGGACTGTTCGATAACGGTTGGAATCATCAATACTTATTTCATCAACTGCTTTTATGATTCTACCGATTTGCACGGGAGATGCAGAGGTTAAGATTACCGTCCTTCTTCAAAGCGGATCAATAAAGAAGATCGATGGCTAGAGATGAGAGTATCTATCTATGAATCTTGCGATTGTCAAAAATTGTTTTGTCGCGGGTGCCAGTCGCGGCGTTGGGTTTGAAGTCGTTAAAGGTTTGCGTCAACAGGGTTCTTCCGTGGTGGCTTTAGTGCGTACCGTTGATACGCAGGCGCAACTTGAGGCGTTGGGTGCAAAAGTGATAATCGGCGATGCCTTGGAAGTGGAAACCGTGTCGCGGGCTGTGCAGTGTTTTGGGAATGCTCCCTTCAGTTTGGTCACAACGATTGGCGGTAAGGGGATGACTCGGGATGAGCCACGCTCTGATTATTTAGGCAATCGTAATCTGGTTGATGGTGTAAAGCCACTTCCCTGTCAGCGGTTTCTGCTAGTTTCTTCTATCGGGGTGGGAGATAGCGCGATCGCCCTTCCTCCTCAGGTTCTAGAAACGCTACGCCCCGCTTTATTAGCCAAGGCCAAGGCCGAAGAACATTTGATCGCAAGTGGATTGCCCTATACGATTGTGCGGCCTGGAGGATTGTTGTCTGAACCGCCAAGTGGGACTGGCATGCTGACCGAAAATCCTCAAGCTGCAGGCAGTATTACTCGCATCGATGTGGCTGATCTGGTGATTCAGTGTCTGCAATCAGATCGGGCGGAAAACCGTATCTTGTCAGCGATCGCCCAAGATCGCCTCCGCACGGAGGGGCCGATTGAGGCATTCTGTCTCTAGACTGCATGGGCAGCTTTTTGCGCTTTGTATTTTTCCTTAAAAATTGCCTGTTGCTTTTTGTGATCCACAATGGGACGAGCGTAATTGGCGCGATCACATTCATCTGGTGCAATTTTGCCCGTCACGAGTGCGCCTGTGTCCAAATGCCGAATTTCAGGAACCCACTGGCGAATGTATTCGGCGTCGGCATCAAACTTTTGCGCCTGACTTGCAGGATTAAAAATTCTTAGCGGCTTGGGATCCATCCCACTGGAAGCGCTCCACTGCCAGCCACCGTTGTTGGCAGCGAGATCACCATCCACAAGCTTTTGCATGAAGTATTTTTCACCCCAACGCCAGTCAATAATCAAGTCTTTGGTGAGAAAACTCGCAACAATCATGCGACAGCGATTGTGCATCCATCCCGTTTCGTTGAGCTGTCGCATAGCCGCATCCACAATGGGGTAACCCGTACGCCCTTCACACCAGGCTTGAAATTGCGCTTCATCATTCAGCCAAGGAAAGTCTTGCCATTGTTTGCGGTATGGTCCCTCTGCCAGTTCGGGAAAAAAGTACAAGACATGCTGATAAAACTCGCGCCAAGCCAGCTCTTGCTGCCAGGTTTGGATATTCTTGCGAGCTTCGTCACTACGGCAACGACTATGAGCGGCTTCGGCGGCCTCCCAGACCGTCCGTATTCCGATCGCCCCAAATTTCAAGGCCGCGCTGAGTCGAGAGGTTCCCTCAACATGGGGAAAGTTGCGCTGCTCGTCATAAGCCCCAATGTAGCGGTCATCATCACAGAACTGCATCAACTGCTGTTGGGCAGCATTCTCGCCTGCTGCCAATGGCAAGGGAGCGTCCCAAGCAAAGCCCAGGTCTTTTGCGGTAGGAAGGGCGATCGCGCCTGCAGCCGCTGCTGTTTCCTTTAGGTTTGTTGATAGTCCCTCAGCATTTTCTAGGGTTGATACAGGGGCCGCTTTGGTTTGCTGCCGCCAGTTTTTCCAGAAGGGAGTATAGACCGTGTAAGGTTTCTGGCTACCTGTCATGACCTCGCCAGGGGCCTGCAGCAGCTGATCCCAAAAGGTGGTTTTGATCGCAATACCCGCTTCCTTCAGGGCTGCTGCGACAGCCGTATCGCGATCGCGCGCATAGGGTTCGACATCGCGGTTCCAATACACCGCGATCGTGCCCAGGGCCTCCGCCAGGGCGGGGATCGTTTGGGTGGGCTTCCCTTTTAAAATCAGGAGTTCACTGCCTGCTGCGGTGTAGCACTGCTGCAGTTCTGCTAAGCAGCCCATCATGTAAGTAACGCGTGCCGGAGCCACGTCATCCCGCTGTAAGATGCCGGGATCCAGACAGAAAATGCCCGTAATTTGGGGTGATCGAGATCGGGCCGCAGCCAATCCTAAATTGTCGCTAATCCGTAAGTCACGCCGATGCCAGAATAAAATCCGCTCCGTCACACATCCCCCTTCTATACCTGTCCATATCGACAGACTTTCAGTATAGTCAGGTCTTCACCCTCCCACCCTTCCAACCTTCCACCCTTCCAACCTTCCAACCTCCAACCTCCAACCCTTCCACCCTCCAACCCGGCCACTCTCTACCGCATTCCCTGCGTACGGGAGTACCAGCGCATCAACACCTTGGCCAATCTTTGAGGATGATGGCGCAAGTTGCCATTGGGTTGTTCTTCCATGACATTGGCAATCACTATGCGACGTCCCGAGGTGATGACAGTGTCACGATCTAGGAGTACTGGTTCGGCTCCAACACGGGCATACCTTTCCTGCGAGGCTGGCGAAGGGGGGCGACGCTGGACTAAGACCGCATCAAATAGAGGGACACCGCACGCCTGATCCAGCGCGCGAATATGGTCAGAAACTCGATACCCTTCCGTTTCGCCCGGTTCCGTCATGACGTTGCAAATATAAATACGTGGGACCTGGCGTTGGGCGATCGCCGCGACAATTTCCGGCACGAGAAGATTGGGAATGATGCTGGTGTAAAGGCTGCCGGGACCGATAATAATGCAGTCAGCTTCCTGGATGGCTTTAATTGCTCGGGGTAATGCAGGCGGGTTGCTCGGGGTACAGCCAATGGTGGCAATCCGCCCCCTCGCCTTTGTAATGTTGGATTCACCTTCAATGTGGCGACCGTCGCTGAGTTCAGCCCAAAGCTTGACATCGCTGAGAGTGGCCGGAAACACCTGTCCTCTCACAGCTAAAACCTTAGAGCTAGCAGCGATCGCTTGCTCCAAGTCACCCGCAATTTCATTCATCGCGGTTAGAAACAAATTACCGAAGCTATGTCCCACCAGCCCATTACCAGCCTTGAAGCGATATTGGAAAAGCTCTGTCAGTAATTTTTCTTCGTCTGCCAGTGCCGCCAGACAATTACGGATATCGCCAGGTGGTAACATCCCGATTTCTCGTCGCAGCCGCCCCGATGATCCACCATCATCGGCCACAGTCACAATCGCTGTGATGTTGTAGCTAAATTGCTTGAGTCCTCTTAATAAATTGGATAGCCCCGTGCCTCCGCCAAGCACCACAATCTTGGGGCCTCGTGAGAGACGACGTTGGTGCATCAGCACATCCACCAACTCAGTTTCAGTCCCTGGCAACAAGACTTCTGTGATGGCCCCCAACGTCCGAGTTTGACCCCAGAGAATAATCAGTAATCCGATAAGAATGGCCAAAGGACCACTGATATAGCTTGGAATAATGGTAGTGATAAATCTTAAAGTAGCCCCAACAAACTGTACGGTATAGAAGACAGGTGTGAGCTTAAGCCAGGTCATCAGACCGAACCCAACTAACAAAACTCCCCCGACGCTCAGAAATAGCCAACGCTTGACCAATAATCCAGGGGCTAGCCATTTTACAAAACGGTTGACCTGAGGGGGGGGCGTTGGCGTCAACCACAAGGTTTCGTGGTGGAGGCGACGTGCCAACTGAAAGATGGATTTGTATAAGCTTTTAAAGAACATGTTTTACACAGCGGCTTTATTAGCGGCTTTATTAAGACTCAAGCGCGCACAGTCATGGTTACATCAGGTTGCGATGCATCATATCCCAAGAACAGACTTTTAGAATTGTCCTGTGCCACTCCCTACTATTCATGCAAACGGTTTCTCTTTAGCATGAATAGAACAGACCGGGAGATAATTCTTGCAAGTGCATCGCTCTTCGTCGAAGTTCACCGGATGACGTCTCCTTCTGCCCTTATCCCATAATCGATACCATGCTCAACTTATCTTCGGATGCTGCGGCTACAGATTGCGGGGACGGTAATGACCCGCTCTTACAACTTCATGGCATCACTAGGACATTCGGAACAAACCGAGTACTCGATGGAGTTGACCTCACGGTGTCTCGGGGTGAAGCTGTTGCCATCATTGGTCCTTCCGGCACGGGTAAATCGACTGTCCTAAGAATTATTGCAGGGTTACTACCTGCTGATGCGGGTGAAATCTATGTCGCTGGCCAAAAGCGAATTGGACTTATTGAAGACTCTCAAGATCCTGTTGGTATTGGCATGGTGTTCCAACAAGCAGCGCTTTTTGACTCCCTGACAGTGGAAGAGAACGTCGGTTTTTTGCTCTATCAGCATTCCAATCTATCGACCAAGGAAATTCGTGACCTGGTTGATGAAGTTCTGGAAATGGTTGGATTGCCTGGAATTCGCGATCGCTATCCAGCCGAACTGTCGGGTGGCATGCGCAAGCGAGTCAGTTTTGCTCGAGCCATTGTGTCGAATCCCAAAAATCCGACGGATCGCCCGGCCCTGCTACTGTATGACGAGCCGACAGCAGGACTAGACCCCATTGCTTCCACGGTTATTGAAGATTTGATTCGGGATATTCAGCGAAGCCGGGGGTGCAGTTCTTATCTCATTGTTACCCACCAGGACAGTACTATTCGCCGTACAGCAGACCGAGTGATATTCTTGCACCGGGGCAAAATTCAATGGAGTGGCAGTGTTCAAGAAATTGATGAAACGGATGATCCGTTTGTACGTCAGTTCTTTAGTGGCAATGTTGAAGGACCCATTCAATTAGTCCAGTAGCGTTCGCATGAATGGTTCTGGTAAGGCCATATCAATCTTGGGTGATGGAGCAAGGGGTGGTGAGGAGATAAGATGCGCGCACGGGCAATTCGCGAAGGCTCAGTAGGGCTATTAATCTTGGTTGGAATCGGGCTATTTGGAGGACTTGTACTGTGGCTTAGGGGATTAAACCCAGGGAATCGAAACTACGAAATCGCGATCACGTTTGATAACTCTCTGGGGATGCAAATTGGCACCCAAGTTCGTTATCGTGGCGTTCCCGTTGGGCGCGTGGTGGAAATTATCCCCTACAGCAATCAGATTGAAGTAGTTGCTGAAATTACTCAAGCAAGTCTACGTATTCCCAGGCAATCTATGGTTGCGGCTAACCAGTCTGGCTTTATTGGGGAAACGACAATCGACATTACACCGGAAGTGGAACTCACTGAAACTGAGCAGGCAGTAAAACCGACTGCTCGTGATTGTGAAGCAGGCCCCGTTATTTGTGATGGCGATCGCATTAATGGACTTGTGGGCGTTAGCTATGAGGCACTGCTGCGCTCAGCTATTGCCTTGTCAAATACACTCACCGATCCAACCTTAGTGGCCAATCTGAAAACAACGCTGGAAAATACCATGGCGTTTACAGAGCGGGCAACTGAGCTAACAGAGCAGCTATCGACACTGACCACGATTGCACAGGAAGAAATTGAACCCCTCAGCAGTTCTGTTCAGCAGGCAACCAATAGTGCTGCGGCTGCGGCTGAAGAAATTCAAATAACAACAGCCGAGGCCAGGACACTCCTAGAAGCCAATCGCTTTAATCTCACGAATACCTTGGACAACATCAGTCGAGGCAGTAATAGCCTGACAACCTTACTCGATACCGTGAATGCTGAGCTAGCCGATAGAGAGTTTATCGATAACTTAGAGATACTTGCTGCAAACGCAGCTGCGGCCTCCGTTAGTTTGCGCGACGCCTCGGCTGATGTCAGCCAGATTACAGGTTCGTTCAACCAGTCAGAGAGTCTCTTACTGGTTCAGCAGACACTAGCATCGGCCAGAGATGTTTTTCAAAGCGCTCAAAAAATCCTGTCGGACTTAGATGAACTAACCGGCGATCCCACCATCCGCAATAATCTGCGTGATTTGATTAATGGGCTAACTGACTTGGTATCAAGTACGCAAGTCTTAGAACAGCAAACTGAACTGGCAGGTGCTTTGGCTCCTTTGGATACGCTCTCGACACCGCTAGCCGTAGCCGTTCCGACTAACGCCGATCAGCTACCAACCAATGGCACTGAATATGAGAAGCTCTTGACACAACTCGAAGCTCTGGCAAATATCAGCTTGCCTCTAGTTGAGGAATAGTTGTATTTTTTCGAACAGCCAGCAAGAAGATAGCCTTGCTCAGGTAAGTTCAATACATTTTGTTTAAGACAGGGACTAGGGTTTGTTTTGGGGGTTTGATCCCAATGCCGCCGCCGGATGTTTTTTTGTGGATTGCTCAAGGGGCGCAACGGCCCTATTGGCAAGGTTTTAGGATTGAAAACTGCATTAAGCCAGAATGAACATTGCTATAACCAGCCATTAAATTTACAGAAAAAAGCCATCACTTGACTGAGTCTTCAAACTTGCAGCCTGAATTATGTGCAAATATACTTAGATATCAGTGAAGCGAGTTTTGCAGGCGCATCTACCTGAGGGATTGGTATTTAGGCCGTGTCAGCAGGTTTTTGCCCGCATTATGCCTTTGAAAACTATATTTCTCTTAGAGCTTATTACGTGACTAGCTCCTATATTCAAAGGCTTAGATTGTTTTTGGAACGAAGGGCATCTTAGACTTCGAAAGCATCCTGGATTTTGAGATTTACGTTCCCAAGTAGAGTTCCTATTCGCATCATTCTTAACTATTAAGGGCAAATCCGCACAAAACTAGAGAATTGCTCAATTCTCATCCCTCAGTGAATAACTGCTGTTTAGCTCGGAGAAACTCTTGCATGCGCGCTATCCTATATCATCACTCTCGTTCTCGTCGTCTGTCGGAGCCTAAGGCGCGTAAAGTGCCTCCTCAGGCCCGAAGCTCTGTCCCTAAGCAGAAAGCTGCGTTACTGAGCATTGTCTGTGACTTCATGTTTTTGATGGTCACTGTGGGGGTTGCTCTTGTCTTTCGAGCTCTTGTTATTTCATTGTGGCCAGCAGCAGCAAATGCTGACGAAAGGAGCCTTGTTGAGTGGCTTCCAGTCATTGCTCTGGTGAGTGGTTGGTTATTTTATTTGGGATTGGATGCGCTTCGAGGTACGCACCCCTCCCGATTGGTTCCCTTCGAGTATACGGAACGCGTTGTTCAGCATATATACCTGCGGCGCGTTGAGGTCTCGCTGTGGACACTAGCGTCCAGCCTGATTCTGTTGTCTCTCTGCTTGTTCTTTGTAAGAACGCCGCTGGTATCGAAGCTTTTCTTTGCTAGTTTAGTCGGCTTAGTTGTTCTGACCGTTCGCAAGAGCATTCCCTTAAGACGGTTGTCGCTAGCGATCGCGACCGGGATCTTCTTTGTCACGATGGTAGCTATTGCCATTGCAAGTGTCGCAACAACATAGATTAGTCCAGCTGGAAAGGGTTTATCCGCATTAACCGTGGTGGCAGAGGTTTGTCGCCACGGTTTGTTTTTGCTCTTTGTTTCCACCAATCGTCCATGCTGGCGGCACCCTCAAGGATGAAAATCCCGCGTCAGGTCAAATTTGGGGTCCTGGTTGCGCTATTTTCACACCAACTCTCAAGCTACCCCTTGAGTCCACTGCCTGATTCTGTAGGGACGATATACTGCTGCATCACCACAAAGAACAGCAGCACAGGGAAAATCGATATAACAGAACCAGCTGCAATCAAACGCCAGTCCAAAGAAAAGCTGCCAGCCAATTTAGCCACGCCCAGCGGTAGCGTGTAGTATTCTGGGCGATCCAGCAAAATGAGCGGCCAGAGAAAATCACTCCATGATCCAATAAAGACAAAGATTGCTAGCGTGATCAAAGCCGGACGAGTGGGAGGAATCATTATATTCCACCAAATGCCCAGTTCAGAACATCCATCGATACGGGCTGCTTCTTCCAGTTCCTTAGGGATCCCCAAAAAAGCCTGCCGCATGAGAAAGATCCCAAAGGCAGATGCAATGAAGGGGAAAATCAGTCCTAGATAGGTGTTACGAAGTCCCAACTGTACAGCCAATACATATAAAGGGATCATCACAATCTGAAAGGGAATGAGAATCGTTGCCACGATTAATGCAAATAGCGGATCCCGCCCTCTAAAGCGGAGTCTAGCTAGTGGATAAGCGGCTAAAGAGCAAAACAGTAGATTTAAAACTACTGTCAGCACTGCGACAATAATGCTGTTGAGGAAGTATTGACCGAAAGGATTTTGTTGCCAAACCGTGACAAAATTTTGCACGGTGGGGACTGCCGGTATGAACTGCGGCGGGAAGGCAAAAATGTTTTCCTCGGCAGACTTGAAAGCTGTGCTGACAAGCCAAATCAACGGCAGCAGCATGATCAAGGCGATCGCGCTCAACAGGCAATAGGTGCAGACCTTTTTGACGACCGAAGAGCTTTTTAGCCAATTCACCCAGTGCTCGGAGTCATCCCACATCGGCATTCACCGTCCTCCGCTGTTCCTTTTCTCTGCCTTTGACCGATTCCTTTATCAACCCAACTGTAGTTCTTGCATGAGCCAGAAACCCGCAAATGATTCAGCGTCTGGGTCAGACTGTACAGCCAAAAAGTGAACCTGGTTAGCCTTTGATTTTGCTAGCTCAAACGCCTCAGCTTCCTTTTTCAATTCAGACGTATTCAAAGTAGCGACAATCCAGCTATCCGCTGTTCCTGTTTCCAGGATCAAACGCGGTTTTTTACTGGTTTCAACCCTAAGCTCGCTGACTTCCAAGCCAGATAACCAGCCAGCCATAGGTAAGGCCCTAGGCGACAAGATCAGCAGTCCCGGAATAACGGTATCGGCATCAACGCCTGCCAGAGGTAAAGGAAACGCTTCGCCAAAGTCAATCGACCACTCAGACATGTCAGCCAAATCTTGTGCCCTTAAATTGACTAATGCCCATTTTTGCCCAATTAAGGCATCTGGCAAGGGCCGTGGGGCCGGTGGTGGGGCTCCAATTTGAGGCGAGGGCTTGTCGGTGTAGCCAGGTTCTTGAGGATAGACAAAGTCGCGACGATAGTCCATCCACTGTTTAAGGGCGAGCGTTCGGCGGCTAGGCTGGGCTGCGATCCCCAATTCGCCGCAGGCGCGCGTAATCATATTCTGCATAGAGAAGCGAAAGAAACGAATGCGACTGGGTGGATCTGAGGCTTCGGCAATGGCTTCTTGAATCGCTTCTTTCAGCTGAATTGAATTGACTTCTGTGTTGGCGAGGAATTTGCTGTAACGAAATAACGTATCCGGCTCTGTATCCACAGCCTGCAAACCTTCGCTGATGAGTACCTCCCAGCGCTTCTTGTTATTCTCATCCAAGATTGGACGTGAGTAAAAATCTAGTTCCCAAACAGTTCCCATAACCTAAGTATCACTTTCTGCCAGTAGCTTACCAACATCTTGGATACGGTTCTCAGCATCAGTCATCACAGTTTCGAACTCCTTCATCATTTCGCCAGGGTACTTCTCCAATACTTTGGTTGAAAGCGAAATACGATTCCGGGCCTCGTCCAAATTAATGATGACGGCCTTAATTGGGGTCCCTACTTGCAATAGAGCAGGCAGGGAGTCTACATAATTTTTACTAACTTGATTAATATGCAGGAGTCCAGTAACGCCCTCAAAGCTAACGAATGCTCCGTAGGGTTTGAGACTAACGATGTTCCCTTCAACAAGTTGTCCTAATGCTAGCCGTGACATGGCTTGCGATCGCGCCGCCGCTTTTTGCGAAAGCACGAGTTTGTTCTTTTCAGGATTGACTTCAAGGAAGCCGACAGACAAATTACTTCCTACTAATGCTTCTAAGTCTTCTGCTTGACTGAGTTGCGATCGCGGCACAAATCCACGTAATCCTTCAACATCAACAATGACCCCCCCTTTGTTGGTGCCTGTCACCTTAACATCAAGGATTTCGCTGTTAGTCTCCTGCTCACCCAACTTTTCCCAAAGCCGCTGTGCCAGTAGTCGCCGAATTGAGAGTACAACCCGCCCCTCAGAATCTTGATCGCGGATAATCAGAAACTCATGTTCCTCGCCCAGAGGAAAACTTTCTTCTAAATTTTCGATGCGTTCCAAGGCAGCTTCTTTTAAGGGTAAGAAAGCATCTGACTTGCCCCCAATTTCAATAAAAGCTCCTTCCGAGCCATGACCAATGATAGTTCCCCGTACAGTACTGCCAGTTTGAAACGTATAGTCATGGTCAGCCAACGCACGGGCAAAATCTTCTGCTGAAAAGGTCAAAGTCGGGCCTCCCCCGTTCAATATAAAATGTCCAGTCTCTAACTATAGCAAGAGGTGATTAGTGGTTGGTGAGTGATTATTCATTAAGGCTAGGGTGTGATAGTTGATGGTCTATATCGCCTGCCTTTATACCCTTTCACCCTTCCACTCTTTCACTCTTCTACCCTTCCACCCTTCTAACTCCCTATTCTCCCCAATCCTCGTCTTCCATCGTTTCCAGATTATGCAAGCTACCTGTGAGTTCGTACTGTAGCTCTTGCAGGGATTGTTTACGACTGCGGCGCGAAACGCGACGGTATTTTTTAGCCTGCAATCGTGGTTCATGCTGGATTTGGCCTTCGTCGGTGACCTTTATCTTGTATACCTCGTCGGGATCGGGCGAATCATTCAGATGTTGGGTTCGAGCAACACAATCTTCTAATAGTTCTAAATAGTCGGGGTAGCGTTCCCAGTTCGCAGGAATAGCACAGCCAGGTTCGCCTCGATGTAGGCAGTTGGTAAATTGACACCGCTCAGTTTGTCGGCGATCGCGAATTTCTGGAAAGCACTCTCCTAGGGTTTCCGGTGTACAGTCAATATCAGGCTGATTAAAGCCAGGCGTATCGGCTAACAAGCCGCCGTGTGGTAGCTCAAATAACTCGACATGGCGGGTCGTGTGGCGACCGCGCCCTAATTTGCCTGAGACTTGGTTGATACGGAGGTCTACAGCAGGAATCAAGGTGTTAATTAGGCTCGACTTACCGACGCCAGAGGGACCAGAGACGACCGTAACGCGATTTTGTAGGACCTTTGTTAGGTTTGTTAGGAGTGCATCGTGCCAAACACTAATCATGATCGGAGTGTAACCCCAAGCTGAGAGACGAGTATGCCAGATAGCCTGGGTTTCAGCATCAACCAGATCCCGCTTGTTAAGGCACAGGCAAACGTCGAGACCCGTTAATTCTGCTTTGATGAGAAAACGAGTGAGTTGATGGGGATCCAAATCTGGTTCGGCTAGCGCAAAGACAAGCAAAATTTGGTCGGCATTGGCAACGGGGGGCCGATCTAACTGAGTGTGGCGAGGTTTGACAGCAGCGATCGCACCCCGAGCCCCTTCCCAATCAGGTTCTTCTATCTGGACGCGATCGCCGACGATGACCTGCTGGCCAATTTTCTTGAGCCGAGCCCTGCGCGTGCAGAGCAGTGTGGAATGGGTTGAGGATAGCGGCGATTCTGCCTCATCCAAGCGCACCCAGTAATAGTTAGCCTGTACCGACACCACCGTGCCCCAGAGCTGGTTTTGAGCCGCTGGTGAGTGAGAGTCATCAGGTGTTGTCATAATCGTATGAATTACACCTGAGAATTACGCACTTGCAACGCATAGTAGCTGTCCTGATCAATCAATTGTTCAATCCGATAGCCTTCCATCCTAAGGCTATCGGGTACCTGAGCTACAGGTTCGCCAGCATCGATCCAGACTTCTAGCAGAGTCCCTACTTCCATCCGCTGCAGTTGTAACTTGGTACGGACAAAGTTGATAGGGCAAGGAGTACCCCGTAAGTCTAAAACGGTGTCAGGCTCAGCCGACAATTCTGAGGCGGAATCGGGGAATCGAGAAGTCACGTCACTCATCCTCGAAATAATCCTCCTAGAAAGCCTTCAATACCACCACCTTTGCTAACGCGATCGCCCCGTAACTCAGCTAGCTTTTCCACCAATTCTCGTTCTTCCGGTTTCAACCGATTGGGAATTTGGACCTGCACCGTAATCAAATGATCCCCACGACTTACAGGATTACCGAGCTTGGGAACGCCTCGATTGTCCAGCGTCAGCACCGTATTGGGCTGAGTTCCAGCTGGAATCTCCATCTTGATTTCACCATCGACGGTGTCTACCTCAATGCTGGCTCCTAAAATAGCCTGGAGATACGTGATTTTCAGGTCTGACAGAATGTTAATTCCATCGCGACGGAAGTGGGAGTCTTCTTCGACAAATAAATACACGTACAAGTCACCAGCTGGACCGCTGCGTTTACCAGCATCCCCCTCACCAGAGACGCGTAAACGAGTTCCATTATCGACCCCGGCTGGAATCGTAATTTTGAGCTTCTTGCTCTCTTGCCGATGCCCACTACCCCCGCAAGTCTCACAAGGTTCTTCCACCATCTCACCAGTTCCTCCACATGTAGGACAGGTGGAGACTTGGGCAAAACTACCAAATGGGGTTCGGGTGGTTCGCCTGACCTGACCTGAGCCGCCACAGGTTGTACACGTACTTGGACGAGTTCCTGGCTTTGCTCCTGAACCATGACAGGTACCGCAAGTCTCAAGATGGCTAATCTTAATTTCTTTTTCGCCACCAAAAATAGCTTCTTTGAAGCCTAATTTTAAGTCCAGTCGCAGGTCGTCACCACGACTAGGACCACGGCGGCGAGACGTTTGCCCTGCTCCACCAAAACCACCAAAAAAGCTTTCAAAGATATCGGCAAACCCACCCATGTCGCCAAAGTCTTGGAAACCGCCTGCACCGGCAGCGCCCCCAACCCCAGCTTCACCAAATCGATCATAGCGAGCTCGCATATCAGGTTCTGACAGGATTTCGTACGCGCGGTTGATCTCCTTGAAGGTTTCTTCCGCGCCCTCTTCCTTATTGACATCAGGGTGATACTTACGAGCTAGACGACGGTAGGCTCGCTTTATATCTTCAGGGCTAGAACCCCGATTAATCCCAAGTACTTCGTAATAATCACGGGCCATAGACGGCTACTGCATATGCTGAATCAACATTCCGACACATTAACTCATTCTATGAGACTTAGCATCGGTTGGGATATTCGGATAACTCTATATCTTCAATAAAAATTAGGTGCGGTTAATCGATCGCTTCATAATCAGCCGTAAGTGTGGCATCTAGATCGACTTCCTCGCTATCTTCGATCAAATCCTCGGCGTCATTTGTTGTGGCAATTTGTTCCTCAGTAACAGCCTCATTGAGGATAGAATCGGGCACATCTACCCCGAAGTCGATCCCATTCCCGCTTTCATCTTCATCTGACTGCTGGTAGAGGGTTGAGCCAATGCTGAAGAGTGCTTGCTGCAGACCATCAATGGCACCCTGCAACTCTTCAACGGTCGTTGCTTTGCCCTGCATAACAGCTCTTAGTTCAATAGCTTTTTCTTCGGCCTTCGCTTTCAGCGAAGGATCAATCAGCTCACCAGTATCACGGATGGCAGCTTCGTAACTGTAGTAGAGATTATCAGCTCGATTCTTGAGATCAGCAATCTTTCGCCGATCCTCGTCCTCATCGGCAAAGGTTTCGGCCTCTGTCCGCATCCGTTCAACTTCATCCGGGCTCAATCCACCCGTATCGGTAATGCGAATACTCTGAGCTCTACCAGTGCCTTTGTCTTTAGCAGACACCTGTAAGATACCGTTAGCATCAATCTCGAAGGAAACTTCAATTTGCGGCACTCCTCGCGGTGCGGGTGGAATGCCTGCCAACTGAAACTTGCCCAGGCTCTTATTATCCTTAGCCATGGCCCGCTCACCCTGGAGCGCATGAACTTCAACTGAAGTTTGGCCATCCGTAGCGGTAGAAAAAATCTGAGTTTTGCTAGTTGGAATGGTTGTATTCCGTTCAATAATTTTGGTGAAGACCTCACCCAAGGTTTCAATGCCTAGCGATAAAGGCGTGACATCTAAAAGTAGCAAGTCTTTGACTTCCCCACCCAAAACTCCCGCTTGGATAGAGGCTCCTAACGCGACCGCCTCATCAGGATTCACCGAACGATCAGGAGTTTTGCCACCGAAGAACTTAGAGATAGCCGCTTGGACTGCGGGAATTCGCGTTGATCCTCCCACCAGCAGAATTTTATCAATATCTTCTGGGGTTAAATCGGCATCTTTAATCGCCTGTTTTACAGGTTCAAGAGTACCTTCAATTAGGGGTTTGGCAAGCTGTTCAAACTGAGCGCGACTGAGCCCCATTTCCAAGTGCTTAGGCCCCGTTTCATCGGCAGTAATGAAAGGTAAGTTGATCGAAGTCGTCTGCATGGTTGAAAGCTCGATTTTGGCTTTCTCTGCGGCTTCCCGAATCCGTTGTAGGGCCATCCGATCAGCAGATAGATCAATCCCTTCTTGTTCCCGAAAAGCATCAATCATCCACTGCGCTACATAGTTGTCAAAGTCGTCGCCGCCAAGATGATTATTACCAGACGTCGCTCTGACTTCGAAGACTCCGTCACCCAGCTGCAAAACCGATACATCAAACGTGCCCCCGCCCAGGTCAAACACCAAAATAGTTTGGTCTTGATCTTGTTTATCCAACCCGTATGAAAGAGCAGCAGCTGTAGGTTCGTTAATAATCCGCAGAACTTCTAAGCCCGCGATCGTCCCAGCATCTTTTGTCGCTTGACGCTGGGCATCGGTGAAGTAAGCCGGTACGGTAATTACGGCCTGAGTAACTTCCTCACCCAGATAAGCTTCAGCATCTTGCTTCAGCTTCTGCAGAATCATGGCAGAAACTTCTTGTGGGGTGTAGTTCTTACCACGCACCTCAACATCAACGGTACTGTCGCGACCAGAGACGCAAACGTAAGGGACGCGCGATCGCTCGCTAACCGTATCGTCCCACCGCCTACCAATAAAACGTTTAATGCTGTAAACCGTATTTTCAGCATTAGTAACTGCCTGCCGCTTGGCCAATTGCCCCACCAAGCGTTCCCCGTTCTTACCAAAACCAACAATACTCGGGGTTGTTCGTCCCCCTTCCATATTGGTAATTACAATCGGCTGACCACCTTCCAGAACGGCCACGCAGCTATTCGTTGTTCCTAGGTCGATTCCGATTACTTTTCCCATGACTTGCAGCTTCTAACGGTTCTCATAAATATGTGGAAGCACTAATGCACCTAAACGTTAGCTCATCTTTGAGTGAATCACCCAATCCAAGTCGACTTTTTATCGATAGACGGCTATGACGCTTCCTGATGGATAACCCTGAAGAAGATTTTCAATCGGTGTTCAAAGTGTTGAAGGATCGGGATCTTCACCTACCTCTGGTTGCTAAGGGTAAGCATACCAACTTCATTGAGTTCAGCTTTTACTATCAGCCCACCGCAAACTCATTGAAGGAAGCTCGAGTTCGAGCTTCAAAGTTATTCGCCCTCGCTCACATCAGAAGCTGATGATTCAGAACCCGGTTCAGGAGGTGCCGCAACTTTAACCATTGCATGGCGTAGAACTCGCTCGCCAATCATATACCCCCTAACCAGTTCCTCCATCACAGTCCCCTCAGAATGCTGGTCAGTAGGCTCACGCATAACAGCTTCATGAAGATTCGGATCAAATTCCTGACCTTCTGCCCGCATAGCCGATACCCCTAACCGTTTGAGACAGTCCACGAGCTGCTTGTAGACACTCTGATAGCTCTTGTGGATAGTCATTTCAGGTTCAGTCTGGGGCTTGATTTGGGAACGTGCCCGCTCAAAGTTATCAATAACAGGCAACAATTCTGTAATCGTATTGCGCTTGACCTGAATTTCTTGATCTTCCCTTTCCTTACTAGTCCGTTTCCGGTAATTCTCAAAATCTGCCGCAATGCGCATGTATTGGCTAGAGCGATCCTCTAGCTGTGCCTTGAGGCCAGTCACCTGAGCTTCTAAATCAGAGACAACAGCGCTTTGCTCAGTCACCACGGCTGCTTCAGTAAGCACCTCTCCCTCTGTCGATGCCTCTACCGGTGACGCTTCTAAATGGGTATCCGCAGCTGCGTCTTCTTCGCGGAGTTCCTCAATACCCTCTGAAGTTGCATCCCCAGAAATTTCTGGAGTTTCCTGAGAAGAATCAGTGGTCGGAGTCTCGTTTACCATCGTGTCAATAACCTAGGTCTCTAAACAGATTGACTGCAGCTTGCCCCATCCAAGTAGCATGGACTAGAGTCACACAAACTCTGGAGCAGATGCAAATCATTCAGCTTTATTTGTCAATACTTTATATCAAGTATCAGGCTTTGCACGCGCCAATCTTTCAAATATTCAGAGATGATTTGCCTCAAAAGCAAGAATGGTTAAGAGATTGGAAGAACTTTTAACGCATGCCATTTACCTCGAGATTTTAGTGGTGTATGAGTGCTCAAACTCTAAAGATGTTAATTCACCTACAGTTGATTCGCCTGATTCGCTTACAGTTGAGCCGCTGAGATGAAGCTACGAAGAGAAATCAATTGAGTCAATTAAGCCAAGAATTCAACGCTTTGGGTACCACACCTTTGAAGATAAAGCTATTATCAGTGCAGACATTTGCTCAACAACATGTCATGGGTACCCAGTTATCTTGGGTAATTTCTCCTAGGATTGTTCGATTGAGCTGATCTCTAGGGTAGCCTATCTCAATCTACTCTTACTACACCTGAAACTGTCGCGTACGGTATGCATCCGCTATGACGAACTCTTCACAGCGTCGCGCTCTTGTTCTTCAACGCAGCTTTTCACCCTTTGGCAACAAACTGATACAAGCAGGTTATGTCGATGGTGAACAGATGCAGCAGGCTTTAGCCGAAAGTCGTCGATCAGGGCGGGCTTTAACAGACGTCCTAGAATCTTTGACTGGTCAGCAATTATCGCCTGAGCTACTCCGACAGTATAAGAAGCAGCAGCTATTTGAGCTCAAGATTCTATACGGAGTGGAGTCTTTAGACCCTGAGTTGGACTCTATTTCCAACACTCAGATAGGGAAACTTATCGACACCCTAATTCCGGTAGATATCTGTCGTCGTCATCAATTAGTGCCGCTATCGCAAGAGGAAGAGGGCATTCCTTCGGTGCTCATCGCGATGGTCGATCCGGAAAACTTAGAAGCCCAGGATGACTTGAACCGGATATTGCGACAGCGTGATTTGAAGTTGAGACGCATGGTCATCACGATTGAAGACTACCAGCGTCTCATGTCAGAGTATCTGGACGAAAAAGTGGCCCGTGAAAAACAACGGGACATGGAGAGTGCCGTTGACGTGCAAGGTACTCTGGAGGATTTAGATTTTGATACAGCTGCCCTAGAAGACGTCGCTGAAGAGGAGGCTGACCTCAATGATGCATTACAGGATGCTGGGGCAGCTCCGGTGATTGCTTTGGTGAACAAGATTTTGGTGAAAGCCCTGCAGGAAGGTGTTTCTGACATCCATATTGAACCTCAGGAAGAGTCCCTGCGGGTCCGATTTCGCCGCGATGGCGTTTTACGTGAGGCATTCCAACGATTTCCTAAAAAGATTGTGCCTGCCGTTACAGCCCGCTTCAAGATCATCGCTGAACTCGATATTGCTGAGCGACGGTTGCCTCAGGATGGTCGAATTCGACGCATGTTCCAAGGACGCAAGATTGACTTTCGGGTCAGCACTCTACCCAGCAAGTATGGTGAAAAAGTTGTCTTGCGAATCCTTGACAACTCCTCGACACAGCTTGGGATTGATAAGCTCATTACCGATCCCGAGACCCTGGACATTGTGCGCGAAATGGGTTCTCGCCCTTATGGACTGATCTTAGTGACGGGGCCAACCGGGTCGGGTAAAACCACAACTCTATATTCGCTGTTATCCGAGCGGAATGATCCGGGAATCAACATTAGTACGGCAGAAGATCCCATTGAATATACCCTTCCAGGGATTACTCAGGTTCAGGTCATTCGCGAAAAGGGAATGGACTTTGCCTCGATTCTACGAGCTTTTCTGAGACAAGACCCCGACGTAATCTTGGTGGGTGAGACGCGTGACCCAGAAACGGCTAAAACTGCGATTGAGGCAGCCCTGACAGGTCACCTTGTACTGACAACCTTGCATACGAATGATGCTGCAGGCGCGATCGCTCGTTTAGAAGAAATGGGCATGGAGCCTTTTCAGATTACGAGCTCTTTGATTGGGGTTTTGGCACAACGGCTGATGCGAAAGGTTTGTGCTGACTGTCGGATTCCCTACGAACCCAGTAGTGAAGAACTTGCACGATTTGGTTTTACCGGTACGGGTGAGTCTGAGCTGACCTTTTACAAGGCCAATACCTTGGCTGTTGATCAGATCGAATCGGCTCGAGCCAATGGCACCTTGTGCGGCACTTGTCAGGGATCTGGCTACAAAGGACGTGTGGGTGTCTATGAGGTGATGCGTATAACTGAAACGCTCCAAAAGATGATTTCAGAAGGGGCCCCCACAGAACAGGTGAAAGAGGCTGCTGTTGATGAGGGTATGAAGACACTTTTGGCCTACAGTTTGAACCTGGTTAGGCAGGGATATACGACTTTAGATGAAGTAGAACGGGTTACTTTCACAGATACGGGGCTAGAAGCTGAACTGAAGGCTAGACGCAAAACGTCTTTGCTATGTGCGACCTGTGGCGCTGAATTGAAGCAAGAATGGTTAGACTGCCCGTATTGTCTGACGCCTCGTTTTCACAATTAAATAAGGGCTACAGAGCACGCGCTAGATCCGCCACTTTGGTAAGTAAACGATCAAATTAACGACAAGACATGAGGTGATGCCATGGAAATGATGATTGAAGACTTGATGGAGGAAGTAATTGAGCGCGGCGGGTCTGACTTGCACCTATCAGCTGGGCTACCTCCCTACATTCGCATCAGTGGAACGCTTACACCAACTGAGCATGAACCGATGACACCCGAAGCATGCCAAAGACTTATCTTTAGCATGCTGAATAATGGTCAGCGCAAAAACTTGGAGCAAAACTGGGAACTGGACTGTTCTTACGGCGTTAAAGGGCTAGCTCGTTTCCGCGTTAATGTCTATAAGGATCGAGGCACCTATGCTGCGTGTTTGCGGGCATTGAGTTCTAAGATTCCTAGCATGGATATTCTGGGGCTGCCTGACATTGTGCGGGAGTTGTCGGAAAAACCGCGAGGATTAATTCTGGTAACAGGGCCAACTGGATCAGGAAAATCCACGACCCTAGCATCCATGATTAATGAGATTAATATCACACGGCCGGAACACATTCTGACCGTTGAGGACCCCATTGAATTTGTTTACGAACCCATTAAGAGCCTGATTCACCAACGTCAGATTGGGGAAGATACGAAGAGCTTTGGGAATGCCCTGAAAGCGGCTTTGCGGGAAGATCCAGACGTTATTCTAGTGGGTGAGATGCGGGATTTGGAGACGATCTCGCTGGCGATTTCCGCGGCTGAAACAGGTCACCTTGTTTTTGGTACATTGCACACGAGTTCAGCCTCCCAAACGGTTGACCGGATGGTGGACGTGTTTCCACCGGAGCAGCAGACCCAGGTTCGGGTACAGCTGTCCAACTCTTTGGTTGCAGTATTAAGTCAGACGCTTGTTTCCAAGGCTAATCCTAAGCCCGGAGAATTTGGTCGGGTGATGGCTCAAGAAATTATGGTCGTAACGCCGGCCATTTCCAACCTGATTCGCGAAGGGAAAACAGCTCAGATTTATGGTGCGATTCAGACAGGCGGTCGATTAGGTATGCAGACCTTGGAAAGAGCGCTAGCTGATCTGTACAAACCAGGAACGATTAGCTTTGAAGCAGCGATGTCCAAGACTTCTCGCCCTGAAGAACTTCAGCGTTTACTCGGCGGTGTTAATGCGAATGCTGCGGCTTCAAAGCAAGCCGCTTCTGCGGGTAAGCGACGGTAAACGGAATAAGTTGCAGGGCATCGCCTTTGCGGTGTGCCCT
>JBCBTQ010000084.1:0-21797 GCA_039818605.1 Cyanobacteria bacterium J06639_14 | reverse complement strand
TTACGCTCACGGGGAGGGTGTGTGTGGGGTACGTGTGAGGGCAACTGATTTTGGTCCAGACAGACTTGATAGACAAACTCCATCGTTCCTTTGAGATCAGAAACAAAATCTGTAAACCTTACAACATACCGACGGCCATCGCCTTTCTGCGAGTACCAGTCTTGCTCAACGCGGCAGTATTGGCTCTCTGTACGTAATAGCCATTTAGCAAGCCATCGCCAAGGTGGTGGTCCCATCGCCGGATCGCTAGGGTTAACCCGCATATAATTGATGCCACTTTGCAGTCGTTTGGCGGGGTCACGGATGAGTGTCAGAAAAGTCGCATCAGGGTACTGACGCTCAAGGGCAGCGGCAGCCCAGAGAAAGTGACCTTTGATAAAGAGTCGGTACGTTTTTTCTGCTTTCGCATCACGACTAAACAATAGCTGCTTGCGACCTACGCGGTCGATAAATCTCACACAATCGCGTTCAATCCAGGCACTATCGTGGGGTGAGAAAGCGGCAAAGCTAAATTCCTGAGCGGCAACGTCAGGCCCCAGGTAGAGAGAGAGAGGATTGAGATGTCCCGCAAACAGCGCACCATCAAAAGTATCGGCCTTAAACGGATCAAACTCATGACGTTCGAGCGCTTCAGGTGGCATCATCGAAGCTGCTAGCTGGCGCACTTTGGCTGGCGTGATGATACGACCGAGGGTACGAGGTACAAGCCACCATAGCCATAAGTAGGGAAACATACTTTGAAGCAAGTTAGGGGCTGTCACAGACGGATCGCCTTCAATGTAGCGTGTCATTTGGGTGCTGCCACTGCGTCCGCCACTAATGACAAACAAGGGCGCAGCAATCTTCATTGCGTCCAATTCACGCCCATAGAGTACTTCATCAAGCAGCCAAGCTAAACCGTTAATCGGCGTCATCATCAGCCTGTGAATGATGCTAAGTGTCAACCAAATTCTTGCTTGTATAGAAAGCCCAGGGTCTGATGGCTGCACAGACCATGTGAGTTGCAGGTAGCGCTTGATCTGCGCTAGGTGAGGGACGTTGGGTGGCCTGTACCAGAGGCGGCAAGCAACGCCATACACTGGCCAGAAAAAAAGGCTGAGGGTTGCGATCGCAACCACTTGAACCCACTTAAGCAACAGCGAAATCATTGATGGCTTCGCTTGCGCATCATTCAAACGGGAATTCAAATCATCCATAGACTTCGTGCTTTCGCAGCACAATTAACTTACATCTGAAATTAAACTAACAGATGTAATTTAATTGTCAACCGTCAGCTTGTGCGATGATGTAAGTGTCTACTGCAACCGCTGTGTACAGAATGCAAGCGCTATGAGCAAGCACCGGCCTGAAATCCCTAAGGACCCTCGCATCCGACGTACACAAAGTCTGTTGCAAAGTGCGCTTAGCAAACTCTTAGAAGAAAAACGGTTTAGGGATATCTCAATTACGGATATATGTAACCAGGCAGACATTGCCCGTGTCACCTTCTACCAGCATTACGAAAACAAAGAAGCTCTACTAGTGGCCAGCGTTACTGATTTCTTTGCGGACGTACACAAAGTGTTTGACCAGGACAAAATTGATGCCTATCTTGAGACGGGTAATCTGAGCAAACTCCAGTCCACACATCAGGTGGATTTAGCTGATCAAAATCAATTGCGGCTAATTAGAGTAGCGTTAGAGTACGCTGGCGTTGCTGTCCGTCGGTTGACACTGGCCTCATTTTTAGAGACGTATTCCCAACGTGAAACAGAACTCAATAAGAAAGAGATTCAAGTCCTAGGAGCTTTCTACATTGGTGGAATGCTGACCTTATTAGAGCAGTTTTTGAGCGATCAGCTCACATCTGTTTCGCAAGCTGAATTGCAAGCCGCAACCCTCGCACTCCTACACGCCTCGAAGCAGGGAGTTATTCAATCAAAGATTTTCCGAGACTCGCTTGTTTAGAAAAGATCTGGTTGATCAGGGCTTCTAAGCCCTAGCCTATGATTTTTGTCCTTGAAGGAATATAGCGCCTCAGTCTACTTCTAGTAGACTTTCCCAATTAGCCCGCGATTCATCAGCGGGCGGGGGTAAACGAAGCCCAAATGAGACCGTCGAACTCACGTTGAGATAAGACAAGAAATCTAATTGACAAAGTCCTTTGGCCGACCTATTGGCGCTAGTTGCGATGGTCATTGTCGTAGCGAATACGGGCTCCAGCCCACAGCAGCTTACTACGCAGCGTGCGGTAATAGGAGTGGTCCTTACCTAGCAAGATAAACTGAGCCCAGCAATTAGCGGTACGAATATCCACCCGCTGACCGGGCCAGATGGAGGTAGCTAATACACCATCCATCCATAGCTTAGTGTTAAGTTCGGAATCAGCTAAAGGCCAAACACTCACAACACAACCCGGTGGTAGCACAAGCGGTCGGCTGGACAAGCTCAACGGACAAATCGGTGTCACAATCAAGGCATCCATTCCCGGATGAACGATCGGGCCACTGGCCGCCACGGTGTACCCAGTGGAGCCTGTAGGAGTACTAACCAACAGGCCATCGCCCTGGTACTGATCGACAACTTCACCATCGATTTCCATTTCCAGAATGGAAGTAATCATCCGATTCGGAGAGGCAGGCTTGACACACATTTCGTTCAGCGCCAGGTAGCGATCGCTCACCGGCTCGGAATCGATGCGACAGCCTTCGCAAACCTGAGCCTGGAGCATCATCCGGCGCTGAACCGCGAAGCGATCGCCCAGCAACCGTTCCCAAATATGCTCAAAGTCTGCTTCTTCAGGGGATTCTGTCAAAAAGCCCAAATGCCCCCCAATATTAATCGCCAGAATCGGAATGTTATCGGCGGACAAGTTACGAGCCGCTGCCAGTGCCGTACCATCTCCTCCCAGCACAACCGCCAAGTCAATTTTCTGGGGAGCTGAAGCTAGAAAAACAGGATACGGATTGTCATTGGGGCCACTGGGGCCAACCAGCGTTTTACAGCCTAATTGAGCAAGTTGCTCAGCACATGTCTCCGCCTGAGACTGACTCAAACGATTTCCAGCCTTGTAGGCAATGATGACTTGTTCTAGCTGCACAGTGCTGCTAAGACTCCTAAAACATCCCCACTATTCTAAAGAGGCGAGCCAAGTCTGACAGTATAGGGAGTAAGCCGTAGGGAATAGGGCACAAGATGTTGCAGGTTGCTATGAGGCAGTGAATTTCGGTGGTGACAGAATTCATCGAGAGAGAACTGGATTCTGTCACCTGACACCTGACTTCCCGACCATCCTTCCTCTACCACTTCAGCAAATTGAACTCTTCCATATCAACTGTGTCCCGATTGCGATAGATGGCTAACACAATCGCCAGACCAACTGCGGCTTCGGCTGCTGCAATCGAAATAACAAACACGGCAAATACCTGACCAGTTGCAGTATCTGGATCGAGATAGTTAGAAAATGCCATCAAGTTGATGTTGACTGCATTCAGCATGAGCTCAATGGACATCAGCACCCTAATCACATTGCGACTGGTAACCAAGCCATAAATACCAATGCAGAATAACGCTGCAGCCAAAAGTAGAAAATATTCTAGTTGGATCATTGTGCTGGGAGTTCCTTTCTATTAGTTGTTAGTTACTGGTTGCTAGTTATTGGTTGTTGGTTATTGTCGGGGCAAGGCACTTAGTGAGGAAACTCTGTGCTAATTGCAACGCTCTTTGCCCGAATGCTGCGCTTGCGCAGGCTATTGGCCATTGGTTGATCGTTCAGCGTTCAGGGAGTTACCCAATCAACAATCAACGATTAACCATTCACGATCAACGAATAACAAACAACGTTAAATTCAACCCTACTCACTCATATCCGAAAACTCACGAGTAGCAGACACAAGCTCACGGGGTCTTTCTGGTAAGGTCAGAGCATCTGAAACGGCATCAGTCGGCTTCTCATCAGGAATAAATTCTCGCCGCGCCAGGATGATTGCACCGACTAGAGTCATCAGCAATAAGACAGACGCCAACTCAAAGGGCAGCAGAAAGTCTGAGAAGAAGTGCTGACCAATCAAAACAGTCGCGTCATCACCAATTGAGGCTGCCGTAGAAAGTTGCCAGGGCGTACCCAACACCATTGTTGCCAGGAGGGCGAATAACCCGAGGCAAACTGCTCCGGTTGCAACCCGCCCCAACCAAGCCCCACTCCTAGGCTGAAAGGCTTCGGTCTTATTAACCAACATAATCCCGAACAAGATCAGGACATTGACGGCTCCTACGTAGATCAAAATCTGGGCAGCAGCAACAAAGCCAGCATTGAGCAAAACGTACAGGCCAGAAATACTAATGAATACGCCCCCCAGCAAAAACGCTGAGTAAACAATGTTGGAGAGTAGGACCACCCCCAAGGCAGTCCCAATCACCATCAGGGCTAGCAGGCCAAACGTTACCAGTTGAACGCCTTCAGCAAGGTTCACAGGGGCGGCTCCTTATCGACAGCAACATGCTAGGCACCACTATACGATGCCACCAGAATCTTCTCAACAAACTAACTCTCAGAGCCATTCTCAGAGGACTGAGAGGCTTCCAAAATCTCTTGTGGTAGCTTACCAGCACGACGTGAACCTGCAGGCAAATCATGGGGATCCATTACGCCCTTAGGCAAGTAAGCTAGCTCGCGCATCGGTGTCACCATCGGATCTTGGGTAACTTTGTAAGGCAGACGACCCATGGCCACATTGTCATAGTTCAACTCGTGGCGATCGTAGGCGGCCATTTCATACTCTTCGGTCATTGAGAGACAGTTAGTGGGGCAGTACTCAACACAGTTGCCGCAAAAGATGCAAACACCAAAATCGATACTGTAATGATTCAGCGTTTTCTTTTTGGTCGCCTTGTTGAAATCCCAATCCACAACCGGCAGGTTGATGGGGCAAACCCGAACGCACACTTCGCAAGAAATGCACTTATCGAATTCGAAGTGAATCCGTCCCCGATACCGCTCAGAAGGAATCAGTTTCTCGTAGGGATACTGGACGGTGACTGGACGCCGCCGCATGTGGTCGAAGGTTACAGAAAGACCCTGACCAATGTACTTAGCCGCTTGTACGCTTTCTTTGGCGTAATCACCAACTTGCTTCAAAAAATTCAGCATGGCAGGTCTTCGCAATCAAATAACAACAGATATCAGCCAAGCGATCGCACTTTGCTTAGCCACCAAATGCCACTGGGAAGGTGATCTTGAGAGCAGCGGTCAACAGCAGGTTAACCAAAGAGACTGGGAGCAAAAACTTCCAGCCCAGGTCAAGCAACTGGTCGATACGTACCCGAGGCACCGTCCACCGGATCAATACTGCCAAAAAGACCAAAAAATAAGCTTTGACCAAAGTCATCATGATGCCGATTGAGGCCGTAATGACCTGCAGCCAGGGAGTAGTCTCACTGACCCCCAGCAGACTCGATAACCATTCGACAGAGACCGGGAACTCCCATCCCCCCAGATATAGGACTGAAAACACCAGTGCCGACAGCACTAGATTAACGTAGGAACCTACATAAAACAGGCCAAACTTCATGCCGGTATATTCGGTCTGGTAGCCTGCCACCAATTCTTCCTCGGCCTCAGGTAAGTCAAAGGGGAGTCGCTCGCATTCGGCTAAGGCCGAGATCCAGAAAATCAGGAAACCTACTGGTTGACGCCAAATATTCCAACCCAAAATGCCATAGCCAGACTGCTGTTGAACAATGTCAATAGTGCTCAGGCTGTTGGACATCATCACAATTGCCAACACCGATAGAGCCAGTGGAATCTCGTAACTAATCGATTGTGCAGCGGCCCGTAGCCCCCCTAGCAGCGAGTATTTATTATTTGAAGAATAGCCGGACATCAACAGTCCAATCGGTGTAATGCTGGACAGTGCAATCCAGAGGAAAATACCCACCCCGAGATCCGTAATGACCATGTTCTGGCCAAACGGCACGATGAGATAAGACAGGAAGACCGGAATAACCACCAAAGCTGGACCCAGCGTAAAGAGGATTGGATCAGCCTTGGCCGGCGTAATATCTTCTTTGAAAAGAAGCTTGATGCCGTCAGCTGCTGCTTGCAGAGTTCCAAGTGGACCAGCAAATTCGGGGCCAATGCGCTGTTGGGCGGCCGCTGAAATTTTTCGTTCCAACCAAACCGTCACGAAGATACTCACAGTCGCGCCAATCAACATTAATGTCATCGGCAACGGTAACCATAGCGCTTTGGCAGCCCCTACTGGCAGCCCCAGCTGAGTCAAAACCTCGATAAAACTTCCTTGGAGATCGATTCCCTGGCCCATGTGAAAGCCTCTGTGTAAAGCTGTAGATCAGAATATCTAAACCACACCCAACATGAAAACTGGAGGTTTACCTTCAGGAAAAAAACGGGGAGTTGGATATGGCTAGGGTATAGTTACCGACTTCAGTATATCGCCCGTATGCTATGCCACCACGATTTGCGAATAGGAAGATCTACTTTTGGGTATAGAGCAGGCTCATGAGCAGGCAACAAAAAATCCCCCTGGCAAAAGCCTGAGGGACTGGAGTTCCTGAAAATCGTCACTGATTCAAATATTGCGGTTGTTTCCAGTCTTGGCAAGAGGGGTTAAACCCATCATTTATGGCCATTTGTGGATGATTTGTCCCAAATTTTAGGTCGTTCGAAAAGAGGAATGTAATTTTGGTCGTGCGAGCCGGTATAAATTTGGGTCGGACGGAAGATACGATTCTCAGCAATTTGCTCCTTCCAGTGGGCCAGCCAGCCAGCCACCCGAGCGATCGCAAATACAGGCGTAAACAGGTCTGTGGGAATACCTAGACAACGGTAGACCAAGC
Organism: Cyanobacteria bacterium J06639_14; assembly: GCA_039818605.1. Classification (GTDB taxonomy): domain Bacteria; phylum Cyanobacteriota; class Cyanobacteriia; order Phormidesmidales; family Phormidesmidaceae; genus SIO1E4. Next base: position 14,960 of record JBCBTQ010000084.1, on the reverse strand, counting down.
CGGAATAAAAATCGACGTTCGGATAGACGCCTTTGTGCCCGAGCCGCTCTGTTACGACGTGCTCCATTTCCAGGGCAATCTCGTAGTAATCGTCCCCCCCAAACTTTTCAAACAACTGCTCGGCCAACTTTTGCAGGATGATCGCGCGAGGATCTTTGACCTTGTAGACCCGATGCCCAAAACCCATAATTTTGGCTTTGCGCTGAATGCGATCATCAATGTAAGGACGGACATTTTCAACACTGCCAATGTCATCCAGCATATCGATGACTTCTTCATTAGCTCCCCCATGCAACGGCCCTGCCAGCGTGCCAACAGCGGAAGCAATGACCGCATAAGGATCAGTCAAGGTAGAAGCTGTCACCATAGCGGAGAAGGTCGAGGCATTGATAGTGTGCTCTGCGTGCAGCGTCAAGCAGATATCGAAAATGCGGGCTGCCAGTGGATCAGGCTCCTGCTCGTTTAGCATGTAGAGGAAGTTGGCGGCATATCCCAGATCATCGCGAGGTTGGACCGGATCATTTCCTTTCCGCATCAGCTGAAAAGCCGCCACCATCGTAGGGATTTTGGCTAGCAAGCGCACCACTGCGTTTTGAATATACGCCGGGTCATCTAAGGCGCGTTTAGAGTAGAACAATCCCAATGCGGCGGCACAGGCTTGCAATGCATCCATAGGGTGCCCCCCTTCCGGGAAACACTTCATCATGTCGCGGATGCGATATTTGAGGCGGCGATGATGCCGGATTTCATACTCAAATTCTTCTAATTCCTGCTTATTGGGCAAACCACCCCAAATCAGCAAATAAGCAGTCTCTAAAAATGTACTCTGCTGAGCAAGATTTTCAACACGGATGCCCCGATACTCCAGGATGCCCTGTTGGCCATCGACATAACTAATTGCTGATTGGGTGGCTGGAATACCCTCCAGTCCAGGTTTGTATTCACAGACTGTCATCGTTGCATCACTCCCGAGTGTTGACAAATGCCCTTCATTCACCAGATCGACTTTCACCAGATCGACTTTTGGTTTCTAACTGATGGCTTTAAGCCCGTCATTTCTGGAGAACTGGCCTCAAACAACGAACTCACAATTACCTAGCCACCATTCGGCTTGATAAACAGTTCAGTTACCATCAAGCTTCACAAGTAACAGACCTCAAGAACCTCAGTCTGTACATATTGCACATCCTAAGACCCACTACCTCACCGACAATCGCCCATGGCTGATCGACTCTATACAACGGTGACTTTGCAGGTACCCTTTAACATCGCCATTATCACCTGCAGCGAACTGCTAGGAGGATCACTAGTTAGAAATCAGAAAACAGCAACCTGGAGAGTTCCAATCATCCCAAAGGCAAGGATCCTTGATCTTTGCGAGTAGGTGGATCACATCATCCCCTTAAAGGGAGTTCTAACCAAACTGTGAGGCGTTGACTTCCCCCATTTTCCCTCCACCCTCCACGCTCTACCCTAGACCTTAGCCAATGCCCAAACGTCCAGCCAGACTTGGGGTTAGCGGCATCAGTGTGGCCAGGGTGAGAAACAGTGCCAGCAAACCCAAGGCCGCCCTAGCATCATCCGGCTCAGTCAGTTCATTCTGGGCCGGTCGTTCAAGATTACGCTGCAAAAAAAGAATCAGCGCCGCCCAATAAAGGGTTAGCGGATTGGCCAAAGAGATGATTGCTAACAAAATCAACGTAATCACAGTGGCTCGGCCCGCTATTTTCCGTCCATAGATAGACTGCACAATGCGTCCTCCGTCCAATTGGCCTGCTGGCAACAGATTGAGTCCGGTAATTACAAGCCCAAGCCACCCCAAAATTGTTAACGGATGGATATCGACTAGCGGTTCCGATAATGCTGAGCCCAAAACAACCTTTGCCAGCGTACCGACCAAAACTGATCCTTGAAAAAACTCGACGGGAAGCTGGAATTGACTTCCCGGATGAGAAATCACCAGCCCTACTACTAACATTCCAAAAGACAGCACACCGCCTGCAGCTGGTCCCGCGAAAGCAATGTCAAACAAGGTTTTGCGATCGGGCAATACCGACTCAATACGAGTCAAAGCTCCAAAAGAGCCAATTTCCCATGCGGGCAGAAAAAATGGCCAACTCAGCTTAACGCCTCGTCGTTGGGCCATCACCCAGTGGCCGATCTCATGCGTGATCAAAATCGTCAAAATTCCCAGTGCAAAAGGAACCGTAGAGCGCCACTTTTCTGGAGTGGTCAACAAATCAACTTCCAATAAAATGCCGCTGACCTCCAGACACGTTAAGACAGTCGCAATCCCAAAAACAACGGCTAATCCTTTCCGAACAGGCGTCAAAGGCTGCGGATCGGCACTCTTAGGAAACACCACCACCACAGGTTTGTTACTGGGATCCTGGATCAGAAATAACCGATAAACATCACCCAACCGTTCTTCCGCAAGGGCTGTTAGCTTTTCTAAGGTCGCCTCTGGTTGTCCTCGCAGATTCCCTCTAAAAATGACGCCTTGGTTGTAAGGAACCGTTTCAGTACGGAAAAATGTGTCAATGCCAAAAATGCCTTCCAGAGCTTTCAAGTCGGCTGGCGGAATTCGGAATGCTTCAGCCTCATCATCAAGCGGTTTCTCGGCGTGAACGCTGTCTTTTGCTATGGAGGTAGCAGCGGTTTCGGTTGACCCATGGCTGGAATCGGCTGATTCATGCTGCAGCGCAGAGGCTTCAACGGTTTCTTCAGTCGTTTCTGAGGTCATTAGTTTGGCCATCCGCTTGGCCATCAGCTCGTCTTGCCCCATTTCGCGCAAACGCCGCCCCAGGTAAATGTAAAGCCCTGAAGACACAACGACCAAAATCAGAACTCCTGCCAGGTTGATATAGATCCCAATCGTAAACAACCCAAAAAACAGCAGCCACGGCACCATTAAAACAACTGACTGTAACCAGGCAAAAATGCCCACCTTGCCATAGGGGCGGGCTCGGTTAAAGCCCCAGATCAGCAGCCCAATCGCAACCAAAAAAATCAACAGGGTAACCATTCGCACGCCTTACAAAAAAAGAGAATTTCTGATATCCCTTAATTCTACCGAGACGTTGCGATATGAGGGATGGAGTCAAGCATGAGGGTGGAGGGGTGGAGGGGTGGAAGGGTGGAGGGGTGGAGGGGTAGTGAGAGTAGGAGGGGGAGGGTTCGGCACTTTCCTTACTTCACTAATGCCGACACATCCGCATCAGGAGGCTCTGGAAAAATGGCCCCACGAGCTATCAGATCCAATTCGTCAGCCTTAGTCAATCCCGGATTTTTGCCAAAGAGCGTATTGCTAACATCCGCATGAGTCAGATCGGCTCCCTGTAAGTTAATGCCTCTGAGGTCGAGATTACTGAGATTAGCGCCGCTCAAATCAGCATTCTCAAGGTCAGTGTGGTCGCGGTCTTCGAAGATGTGATCAAAGTCCTGGGTGAAGGCTCGGGCTCGGGCTCGGGCTCGGGCAAGTGCGTTAGCGAGGTCAAGGTCAAGGGCCAGGACAAGAGCCAGGGCACGGGTGCGGGGATTGGGATGGGTGAGGGCAAAGTCCAGAACCCAGTCAAGAGTCTGTTCAAGGTTACTGGTGCGGTTAATGGCGCGATCGAAGTCAAGGTCGAAATCGCAGTCAAAGTCGACTTCGCGGGCACTGGCATGGGCCCGATCAAGCGCTCGTTCGAGGGCATGTTCGAGATCATGGGCACTGGCGCGAGCCCGGTCGAGAGCACCATCACGAGCGGCAATATCGATTTGCTTACGGAGTCTCAATGCTTGGATAAGGCGTGCCTTGCGGGCATCGGGTTGGTCGTTGCTAATTCGCTGTACAGACTTAATCAAAGGCAGTTCTGGAGCGTGTAGTCTGCCGACCTCAAATAGTTCTTGTAATTTTTCTAATGCCTCTGAGGATCCACTCAAACAGAGTTTGCCCTTGCTCTTCTTGAAGAATTTAATGCCGATAGACTCGTCCCCGGTGCGGCTTCGCAGAATGCTTACCAGGGTTGCCAACTCTGGGTGTGTCATCTCCCTAGAGCTGTCTTGGATGACACACTCAGAATAAGCAGCAGGCTTGATGTATTTGTCCAGGAAGGTTTCTAGCTGTAATAGTTCTAGCCCATTAGGACTTGCCACCCATTCTAAGAATGCTTTACTCCGTTTTCCTCGAGATGCCGAAGCATCTGGGACAAGGTTACCGGGAGGGTTAAGTGCCAAAACGATTGCATCAAACTGGTTTGGCGGTAAAGTATTCAAAGTTTGAATCAAGCGCAACCGATCAGCTGCTGATAGGACTTGCTTGCCAACCTCTGCTCCTGACTCCACCGTGTTCAAAGCTCTAATGGATCGAGTCCATCATAGCTATCATCAATTTCAAAATAAAACCCTCTTACCCCACGCTCGCGATCGCGCTCAATGCCTCTTCTATTGATTGAGGCGCATAGCCTAGAGAAAAAGCCTTTTGACTATTCAGCGAAACATCTTTGGGACGGGGCGCAGGGAGGGAAACGGAGGATTGGAGGCAGGGGGTTAGAGCCGTTGCCGGAAAGTTGAAGACATCGGCCATCCTGAGTCCGAATTCGTAGCGGTTTAGACTCTGAGGGCCACCAAGGTGCAGAATGCCCGTAATGCTTTGAGTCAACACTACATGAAATCCTTGCACAACATCGGTAACCGCAGCGGGAGTTCTGATTTCATCCGTGAAGAGCGTGAGTGTTTTACCCGCAGCGATCGCCTCTAAAAATCCCTGCAGAAAGCACTTTGCGATAGGGGTTGCGGCTCCATAGAGAAGCGGCAGACGACAGATAGTGGCATGGGGATAAACCGCTAGGATTTGGGTTTCTGCGATCGCTTTTTGTTGACCGTAATGGTTGATAGGGGTAGGACGATCGGCCTCGTGATAAGGAGCTTGGGTGCCATCAAAGACCAGATCCGTTGAGGTGAAAAGAAAGGGAATGTTTTTAGCGGCACACCTTTCGGCCAATTTTACAGCTCCCGTCACATTGATTCGATAACTACCCTCTGGATCTTGCTGACACTGGTTCACTTTAGATATTGCAGCCGCATGTAGCACGGCATCGGGTTGGACCGCATCCCAACAAGCCTGCACTTCATCATCATCATTCAAATTAAGGGCATAGACGGTTCCTGTGTCGATGGCGATCGGATGAGCCTGATAAGTGCCATGAATTTGCCAGTCGCGGGCTAAGCGATGGCTCGCGTGCCATCCCAAAAATCCACTGACGCCAGTAATCAGTAGCGATCGCACTTGCCTATGCTCCTCAAGATTCGGTCATCAAGTATGCTTTATCACCGTTTGCCTCGATCCTAGAGGAAAAATTGTTCACTCTTAGCAGAACAGGCTAAATTGAGCGAGGAATCTGGTCTTGGATAAGGACTGCCACTAATGAACTCTGATTCTGAGCCTAGAAAGAAGCGCACTGCCTCTACCAACAACATTTCCCATGATGAGGAAGCGTCCACAAAGCAAGGGACCATTGCCTCAAGGGAGTCCAATGGCAGTCAATCAACACAGTTCCAAAACGCTGAAGCCTCTCGCAGCATTTCAGCCGATGCGGCTACCACCCCATCGACTGCCCCCTTAGTCACAGCGACACCAAACACGTCCAATGGCGTAGGGTCACCCTTGGGTGATGAAGTTGATCCATCATTTCCTCAGTTATCTGAGGCCACTTCTAGCAGTCGATCGGGCAAGACGTTACCGGCTTCGGTGGTCATCCTCATAGCGCTAGCGCTCATGATCCTTGGGATTAGCTTTCAGCTAACCTGGCTCACTCTAATTGGTGCATTGGTCTGTTTAGTGCTGTCTTGGGGGGTAATGTGGCCCTCTATTCAGAACCTGCTCATTGAACTATCGCCCCAACAGCGATCGCTCCTGATTGCATTTCCGGCCTTCGTAATTGGGTCTGCGGGATTGATGCAGGCACTCGGCATCAATCAAATAATCCTGACATGGGGACAAACTATCCGATGGGATGTCGTTGGGGCATTAGGCGACTTTTTTGGTGCGTTTGGGCAAATTTTGGTAGCGATGTTGGCCCTCTACGTGGCTTGGCGGCAGTACGTCATTTCTAGAGACCTGACCGTTCAGCAAAATCGGATCACCCAGCAGCAAACTATTGACGCTTATTTTCAGGGCATCTCAGACTTAGTGCTGGATGATGAAGGGCTTTTAGAAGATTGGCCCCAGGAACGTATTATTGCGGAAGCTCGGACAGCAGCTATTCTGAGCAGTATCGATGCACCTGGCAAAGCTAAAGTCATCCGCTTTTTGTCGCGCTCCAAGTTACTGACGCCACTACAACGCGATAGCCATTTGGGGCGACCGATGTTTGACGGTAGCGGTGGGTATGCCGAAGACCGCCAAGCAGGCATTAGAGTGATCAATCTGGGTGCAATGTTGGCGAATGCCGATTTGTCTAGCACAGATCTTCGCTGGACCGATCTAAGTGAAGTCAATCTGATTCGAGCCAAACTAAATAACTGTGATCTTGTTCGAGCTAATTTCAGCCGAGCCATCCTTTACCACGCCGTTCTAGCCGAAGCTGATCTGATGGGCGTACGATTTTTTTATGGCGCTTGTGAGACTGCATCGCCTCGCAGTCGAACAGTTCCACCCGATTTTGCCACTGGCCAATATACCGGGGCAGTCGTTGAAGGGGCCGACTTTTCTGGAGTGAAACGCATGTCTGAGGAACAGCGGCACTATTGCTGCCGTTGGGGAGGCGAAAGAACCCGAGCAACGGTTCCGGGGGGATGTGAAGCGATTCCGAACTGCTTAGATCAGTAGCATCATTATGCGGAAACAGTGGCGAGAACCCTGTAAAGATTTGGTGGTAGTCGGCAATAAATTCACAAGTTACCGTCATTCCATAAGTAGGCTGTATTTGAGATCGCAAAAAGCTTAGGTTTCCATGGCTAAGAAAAAAAAGGGGCCATCACAACAGCCCGAGAACTCTGAGCAGTCACAACCATCGCGGAAAGAGCTCCGTAAGTTAGAGCGCAAGCGGGTTCAAGAACGTCAAGAGCTGACTCAGTTTTGCATTACGATCATTGCCCTTGCGGTTTTTATTGGCGCACTTGCCAGTGTCTTGATGGAACCTAAGCTGGGAGCGGGGTTAGGTATCGCGATTGCGGCTCTGGCACTGTCGTTTAAGTTTCCTCGCTATGCCATCTATGGATTTATCTTCTACTTACCCTTTAGCGGCACCGTCACTTATGGCTTGGGTGGCAACGCTATCCTTCAATTGGCCAAAGACGCCATCTTCTTCCCAGCTCTATTTGGTGTCATCATCTTTTGTATCAGGAACAAACAACCTCTCATCATTCCGGCTATTCTCAAGATTCCATTATTGATATTCGTGACGTTCTTAGCAGCCGTTTTGCTATTGGTAAATGGTTCGCAGCAGCTTGCGGCCAACGGTGAGATGCCTATACTTGTGGGCGTTTTGGGGCTCAAGGCGCTTTTAGGCTATTTATTGCTGATCCCTTGTATTTACTACCTGATTCGGACCAAAGACGACTTATACTTTTTGCTCCGAGCCCAGGTGGTTCTCATTATCGTCTGCTGTGCTTTAGCCTTTATCCAGTACTTTATGTTGCGAACGGGGATCTGTGCTGGGACCCAAGCAACGGGTGAGGATCTTTTCAAAGCGTCCCTAGCGTCGCGATGTTTTGTTGGAGGTTCACTACTATATAGTCCTCAACATGGTCAAATTCGCTTACCAGGTACGTTTGTCGCTCCATGGCAATGGGGCTGGTTTTTGATCTCTAGCGCCTTTTTCGCCTTTGGGACAGCCTTCAACGATCGCTCATGGATCTGGCGGATGTTAGGGCTCATCTCGATGGTCATGGTGGCCATGATGTCAGTACTTTCTGGGCAACGGATTGCCTTAGCCCTTGTGCCTGTGTCAGTTGTCATCCTATTGGTGCTGACAGGGCAGATTGTCAACCTGAAACGGTTTTTACCGATAGGGATTGGCCTATTTCTGATTCTGAGCTTTTTAATGGCTCGCGACCCAGCAGTGGTCAATGAACGAATTGACAGCTTCGTCTCGCGATGGAATGCTTCACCGCCTCAGGCATTCATCATGCAGCAACTCCGATGGGCTAATCGGCAACAACAAGGGTTACTGGGCAGAGGCTTAGGAAGGGCAACAAATGCAGCCCGTATCTTTGGCAGAACTCAGCTGGTAGAAACATATCATTCCAAAGTGCTCTATGAGATAGGGCCAATTGGGTTGGTGATGCTCTTAATCCTATTCACCATATTGGTGATCGCAACATTTCGAGCCTATCGATCGATTAAAGAACCGAACCTGCGAGGCTATGGAGCCTCCATGTGGGTCTTCATACTGTTTATTAGCTATTTCCCCTACTATTACCCGCTCGATGTCGATCCAGTAAACGTCTACTACTGGCTAGCTGCAGGCATCGTATTGAAATTACCCGATATTGATCGACAGGAGCGATTGAAATTAAGTCTAGAAGGGGATACTAAACGCAAGTTGTCGAAGAGAGAGTTGGCACAACTCCGAAAATCTCAAAAAGTGGCTGAATTTAAGTAATCTTTTACGAGGTTACTGGCACGATGTTAACCGTCATCATCCTGCTCAAGAGTACCCAGGTTTCTTAAAGTTGGCATATAACTTCTACCCTCTTTGAGCAGTGTTTGAAATCAATTTGGAATCAAACATCCGATGCCTTCAGGATAATCATTCAAAAAATCAGGGGGGAGAGGTTACGGAATAACACCCCCATGTATCTCTTGCCTTTCTGTGGTGCTGTTTACGTTCTTGTTACAGGAGATAATTTTCTAGCCATGAAGATAATCGTTTGTTCAGCTTCTTAAGCCGCAAAAAATTGTCTGCAAATATTCGGGATGAGTTGAGTTTAGATCCCGTAAGAATTTGAGAATACTAGTCAGTAAAGCTATCTAGAAGTCTAAGTTCACTAATTCCAGAGTCTGTTATGCAGTGGCCCTCTATCAGCGTTATTGTTCCGACCTATCAGCGGGAGGATGTGTTGTGCAACACCATCACTGACCTGCTTCAGCAAGATTATCCCGACTTCGAAGTCTTGGTAGTGGATCAAACTCGTGACCACATGCCAGAAACCCAAACCTATCTGGAAGAAACTGCGAAAAGCGGCAAAATCCAGCTATTTAAGGTTGATTGGGCTAGCCTACCGGGAGCACGCAACTATGGTGTCGAGCGATCGCAAGGTGACATCATCTTGTTTGTTGATGATGATATTGAGCTACCTGAAGGGTATCTCAAAGCCCATGCCCAAGTTTTTATGAACGAAGCAAAGGTGGGTGCAGTAGCAGGCCGGGTATTTGACCGCATGAAACTGGCCGACCGCCCTGACCTGACCATTGAGTATCTGCCTGAAGAAGCCATGGATCCAGGGATTGCCTGGTACTACATTGATTTAGTGCACACCATCAAACCTCAGCAGGTTCTTACAGCCCGCGGCTGCAATATGTCTTTTCGGCGCGAAATTTTTGATAAACATGGATTGCGCTTTGACGAGCGTTTTCGCGGCAACGCTGTGCGCGAGGAGTCTGATTTTTGCCTGCAGATTCGGCAAACAGGCTATATCGTTTGGTACTCCCCTGAGGCTCATCTAGTCCATTTAGGCGAAGAAACCGGGGGCTGTCATGACATCAGTACGCGATCGCTGAATTACCAGATCACGTTCTATCACAACCACTTCTTAATGGCCCTGAAGAATCTCACCCCCAATCAAGCGACCCGGTTGTTTATCCGGTTGTTTGATTGTCACGTGCTAGGCAACCCTCCCTGCAACAAGAGTGGTTCACCCATCAAAATTATCACTCGGTTTGGATTCTACTGCTTGGGCTTTATGGATGCAGTAGGCACCCTCATGAAAACCGGCAAGCGTCACCAGGTTTACACAACCCCAACTCATTAGGGGCAAAGGCTGTACGCCCTTCGTGACCACGAACTTGTTTGACAGCGAAATTTCCCACCAGATACTAGGAACCCAACCACCAGGAGCCCAACCATGAGAGTGCTCGTTGCCAGTCATACCTACATCGTGGATCTAAACTGCGAAAAGTTTCGCACCCTGGCCCACTTAGAGCCAGACATTGAAGTAACCGTAGTTGTCCCCAAACGATGGCGACCGGGCGGTGTCCAAAACCGGATCGTCGAAACTCGCCCTTGGCAAGACGGATCGTTTCGGGTGGTCCCGATTTCTAACTTCAGCGAAAATAACCAAGGACTCCTGACCTTCGGGCTGGATATGGTGCAACTGCTGCGCGAGTTTCGACCCCACGTCATTCAGGTTGAGCAAGGAGCCAAAGGGTTAGCGCTTGCAGAAATGATTACCTTCAACCGTTTGCTGAGACTGAAGGCAAAATTGCTTTTCTTTACTTGGTGGAATCTGCCCTATGAACTCAAGTTTCCGGCCTCAACGCTGGAAGCCTACAACCTCCAGGGAACCGACGGTATTATTTCCGGCAATCAGGACGGGGCCAATATTTTGCGTGATCATAGCTATACAGGACCGATTCGTGTGATGCCTCAACTCGGGGTTGATGAAAGCTTGTTCCGGCCTCAACCTCAACCAGAGTTAGCAGCTAGCTTAGGTATCGACCCCAATGACTTTGTGATTGGCTTTGTCGGACGCTTTGTCGAGGAAAAAGGACTCCTGACCTTTGCGAAGGCAGTGGGACAACTCAAGGATCATCCCCAACCCTGGAAGTGGCTGTTGTTGGGACGGGGTGAACTGAAAAATGCACTGGCCGAACAACTGGAAGCCTTAGGCGTGGCCGATCGCGTGATTTGGGTTGAAAGCGTCCCCCACGATGATGTTCCTCGCTACATCAACCTCATGTCTACACTGGTGCTGCCCTCCGAAACCACCTACAAATTCAAGACGCTGACTGCGGTGGGCTGGAAAGAGCAATTTGGTCATGTCATTATCGAAGCTATGGCCTGTCAGGTACCCGTCATCGGCTCGGATTCCGGTGAAATTCCTTTCGTCATTGGCGAGACAGGAATGGTTTTTCCAGAAGGCGATGCCGACGCCCTAGCCGCCCAACTTCGCAAGCTCATCGAATCCCCAGAGTTACAGGCTGACCTAAGCAAACGGGGTTATGAGAAGGCCATGGCGAATTACACCAACCGGGCGTTAGCGCGTCAAACCTTGGACTTTTACCAGGAACTGGTGGCATGAGTCAGTCTTTGAAAGTCTTACAGATTGTGCCATCGTTCTCACTGGTGTATGGTGGCCCAAGCCAGATGGTGCGAGGATTTTCGCAGGCCCTCGCGGAAGCTGGAGTTGAGGTCACTGTGGTCACAACGGACTCCAACGGTGATGTCGATGAAGCGCCCCTGGACGTCCCTTTGGCCCAACCCGTTCCCCAGGACAACTACACAGTTTGGTATTTTCGCTGCACTCCCTTTCGCCGCTATAAATTTTCGCTAGGGCTGCTACGTTGGCTTTGGGAACATGCTGCAGACTATGATATTGCCCATATCCACGCTCTATTTTCCCCCGTTAGCTCCCTGGGAGCCACCATTCTTCGTCAACAAGGACTGCCTTACCTACTCCGTCCTTTAGGCACCCTCGATCCAGCGGATCTACAGAAGAAAAAACAGTTGAAGCAACTCTACGCCACTGTGTTGGAACGTCCCAATATTGCGGGAGCGGCAGCCATTCATTTCACCAGTGCCCAAGAGGCTGACGTTTCTGAACGATTTGGGACCAACACGCCAGGTATCATTCTGCCACTAGGGGTGGCCCCCTTACCAGAAACAACTGCAGCGATTGATGTCTACGATCGCTTCACGATTCCGCGTGATCGCCCCATCATCCTCTTCATGTCGCGTCTCGATCCCAAAAAAGGGCTGGACCTTCTCATTCCCGCACTCGAAACTCTCCAGCAAGAAGGACTAGACTTCCACCTGCTGCTATGCGGTGCGAACCCTCAAGATAGAGAGTACGAACAGTCCATCCACACACAAATACAAAACTCCCCCCTCCAAACTCACACCACACTGACTGGCTTCGTCGCCGGTGACCTCAAGACGGCCCTCCTCAACACTGCCGACCTGTTTGTTCTGCCCTCCTACTACGAGAACTTTGGTATCTCTGTCGCTGAAGCAATGCTAGTCGGACTTCCTGTTGTCATTTCGGATCAGGTCCATATTTGGCAGGATATCCAGCAAAGCCAGTCGGGTTGGATCTGCAACTGTTCCCAAGACTCCTTAACGACCCAACTCAGAGACGCCCTCAAAGCTCCTGAAGAGCGCAGCCATCGAGGCCAAAATGCTCAGCAAGCTGCACAGGAGCGCTACAGTTGGCAGGCGATCGCACAGCAGGCGATCGTGACCTATCGCAGCATTTTGTCTGATAGGGCTTCTATTTAAGTTAGGGAAACTCTGGGTGAGTGGGAGCCATGAGCTAGTCAGCACATCTCGGGCATCCCTTTAAACTCCCATTGTGAAAACTCTTGAAAAAACAATTGCTGCTGTTAGACTTCAGACATCACCGCATTGATTGAGGCATGAGCGACTGAATTTGTGAGGCTAAGGCATGAGCACTAATTCCTGCCTTATGAGCTGCCATCACCCCGATCGCCTCTAGATATGACCGGACGCGCACTGCTTTGACACTCAATGACTCCGGTGTAACCGACAATGTTGTGTGATTGTCTTCTACGGCAATCAACTGAGCACGGCTACCACACAAACTAAGTACACCACTTCCACCAAAAGCGGTTGCTGGGGCAATCACCGCATCCACTTGATGACGCCATAGATCCCCGACCTGGCTGCTGTCAGTTGTAACAAACTGAGGGGCACGGCTTAGTCCGGCCAACACGCAAGGTAAAAAGGTATAACCAATTTCTTCGGCGGCTGATTTAGGCGACAAGGTGGGGTCGAGGGGGAGCGGATTGAGGGCTGGAGCATGGGCACAGGGGATGCGGAACGTTCGTACAATCAGATGACTAATTACAGCTTCAGCCCCTGCCAATGGATCGACCCCTTGGCCTTGTCGGTAGTTTTGGAGGACCTCTGACCCTTCATCCTCAGGGAAACGAGCCACGATCGCGATCGCCTCAGCCCCCAACTTCAATAGCTTCTCAGCTCCCCGCAGCAGCGTCCCTGGATTATCAATCGTACCCCAGGTTGCTCCCGAATCAGCCGTTCGTAGCGTTACCCCAACTGGCGCATCGGTAATCACACAATCGGCGATCGCCAGTCCCAAAGTTGCCCGTGCCGCATCCGCTGCTTGCAAGTGTCGCTGGCGTAGGTCAGTTTCAATTGCGGCATCCAGTAATAACCCAATGCGATTCCGATGAACCGGACGCAATCCCCAATGCCCTGCGGCAAACTGATCCAGGCCATACCCCTCGACATAGAGGGCATTGGGCAACGGCCAATAAAGCTGTGCCCCATTCATTACATTGGGATGGGTAATCACAATATCCGCGACTTCCGCGATCGCCCTCGCCACCGGCAGTGCATCCCCTGCATAGCCGCCGATCGCAGCCCCAATTCCCGTTGGGACGATGAGCACAGCAGTGTAGGAGCGATCGAGCATGGTGGATGGTTGGAAGTCTATAAATGGGCTTTTGATGCAGGCAGGCAGATTTTTGAATCGTCAGGATAATCCAAAAGACCTATCACTGGACAAGCAAATCCTCATAAGCGCTTGTTAAATAACCTCAAGCCACCCCACCCCATCACTCCATTACTCTTTAGGAACAGTGATCACAGCTTCAACCTTCGCTGTTTTCGCCGCCTCATCCACTTCAGCAACAGCCCAGCGGAGAGGTTCGCCGCGCTTTTGCAGTTCGGCTTCGACTTGGCGAGGGAGATCTTCAGGATTTTCGCTGAGGTCAATTTCAGCGGTAATGAAATGAGTTGTCATGGGTTTCTCCGAGATATGTGGGTAAACGCCGTTCCCAATCGTAGGGGGAAACAGTTGCCCCTAGGGTTGGCCAAACTGCTTTTGATAGACGATATCTTCTTTTTCTGTTTCCAGTTGGATATCAGAGCGAGGGTAAGCCACACAGAGCAATGCATAGCCTTCCGCTTGCAAATCAGGGCTAACGCCCATGCCTTCCGCTTGATCCACTTTCCCTTCAGTTAGCAAGGCTGCACAGGTCGTACAGACACCAGCACTACACGAGAAGGGGAGATCTAACCCAGCCTCTTGGGCTGCCGCCAGGATAGTCTTATCCTCTGGTACCTGAATTGTCGTTAAATTGCCTTGGTGGTTAATTCCAACCGTAAAGGTGTTTGCCATTCGCTTCTTTTAACCTTATTAATCGAGGAGGTGGAAAACAACGGATACCATTGCTCTCTATACCAACAGGGCTAACCTACACTCCCAAGTATTCCATCGTTCCCTGCACGCGTAGATTCATCGTAAAAGGGAAAATGATTGACTAGGTGGCGCTAGTAGGAAATGTATTGTCGAATTCTTCTAACAGATCATCCATTTCTTCCAACGCTTGATTGACATCAATGCGTAGGTTCCCTAAGTCAGGCTGTTCCAACAGTTTAAGGAGAACCTCACGCTTGCTCCGGATTATCTCTACGCGATCGCGAATCGCTTGTGTATCCATACCAACTTCCATACTCTCCAGTTAAACAGCATAGGCAACTTTGGAGCCGATTGAAAACAAAAAGCCCTTTTTTGCCTTTTTCCGTAGGATTATCATTCTCAGGCCTCTATTGGTTGGCCTCATTGCGAATCCTTCATCGCAGACAACTCTAACCGATGCGACCCGACACAAGACACCCAGTCATGATCACTCGCATATTGGCCAATTTTCATGGCATTACTTAAGACCAAGTTCAGGCCATTAGCTGTAAACAATTGTTCGTAACCGATTTGTGAAAAAGACCATAGGTGCGCCTGACATTGAGCGGCATGAATTTCCTCATCCAAGGGAG
>JBCBTQ010000083.1:0-21823 GCA_039818605.1 Cyanobacteria bacterium J06639_14 | reverse complement strand
CAACTAATTCAGGAATTGATGTTCCCAAAGACACAATTGTGACGCCAATAATAAAGGGTGGTAGGCCCATCAAAAGACCTAACCGTTCAGCTGCCTCAGTAAAAAATCGGCTGACTTAACCAGCAAAGTTAAGCTAATCGCAAAAATCAGCAGCGGGACAATAAGGTCGGGCATCACTTGGGTAGGTTCCTGAAGTCAAAGGTCTTGAAAAATTGGGCATCCGGCTACATCAGCACCTCATCTTATCCCTCCAGCCTGTCAACTTCGGAAGAACTTGAGTCCAAATTCGCTTAAATTGTCGAGCAGCGAATTTCAGTCTATGGTGCTTACCGCAAGATCGCAGTAAAAGGGCATGGTAAGAGTGGCGCTAGCTACACCTATCCAGCCATTGACTGACAGCCATCAAAAGCTAAACAAACTAACATCGAGTCCACTTCACTTTGGGTTATCGCCAACATTAGGATGTGTTTCTGGCTATCAAACATCCATCCAAAACTAAAAAAAATTGGAATTTATGGAAAGACCAAGGCTCAGAATGTATCTAACGCTACTGAAATAATTTATGATGCTAGGTGCATTATTGATTTCTTCCTATGGCTCAACTAACTGTTTCTGACGTCCTGGCAAGCGTAAAAGCGGGAGACTCCCTACGGAATGCCGAGCTGAGTGGTATTGACCTCAGTAACACCTGTTTAGATAAGGCAAATTTCGCGGCTGCCTATCTGCGGCGCACTCGCTTACGTAATATCTCAGGCCTTGGCGTCGATCTATCTGGAGCCACCTTGATTCTGGCTGAGCTATCCGGTAGTTGCTTGGCCAACAGTAAGCTAAATCAGGCCAAGTTGACTCAAGCTCAGTTGGCTAGCGTCAACTTGGAACGTGCCCAAGCTATTGATGCCCAGCTATACGGTGCGCGGCTCGATCGCGCTCAGGCATCTTACGCTTGTTTCCAACGGGCCAACCTACAGGCAGCAAGTGGACCGCAAGCTCGTTTCAAATACGCCAATTTAGCTGAGGCTCAACTCGACGGCGCAAACTTCAGTCAGTCGAGCTTCGAAGGGGCTCAGCTCAGTCGTTCTAGCTGGCAACAGGCAACTCTTTCAGGGATTTCATTTGCCAGTGCAGATCTGCCGCAGGCCGATCTGACCGCCGCTATTCTGACCGGAGCAAATCTCTGTGAAGCAAACGCCTTGAATGCGAACTTTCAGGAAGCCGACTTAACCGCTGCCATGCTGCATGCAGCGCAACTGGACTGGGCCAACTTATGGAATGCTGTGCTGATGCAGGCGGATCTGCAACGGGCCTCGCTGTACGGTGCAACCTTAGAATTTGCCAATTTGAGTGGGGCCAACCTCAGGGATGCTGACCTGCGTGAGGCCAATCTGGAAAATGCGCAACTAGACGGTGTTTGCCTGGAGGGATGTCGCGTCACAGGTGCATTATTTACAGATACGACTGGCCTCTCACCAGAACAACGGCAGTGGTTGCGACGCCAAGGCGCGCTGAATGTTGCACGTTAAGGAAATTGCTAAGGAGACTGCTGCGCAAGCAATGACTGACTGGAGGATTGGGTCTTGTGCCTGGACTCCAGTCGATAGCAGTTCCTCTTGGGACATCCCTTTAAAGGGCTGCCCCACATTGCCACGGGTCACCAGCGCTGTAAAACCCATGTGCCGTCAGTTGTTACCACCACATAGCGATAGTCAATCGGCGCAACTCGCCAAAATCTTTGCAAATCAGCCGGGTCGTAGTCTGCCGATACGTTGACTTCAAAGTGTCCCTGTTCTGGAACCCAGGCAATCCACCACCCTTGATCGACTTTGGCGTAGCCTACCGCATTCCAAAAGCTAAGGCGAATAGCACTTTCTTCCGCTGCGGCGATCGGAAATTGTACGGTGCGCCAAAAAGGTTGGCCCGCATTTCGCAAATCCTCAAAAGAGGCTTGATCGCCTGTTTCGAAGTCATAAGGTAAGCGATTGTAATAGTAATCGTAGCGATCGCGCTCAGTCAGCATTTGGACCGGCGTACACCCATCGTAAGCCGCATGGACGAGCCTACCGTCATGGGTAAAGATGCGATAGGGGGGCAACGCACCGAGTCCCGGACGTGCCTTCTCTTCTGGCGTCAGGAGACCATGAAGGCCACCATTGCCCGCCCGCCACAGCAGATCAATGGCTTGGTCTTTCTGAGTACCCTCAAGGGTATCGAAGGCAGCGGTTAACACAATGCGATCGTCCATTAACTCCCCATAGGGACGCTCGGCACCCCAGGGATAGTCTGTCTGGGTTTGGAGCTGCTGCCAATGGCGCTCCATCGCCGGCTGAAAATACTCCAGACTCCCGACAGTATCGGCACAATTGGCAAATACAGGGACCGTAATGAGTAGGTTAGTGGCGATCGCGGTTGAGTAAAAAATAGGCTTTATTGGGCGCATCTTCCGTTATGGGTGAAAAATGAGCTGGATAGATGAAATTTTAGCCAAATAAAACCGCAAACGGCGACCGTAGCTGGTTCACAACTAAAAGTGGGCTGGGATCAGGAGCAAAGGGGGTGGGTGGAAGGTAGGGGGTGGAGGGTAGAGAGTGGGGGTACTTTATTGGCACCCCGATTCTCTATTCGCTGTACCAGAGGATGTCGGCAATATCTTCGGAAGATCCTTCTAACAGCTCTTCGGGGAAATTCAGCAAAACCTTGGTCTGTTGAACGGAGTCTCCCAGACGGCGGGCGACGCGATCGGGAATACCGTAACCGTACATGACGTGAGCATTGCCCGCGAGGACAATGACCAGGGTGTCCGGCGAGGTTTGTTTGAAGTCAGCCACTGTTGCCGCCATGGTTTCATCCCAGGTCACCTGAGCAGCAAAGAAATTATCAAAGTTAAATTCACCATGGCCACCGTGACTGCCAAAAACAGAGGCCACAAACGCTTGATAGTCTGTATTGCTGGTATCGATCTCATCTAGAGGTGGAATGTAGCGTAGGTCATCACCTTCGAGGCTATCGAGTCCTTGACGCGCAATCTGGCTTACCACCTCGCCAGGCGCATTCAGCGCCAACACCGGAATCTGATTGGCTTGGGCAAAGCGCAGGAATGGGGCGTAGTATTCCCAGGGAAACCCCCAGCGTTCCTTATATTCAGTTTGTGCGACGAGTTCACCTTCGGAAATTTCCCCGGCCAAGTAGCGATCGATGACAGGTTGGAACGGGCGCTGAAACATCTCCAAGGCGATCGCGATGTCAGGATCGGCAGCGTAAATTGCCTCAATAATTTCCATCTGAGCCGCATGGTCAGCCGTGCTATCGTGACGTTCGCCCAGATAAACCACATCGGCATTCAATAGAGGCTGAATATCCTGCGATTGCAGGCCTGATACATCCTCCTGAGTAACGGTTAAAGGGGTTCCATTGGCAGAGCAGGCAATGGGAGCGGCAAATAGCAGCGCACTGCTAAAAAGCACCCAGCCTAAATGACATCGACGAAGTCCGTTGGCCATAGATTTAGAATTTAGGACGATTCAGCCCACAATGGAGCGTCAAGGCAGTAGCACTCGCAAGAATAGCCGCCGAAGCCACATCACATCCAGCCATCAACAGTGCCTGATAACTTGCCAGACAAGCAAAGACCGCGATGCCTGCAGGCGTTGTGAGAAATTCGGCAAAATCAGTGATCTGTTCTAACAGTTCTAGCAGTCGGAGTAGCCGGTTGAGTATCGCCATGGGGAAGACTCCTAAAACGCGAATGGAAGCATTTGCTTAAGTTAGCCAAAGAAAAGAGAAGAACGCGGGTTGAACTGCAAGATTAGCGAAAGCACTGCAGGTCCAGAACAATCGCAACATCCATCCACGACCTTTATCCCAACAGTTCAGTCAGTCGATTCGTAATGACCCGTTTGGGGACTTCGCCAATAAAAGTGGCCGCAATTGTTTGGTCCGTATTCAACAGCGTCAGGTGAGGAACGCCACTCACTTGAAACTGTTTGATTTGATCTAGCCACTGAGGGTCATCAATATTGATCATGACAAAATTCACCTGATCACCCATCTGATGATGGACTGACTGCAATGTCGGAGCCATTGCCTGACAGGTTGTACACCAGTCCGCATAAAACTCCACCAATGATGGCTTTTGGTTTGCCATCGCGACCTCGTAAGGAATTGCCGCCTGAGTCGTTGCCTTCAACGTCATCAACCCCGATACTGACGAGGAATTCTGCAAGGAATGACCGGGACGGGTTATGCCAAAGGTCACGATCGCAAATACGACTGCAATCGCGATCGCCATCACCTTGGCCATAGGTTTCCCCGAATTTTCAGATAACCGTTCTACGGTCATTGCTGTCTGCCTCTGATGAATCAAGGTGCGTTTAGGATAAAGTACTCAGAAATGTCGACTATATTGGGCTCAATTGATACAAAGTCATCCTTAGATCAATAAATTTTCCTCTTAGTCATTGTGGTTATCCACCCACAACGACAGTCGGCGAAATGGCCTGAGAGATCAGAACTTGAGCCAGGGGCGAGGGATAAGGTGGGTAATGGGGACGTTCCGCCACCAAAGGCGGCACCATCTCAAGGGGAATATCGCAATCTTGGAAGTGCTGAATCGCCTCAGACGCAGGCACTTGGTCGCCAATAACCTGATTGATGTAGCTGCGGTTTTCACCCTCTATATGTTCCTTGGCCGCCGCGATCGCCTCATCCACCGAATCCACCGGAGCCAGAAAGATGGCCTCGCCGAAATGCTTCATCACAACTGGAGTGATAACACTCGCTTCTGATTCCCCTTCTACTCGATCATAGAATCGCCGCCTAGGGAATTCCACATGAACAGCAGCAATAGCCCCCTGGAAGATTTCGCAGTGAATAAATCTCATTGTGCTCCTCACTAAGTCAAAACGCCTAAATCAGAATTTGGGTGGCGTTGGACATCACCGACGATCAGGTGTTGTTCAATACTATTGATAGTAGTAGGCCAAAACGATGTGGAACCCTAGCATCACAATAAACACACAGACAAAAAAGATGTGGCTCACTAGCCAAACGGAACGCAGACCCCGAATTAAGGGGCCTTTCGTCAATACGGCTCCCCCCGGAAGCTGGCCAAAGTAGCTACGAGTAGACTCGAGAATGCCAGTCTCAGCCACAACGCCGACCAAAGCCGTTAACGTAGTGGCAAAGAAAACCCATAAAAAGACCGCATTAAAATTCAAGCCATTAGCCCCGATGGTATGCACTAGAACGATTGCTAGTAGACCCACCCCCGCAAAAATGTGAACGCTACGCCATAGAATCATAGAGCCCGGAATCTTCAGCCGCCCAATCCAACTACGACTACGTTTGCGCGCAGTAAGCATGATTTCCAGCAGCACAAAACCTAGAGCCGTGAATCCTGTCGCTTGCTTGTACCATTCACCCCGCAAAAATTTGTGCAAGTCGAACGATTGCTCCCGGAGCCAGTCCAAATAGTGAGAACTGAACGCAAAGGGCAGCAGCAATAGTGCTGACAGCACGGTGAGACCGATCAGTGTCTTAAACCCAGGCTGAATGCCTCGCGGCGGCTTGGGCGATCGTCGCTGCGGGGCAACTGCAGCCAAATCCGGCATGGGTACCGTTGAAGGTCCACCGTCTCCGGTAGCAAGATGAACAGCCGAAGATAAGGCATCTTGACTATCGAGACTATTTTTGGGGCGACGAAATCGACTCATTTGCTTAAGCGTGTAAAGAGCGGGAAGGAAGGTGTTTCAGAGGCTAAGATGAACGACTTATCCCTTAAGGTTAAGTTTTATTGCCGCGCCAGCATACCGTATAGTCCTTGATCAAAGCGTATGCAAAGCTACGCATCAACGCACCTGGATACTTGTTCAAGAACTGGGAAATAGGGGCGTATATAGCCCCTATTTCCCAGCCACTTTGTCACTAGGAGATGTGACATGCTAGCCGCTTGGTCGCCAGCGCTTAAGCCCCCTGCAGAGGAATGTTGATAACGACACCACCCATGACTTCGTCCATCACAAACTTCTTGTCGGGATAGCGCTCCAAATGGATGGGGTGAGTGTTGTGGCAGGAGACACACGCCTCAGCCACTGCTTTATCGGGATACATGGCCGAGAAGAACTGCTGATCGCCCACCTGCTGATAATCCTTAACCGGCTCACCCGTTTCAATCATGGTCTGTAATGCCGTTTCTTCAAACTCGCCTTTAGGAGCATGGTTGTCGTTGATGTACCAGGGAGAAATCAAGTTGTAGGTAAAGTAGCCAGACTCATTGGCAATTTCTGAACCCAGGCGAAACATTTGAGCTGGGAGGGGGATGCCATCGGTTTGTTCCCAACCTTCAGTCGATTCCACCTCCAGAACGCCGCCGTCCTTAGACTTACCTTCCAGCGTCTTAACCCGGTTGACAACGTGCTTGGTGTAAGCAGTACGGTCGGCTGCCAATACCGTAAAGATGTAGTCAGATACCAATTCAGGTGCAATCCCTGCTGATGCAGTTGCTGTGGTTCCACCGCCGCCGCTGCTACAGGAAATTGCGGTGATCGATACGGCCAAAATGATGGCGATAAATGCCACAGTGCGAGTACGAATGGCACTCAACCACTTTTCTACAATTGCCATGGAAATAATCTCCTTCTAGAGAATAAACGTCTGTTTACAGGTGTTTGGTTTGGGGTATGCCCCGATCGCGAAGCAGCGAAATGTGAGGGTATGGGACCGTTCGTTGATGCGAACACTGAAATTGACGCATGTCACTCGGCACTCCCTTGACCCGAACGCCTTTTTTCCAAGGCTCGTACGAGGTCAAACGTTTCGAGTTCAAGACTGGGAGGCCTGTCAAAATTAGCCTCTACCAGGTCATCGTCAAAAATGCTGTTGTAGCCGTATTCCACGCCATGACAGTTGAGACACACTTCTTTCACCATGCGATCGCGGGGCAACAACGTGTAAGTGTTGTTGTGATTCACCAGGGTGAGCGTGTCATCGCCTGACTGAACCTCATGACGAGGCAGGTGACAAGTCGAGCAACTGACTGAATTTGCTGAGGGTCGCGGCAAGCTGCGATCAGCCGCAAATAGCTCAGCATGGGCGGAATTCTCGTAATTCAGCGAATGAGTGTCGTTGTGACAAGTGAGACAAGAATCCACTGACGCCTGCACCGTATTCGCTGAATGAACGTCGTGGCAAGTGCCACAGTTCATCTGTAAGTCATGCGCTTCGGCCTTCATGGGCAGTCGTGCCATCGCGGGCGTTAGCGGTGTTTGTCCTTCTAACAGACGAATGCCATGCTTGCCGAGTAAAAATGTATCCACTGATTGCTCATGGCACGTCCGACAACTTTCGTGATCAGGGTTAGCCACGAAGGCTTTTGTCTCAGTCTGCTCGTGGCAGCTAGAACAGTTGATATCGTTGAGTGCATGAGCACTTGTCTGCCAAAGCTGGGTGACCTCATCTAAGGCAGCCTGATCAACGCTATCGCCCCAGGCTGAAGGTGCCCAACCCAGGACCAGACAGAGTCCTAGCAGATAAGCAACGAGGCTTCTCATGACCCACCTCCCAGAAATTCCCGCGCTAAATCTGGTGCTGGAGCCGTTTCTAGCTCAGTAAGAACCGCTCGCTCGGGCAAGACCTGCACCGGTAACATTGGCGGCTGATCAATATATTCGCGGATGAAACCGGTCGAAATAGAGCGGTGATCATGGAAGTTGTGGCACCCGGCGGTCCAGCAGCCATCGGCGGAAAAGCCATCATGACTTTTCAAATCGCCTTCAATAATGCCCTGGTGACAAACCATGCAAATATCTGGTTGCAAATGGACGCCACGGCCAAACATATGAACATGCTCGTTGTGACAAGTGGTGCAAGTAAGAACCTCAAGTTTCTCTAAATCCCCAGCCCAGCGAGGATCGAGAAACTTTTGGGTGCCATGCACATCCTCTGCCATCTCGGCCTCATGACACCGCATGCAGGTATCGTTCGTAACGGGCTTAAATCCCTCGTGACAAGAGCTACAGGAGGTTTCAAACAAGTAATGACCAACAGAGGTTTCGCCTGGTAAGAAAACCTGCTTATTGTCGAGCGCAAAAGCAGCCGAGAACCAGGCGATAAGTGCAATGCAAGCAAGGGCGATCGCTGTTCTCAAATTAAAAATAGATTGCCAATGAAAGGATCGACCCCCATTCAACGCCATCGATATCTCCTCAGTGCGTCTTCAGGCGTCAAACCAGTAAAAACAGAACGATTAGGGCAATCAGACCACCCCCAATCAGCCCTGCAGCGGTCCCCGTCTTAATGTTGCTCTCAGGCACCTCAACGGTTTCAGGCATCGGCGACTCAAGCTGAACATCCCCAGGAGCATAGTCAGCGCCGTCCAGCATGACTTCAGTAATCAAGCCATAGGCATCAATCCAGGCTTGCTTCACATTGGCAGTCCAGTCAGCCCCAAGATACTGCTCAAAGGTCTTGAGCAAGCTGTTGCCCACCAAGGGATAATGCTCAGGCAGCGCTCCATACTTAACGTGACGGGCCCCTAATCCTTTCAGAGCATTAGTTAGTTCACCCGGCTTACGCAGGTTTTCAATCACAAACACCAGCGACATCAGGAGCTTATTGCCCTGAGCCTTCATATCAGTGTGAGCAAAGAGTGGCTTAGCGGCCGGGTAGTCTGTGAATAAATTCTCGTAAAAGCTGTTCACAAAATCGTTCGCGTGGGGCTTCACTTGCTCAAAGCTCTGCTCCAGCAAGGCAATCTTCAGGCCAGTGGCCTCGTCAACCTCATCAACTGGAGGCTGAAGCTGCACGTCTGCCTGAGAGTAATCAGCCCCTTCTAGCATGACTTCAGTAATGACGCCGTAAGCATCAATCCAGGCCTGCTTCGTTGCGGGCGTCCAGTCAGCCCCGAGATACTGCTCAAAGGTTTTCAGGAGCGAGTTGCCGACTAGCGGATAGTGCTCAGGCAGTGCACCGTACTTAACATGACGAGCACCCAGCCCCTTCAAAGCTTCCGTTAGGGCACCCGGCTTTTTCAGGTTCTCGACCACAAAGACTAGCGAAGCCAACAACTTATTACTCTGCTCGGCCATATTTGCGTGAACAAACAGAGGCTTAGCTGCTGGATAGTCGGTAAACAGATTCTCGTAAAAGCTACCGACAAACTCATTCGCTTGGGGTTTAACCTTCTCAAAACTTTGTTCTAAAAGCTCAACCTGGAGTGCAGTCTCTTGTGAAGCACTGCCGACGTTTGAAGCCATGGCCTTAGCAATCTCCTAGCAACGAAACATATGCAGGTTCTAAAAAATCAGAACCCACGAAGGACAATCAGGCAGCAATGCAGCACCCCTACGGTTACTGGCCGTCTTAAACCACAGACCCACAAGAAAGCAATCGATTTACCACCTGCAATTCGCCACCAATTAGGGTGCAAAAGCCGCGAACCAGAAAGTGAGGCCACCTATTTCCAAGCAACTAATAACCTCAAGCAGGTAATATTCTCTGCCTACAGAATAAGGCCTGTTAAGTTTGAAGATAGGCAAGGAAATCCCAGAATTTTGTTAAATCAAATACCTTTTATACCTCTTTCATTCAATGCTTGCATTAAAGCCATGCAAATACTGCATTCTCCTTTAGAGGCAGCTCCTTTATGCAACTTGAGCATCAAGACCGAGCGTTTTTCGCATCGAAAAATCTTGTTTTTGTATCACCTGATGCAGATTGATACGGGGTAAACCTAAAAGGTATGGAGACGGGTTTTGAAACGTGCGTTAAGACAGCTATGGCATCTAGATTCATTCGATTTTTAGGCTCGATTCGTCTAGCAGTGCCGCTGCTGACCGCGATCGCAGCTATCTTGATCGCCGCGACTTTTTACGAATCAAATGTGGGGTCTGCGACTGTTCAAAGAGAGATTTATAAAAGTGTCTGGTTCGGCGCTTTGATGTTTCTGTTGGCCGTCAACTTAGGCATTTCGACCCTCAGCCGTTATCCCTGGCGGGGTCCCCGCAAAATTGGCTTCGCGTTAACTCACTGGGGTTTAATCGTCATCATTGCGGGATCTGCTGCTGTCATTCACCTCAGTACTGAGGGCATGTTATTGGTGCGAACTGATAGTGGTCCTAACAATCAGATTCGGGTTGAAGGGGATTTGCTCGAAGTTGTTGCACCGGATCAAGCACGGCAACAAACTGATATTTTCATCAAGTCTGATGGTTCCGTTTACCCTAAGCAATTTGGCCATTTGTCTTTGCAGGGATACAGCGAAAATGCGATCAAAACGGTGCATTTTACCAATGCAGGTAAAGTCGACAACTTAGCAGTAAAAGTGCAGTTGCATAGCGATCGCATGGGCCAAACGTTAGAACGTTGGCTGGCAATTGCCCCGGTTGGTTACGACCAAATGGATATCGGCCCCGCCCATCTAGAAATTGCCCAAGCTCAAGATGATGCCGAGTTGGAGCAGCTTTTGAGTGCGCCCGATACCTCTAAAGGCACCTATGGTCAGCTACAGGTCGGGGGTCGGGCGATCGATGTCCAGCAATCCTTGGGTAAAGCCGTACGACTTCGGAATGGCTTAACGGTAGAAATTGCCAATGTCTGGCCCGATTTTCGCCTGGATGCGAATAACCAACCCACCTCGGCCTCACAGCAGTTCCGAAATCCTGCGGTACAGATCAATTTGACCCAAGGGAATACCCAAGAACGCTGGTTTGTATTTGCTCAACCTGACTTCGAACCTGTGCGATCGGGGGAATCGCTGCAGCTACAGATTACCTACGAGGCACCCCCACCGGTCACAACTGACTATTTCCGCATCGTGGCTTCACCTGACCACCAACTCTTTTATGCTGCCGCATCCTCCAAAGGCTTCAAATCAGGCGCATTTACGGCCAACGAACCCGTGACTCCAGGCTGGGCTGATTTTCAAATTTCACTAGCAGAGCACCTCGATCAAGCAATCGTGCAGCGGCAGGTTGTCCCCGTTACCCCCGTCGCCAATGGCACCCTAGCCAACGAAGGCGCTCCCGCGCTGCAGGTATCGACAGCCGATGGTCAGGACTTTTGGCTGCCCTGGGGTGAGCCCACTAGCCTGGCAACGGCAACCGGAGAATACTTTGCGGCCTTTAGCCCCAAGCTATTGCAGCTACCGTTTTACGTGAAACTCGACGACTTTATTGTGGAGCGCAACGAGGGAAGTGAGTCGGTTGCCATGTGGACCAGCCAGGTGACCCTATTCGATCCGCAAACCGATACCGCTGTTCATCGCTCTGTCTGGATGAACCACCCCACTTGGTTCCGTGGCTGGAAACTGGCCCAAGCTTCCTGGAATCCTGGCGATTTGCAACAATCCACACTACAACTCAAACGTGAACCCTGGTGGGTGACAGCCCTTACCTGGAGTGGTTCATTAATGGTTGTTTCAGGTATTGGAGTCATGTTCTACGGCCCTGGCCTCATGAAAAAATTCCGCCACCGCTCCCAAGACACCCTCCCCGAAACCAAAATCCCCGATAATGAAAAGCCCGCCCTGATTCCGATTTTGGCAGTATTCAGCAAGTAGTTCATTATTTAGGGAATAGGGAATAGGGAATAGGGATAGACCGTTAGAGGTTGTGCGTTGATCGTTCAGGGTTAATCGTTAATAGTAAATAGCTGATAGTGAATGGTTGCTAGTGAATAGTCATGTGTTCTTGGCATCGCCATTCATTACAAACCCATAACCCTGAACCACGAATCACAAACCACTAACCCTTCCACCCTCCTACCCTTCCACCCTCCTACCCTTCCACCCTCCTACCCTTCCACCCTCCTACCCCTCTAACCACCCACCCTCCTACCCCTCTAACCACCCACCCTCCTACTCTTCCTACCCCTCTACCCCTCCACTTGCCCATTATGAAACCCATCCCTTTAATCAAATTCCTTATCGGCCTTTGCCTGGGCTGTCTGCTACTCTTAGTCCCCCTGAGTCAGTTTCAGCCGGATAGTTTAGAGTCGTTGCGGACGCTAGCGGTGCAACTGGATGGGCGCAAAAAGCCTTTGGATACGGTAGCTCAGGAAACGGTTGCCAAAATCCATGGTTCGACAACCTACCAGCCAGCCGAAGGTGTCGAAGAGGATGCCCTCAGCACCTATCTGGCCATGTGGTTCAACATTCGTAATTGGAATGAAGAACCCTTTGTCCTGGTTAGCTATCGGCCACTTAAGGAAGCTGCGGGTCTAGATCTGGAGCAAAAACACTTCACGTTCCAGGAACTCATGCGAAATGAGGCCCTAACCGGCATTGTGCGTCGGGCTCATGAGCATGAACTTAAGGATGAAGATTTGAGCCGTAATGAGCGGGAAGCCCTGACTATCGAGGATCGTTTGAACCTGCTGTATCAATCGGTTGGGGATAATACGCTGCCGATTGTGCCGCACACGGAAGATATCAAGGGTAAGTGGCGCGGGTTGAATGAGGCTCAACAGCTCTATGAACCAGAAGCCGTGGCCCCGCTGATGGCCCAGTTTGCGCTCATGCAGCAAGCCATGCTACGGGGTGGTGTGACCCATTTACCGATGGTGGGACCAATGGCCGACACCTTAAAAGCAGGTTTGCGGCAGCTCAGTCCCGCTATTTATCCCACCGATGCTGTACTCAAGCGGGAAGTTCATTTCAACCATTTTCATCCGTTTGCTAAAGCCTGGTGGTTATATGGGTTGGCTTTCGTGACGATGCTCGTTAGCCTCTGGGTTAAACCTTGGAATCTTTATTGGACTGCGATTGGTCTGTTTACGGCCGGTATTGGAGTGCAAACCTACGGCTTTTTCTTGCGGATGCAAATTGCGGGGCGTCCTCCTGTTACCAACATGTATGAATCGGTTGTGTGGGTCGGCTTTGGGATTGCCGCGATCGCGCTCCTCTTTGAAGTCTCTTCACGGAGTCGTTATTACCTCCTGGCAGCGGCTCCGTTATCGGTCATGTGTTTGATTCTGGCCGATAGCTTACCCGCCGTGTTAGATCCCAGCATTTCGCCGTTGGTCCCCGTATTGCGCGATAACTTCTGGCTCAGCATTCATGTGCCGACGATCGCCCTCAGCTATGCCAGTTTTGCGTTGGCGCTGGGACTGGGTCATGTGACATTGGGCAATTATCTGTTTACACCTAACGCGGAGCAGCGCATTAAGACACTGTCGCAGCTCAATTACCGGGTGTTACAGGTCGGTGTTCTGCTACTGACTGCAGGGATTATCCTCGGGGGGATTTGGGCGCACTTCTCTTGGGGACGTTTTTGGGGTTGGGATCCGAAGGAAACCTGGGCTTTGATCGCCCTGCTGTGCTATCTCGCACCCCTGCATGGCCGACTCGTAGGCTGGATTGGCAACTTTGGCATTAACGTGGCCAGTGTAGTGGCGTTCAATGCGGTATTGATGGCCTGGTATGGTGTCAACTTTGTCTTGGGGATAGGGTTGCACAGCTATGGATTCGGTACCGGTGGTTCCGAACTGTTCATTGCGGGCGTTGTTGGGGTTGATTTGCTGTTTGTCGCGATCGCGGCAGCCCGACATT
This sequence comes from Cyanobacteria bacterium J06639_14, assembly GCA_039818605.1. Classification (GTDB taxonomy): domain Bacteria; phylum Cyanobacteriota; class Cyanobacteriia; order Phormidesmidales; family Phormidesmidaceae; genus SIO1E4. The sequence goes on along the minus strand of JBCBTQ010000083.1, from coordinate 8,286 downwards.
ATGGCTGGCTAGGTCGTTCTGGTGACTTAACGACAGCTGAAAATTTGTAGCGCTTAGCTGAGTCGAAGAAAGCATTCAGTTAGGGGTTTGGCATTGGCAAACCCCTAACTGCGTAATGGGTCGAGTTGGGATGTGACTTAAGTGCCGCTCCCGTATTTTCCCGGCTTTTTTATTTGTAGAGAGCTGAGCACTGATCGTTCTCGCAAGCGGAATAAGAAGATTCGTAAATGCGATCGCGCTTGCCAAAGAGACTGTATCGATTATCACGAATGAAGGCGTAGACGCGATCGCCCGCCGACTTGATCCCAGGCAACGCACGATACATCTGAACAAACGTATTGCCTGCTGGCAGTAAACGCCCAATCTCCTCGGCTGCGTCACTGCCCTGCCAACGACGGTCAGGATGCGCCTGATCGAGCAGAATCATTCCCTGTTCACAGTCTTGCGATGTGATTCCCCATTGGGTGAGGGTTGCTTCATCCTGCATGGGGACATAGACAAACTGCTGCCCCTGGTCAAACTGTTCTAGAAACCGCACCAAGGTAACGCAGAGGTTGCAATTACCGTCATAAATTACTGCATACATAAAAGCTTGAGAACCTTAATCGGGTAATTCTACTGAGCTGAGAGCATTGTTTTAAGATAACGAATTTGGACTGTGGAGAGGAAAGGGGGGGAATTCAGAATTCAGAATTCAGAATTCAAAATTCAAAATTGTGCTCCTGACTCCTAATACCAAATCTGGTTTATCCACACCCTAATGGGAAGACGCGACCTGTAGAGACGCGACAGGTATCACCTGTTTCCCATCATGGGGGGTAGCCATTCGGATTCGGGATAACCCCTAACTTCGTGATACTCAACCTGGTTTACCCACTCCCTAATTGGGGGGGGGCTCTACTTCTACCGCATCATGCTCCTTAACCTTCCCTTTACGCGTTATCGGTAGGATGCCGCAGGGTGTATTCGTAGGTGCGGTATCATTTGGGGATTTTGTCTACCCGTTGCACTGCTCTCGCTGCGTTGAGAGGTTTCGCCCCTTATCGTTTAACTGAGTCGATAGTTGTAGATAATGACTGCTGAAGCCCCCATCGCCGACAACCCGGTGCTTTGGAAGCCAAATTACCAGAAAGCAAAAACTACCGAGCTAGTAGTCAAGATTGTCTGCGGCTTTTTTGCGGTAATTTCGGTGCTGACAACGGCTGGGATCATTGGCACCTTGATCTTTGAGACATTTGCGTTCTTCCAAGAAGTTCCCTTCTTGCAGTTTTTTACGGATACCAAGTGGAAGCCTCTATTTAATAATCCGGAATACGGCATCATCGTCTTAATTAGCGGGACGCTGCTAACCTCTTCCATCGCTACGCTTGTAGCCATCCCGCTGGGCCTGTTATCGGCTATTTTTCTGAGTGAGTATGCGTCGCTGAAGATCCGCAAAATTCTGAAGCCAATTTTGGAGCTCTTAGCTGGGGTTCCATCCGTCGTGTTTGGCTACTTTGCGGTGCTGACAGTAACCCCTTTCTTGCAGCTACTCATCAATAGCCCAATCAAAATTCCGGCATGGCTGAGCTTTTTGCCCAACTACTACGTCGAGCCCGATTATTTTCTGCAACTTCCTTACCTGGAGGTCTTTAATGCGCTCAGCGCAGGTTTGGTGTTAGGCATCAGTATTACCCCTTTGGTGGCGTCGCTCAGTGAAGATGCGATTTACTCGGTGCCTCAAAGTTTGCGTGATGGCGCTTATGCGCTAGGAGCCACAAAGCGCGAGACGGTTGTTGCGGTTGTGCTACCGGCAGCCCTTTCGGGAATTGTGGCGTCTGTTATTTTGGCCATTTCGCGGGCTATTGGGGAAACCATGATTGTGACCCTGGCCGCGGGCCAAAATCCCATCCTCGGGTTTAATCCCTTTGGGCCGGTAATGACCATGACTGCGTACATCGTGCAGGTGAGTACGGGGGATGTGGCCGTTAATACCTTAAAGTACAGAACCATCTTTGCGGTGGGAATGACACTGTTCTGTATGACGCTGTCTTTGAACTTGTTTAGTTTCTGGTTTGTCCGTCGGTTCCGTGAGAGGTATGAGTAATGACGACCGAGCGGATTAGTGAACGGACTGAGAGCAGTCAGGTGATATCTGACGATAAGTTGTTTAGGCCCAATCAGGTGGGACGCTATCGAGCCGATGGTCTGTTCAAAGCGATCGCGTTCGTAGCAACGCTGATTGCGATCTTGGTGCTGACCTGGCTCATCGTGGATATTCTGATCGGCGGGATGCCGACTTTAATTAAGGATCTTCCCTTGATCGGTGACCCGGATCGGCCTCCTTTTACCTTTTTGGCCAGTCCCCCCTCCAGTCGACCGGAGCAGGCTGGTATCTTGGTCGCGCTGGTGGGCACGATTTGGGTCATGACGCTGGTGGCGATTTTTTCTTTTCCCATCGGCGTTGGCTCCGGTATTTTCTTAGAGGAGTTTGCCGAAGATAATTTCGTTACCCAGTTCATTGAGGTCAACATCAGCAACCTTGCAGGCGTCCCTTCAATTATTTATGGGTTGCTTGGCTTAGGGGCCTTTGTCAACCTCTTGGGGACGGTAACTGGAGGGCGCAGTGTGCTTTCTGGGGCGCTGACATTAACCCTATTGATTTTGCCGATTATCATTGTGGCCACGCGGGAAGCTTTGCGGGCTGTTCCTAATAGCATCCGTAACGCAGGGTATGCGCTAGGCGCAAACCGCTGGCAGGTGATCTGGAGTCATACACTGCCAACGGCTTTCCCCGGAATTTTGACTGGGGTGATCTTGGCCCTCTCCCGCGCGATCGGTGAGACAGCGCCGCTGATTGCCATTGGTGCGGTTGTGTTTGTGACCTCAATTCCCACAACTCCACGCGATCCGTTTTCCGTGTTGCCCATTCAGATTTACAGTTGGGTAGGTCGGCCCCAAAAAGAGTTTCATGAGATCGCAGCTTCTGGCATTATCGTCTTATTAGCAGTTCTCCTCTTAATGAACTCTCTGGCTATCTTTTTACGAAGTCGATTTCAAAAGGGGCGCTAAAGCTCTCTTAACCTTTTAATTGCACAGTAGTTTTAGTTTTTCTCGGTGTTGAGCGCGATCTAAACCATGGTTCAAGATACTTCCCCACAAACAGCGACTAATGTTGCTCTTAGAGCTGCAAATTTGTCGGTCTACTACGGCTCTAACTTAGCTGTGCGCGATGTTTACCTAGAAATTCCCACCCGGCAAATCGTTGCCTTTATTGGACCCTCTGGTTGCGGTAAAAGTACGGTGTTGCGCTGCTTTAATCGTATGAATGACCTCATTGCCAGCGCACGCGTTGAGGGTGAGATTACCTTTGATGGCAAGAATATTTACGATAGCTCGGTTGATCCGGTCGAACTGCGTCGCCGGATTGGGATGGTATTCCAAAAACCCAATCCTTTCCCCAAATCGATTTACGAAAATATTGCATGGGGTGCTCGGATCAATGGCTATCGCGGCAATATGGATGAGCTAGTAGAGCGATCCCTTCGCGGCGCAGCAATTTGGGACGAGGTGAAGGATAAGCTCAGGGAAAGTGGTTTGTCGCTTTCTGGTGGACAGCAGCAGCGCTTATGCATCGCGCGGGCGATCGCGATCCAACCGGAAGTGATTTTGATGGACGAGCCTTGTTCGGCCCTCGACCCCATCTCCACGCTCAAGGTTGAAGAGTTGATGCAGCAGCTCAAGGAAAATTACACCATCGTCATTGTGACCCACAACATGCAGCAAGCATCTCGGGTCTCCGATCGCACAGCTTTCTATAATGCTGAAGCTACTGATGCGGGCGGTAAGGTTGGCTATTTGGTGGAGTACGACGATACTGAGGTCATCTTCAGTAATCCCAAAGAGGAATACACCCGCGATTACGTTTCGGGTCGTTTCGGTTAATCGCAAATCCCAGGGTTCTTAAAGAACCCTGGGAGCTGGAAGCTGCCTCTACGAAAACCCTGGGAGCTTGGTCAAGATCTTTTTCCCCAACCGCTGTACCCGCAGCCGCGTCAATCGCATTGGCGACAGCTCCGGTACATCCGGCTCGTGCTGCTCCACATGGTCAAAGAACTGATTAATCGCTTCCAGAATAGGCTCCAACCGGGCGACAATTTTCTCCGCTCGATACTCGTCCCAAAATTCTATGGGCAGTTTAACCGGACGAGGGTTATTGATTGCAGTTAGAATCCGCTCCACATCATAGGCAGTAGAATAAATGCCGATCGCTTCACAGTTAAACCCTGGATCAAGATAATCCGCTAAAGCTCCGTTCAAACTGGAAAATACCTGGCACCCACAGGCCATCGCTTCCAAGGGTGGGAGGCCAAAGCCTTCGCTGATTTGGTATTGCGCCCAGTACTCGGCGGAATCGTATAGATAAACCTTAGTGCGGTTAAACAGTCCGGCCAAATCCTCAACAAAATGGTCAAGGATTTTCACCTGACAGTGCTTTTGTAAGGCTGGGACTAACTGCTTAAGCAGGTATGCCGAAGATTTGCGGGCCTGCACAAGCACATCGATATCACGAGAGAGGGCGCGATCGCTGAATTCTGGCGCAATCTGATTCGGGAGATAATAAATAGGGACATTAGGACATCGCTGTCCCCAATACCCCATAGTATTGCGACTCACCGTCAAAATTGGCACCGATGCTGGCACCCTAAAACCATACCCACTGCTATGCGCGTGGTACAGTACCGCCTGTCCCTGCAGTCGTGCGATGAGCTTGGGAACATGAAATCCCCAATTCACTACAAAGATACAGTTTTGGGTGTTTCCAGACTGCAGCAGATCATCGAGAAAGAGCGTATTGGGTTCCCGTTGCTGGTAAGTAACGGCAATTGCCTCACAGACCTGCTGGGCTAGCTGGAGTGTTTTTAGTTCGGCAAACAGCCCCCCGCAAGCAAACTTGCCACTAGTCCCTGGCAACAGAAAATATAGGGTTCGCATGGCATTCAATTGATTGCTGAAAAACCGACTGATGACAATTAAGTCAAACGGTCCCCTCTATTAAACTAAACCGCTGTAGCGGTCGTAAATTCTAAACTAAACCGCTGTGGCGGTCGTAGATTCGCTCGTTTCTCGGAGAGCATCCAGAAAGGCATAAACAGCAGGGCTGTGCAGGGCTTCTTTCAGCATGGAAGCTCCAATGGGGCGCGATGTTGTAAAGGGAAGACGACAGACTCGTACCCCTTCGGGTACGGGTCTAGAGGCTAGTTCAGGCATGAGAGCGATGCCAAGCCCCTGCTGCACCATACTAGTCATCGAAGAGTCATGGCGAATGCGATAGGTAACGTGCAAATCATCTGCCTGTTTCAGCAAATTCTGAACATAGTTAGCGCAACTGCCGTGGCTAGAACAGATCAAGGCATGCTGCTGTAAGTCAGCCACAGTGAGTTGAGCATCACGCAACCCGCAACCAGGCGGTAACAGGGCCACAAACTCATCATCGAGAATATGGATGGTTTCAAACTCTTCGCCGGACAATATCTCAGCGACGCAAATATCCACCTGCCCCTGACGTAAAGCCTGTTTGAGCTGATGTGGCTCATCCATTTCTAGCAAGGAAATTTGAATGGATGGATAGCGCTGATGCAGACGGGCGATCGTCTCAGTTAAGACATTAGTCACGATGCTGCGAAACGCAGCGATGCGGACGGTGCCTCCTTTTAAGCCTTTTTCCTGGTCGGCGGTACTGAGGATGTTTTCGAGTAGTCGTTGCACCTGTTTAGCATCTTCGGCAACGCTTTCACCTAAAGGCGTTAGCTGCGCTCCATGCCGTCCTCGGTTGAATAGCACCACGCCGAGCTCAGCTTCGAGGGTCGCGATCGCGTGACTAATGGTCGATTGCGTCACATCAAGCCGTAGGGCAGCTTCACTAAAGTTGCCATGCTCTGCCACTGCTAACAAAGCTCGCAATTGAGACAGCTTGAGTTTCCAAGGATTCATGGTTACCTGGCAGTGCTCTATAGCAATACCCTATCGCACCTATCGATGGAACATGTATCGATTTCTTGCATAGATGCTATGCACAGTTTGTGTGGGTGTTTAAGTTCCCCCTCGTTAGAGTGGGAGCGAAGGTAGATTAAGCCTCTACCATTACGCCACACAGAACAGGGGGGTTCTATGAATAGCTACAGCAAACCGTCCAACGCCACACTGCTAGACCTACAGCGTCAGCACCTAGAGGAACTACTCAACCATTCAACCAACACTGCCTACAGCTGGGGCCGTCTGCGCCAACTCTTGGCGCAACTGGGGGCAGGCATGGCCAATTGGTTAACCAATGGCGGCATGCCCAAAGTGTCCATACACAAACGGGGCGGGGTTGAGTTTTGGCGGGTTTATGATCCGATGGCGAAAACAGCACTGCAATTTGACAACGAAGATGCCCTGCGAATTTGGCTAGAGCAGCGTTATTACCGATAAAAGCGCATAAGGGGGAAGCGATCGCTGACATTTCAGCCTCATTCCTCCGGCTCTAATCACAGCAACGGCAACACCAAGACAGCGAGGGGCTTAAAATGTCCCTCGGATGCATCCCAATTTTGTATTCAAGCTATCTTGCCCTCACCTTAAATCCCTCTCCCAATCCTGGGAGAGGGACTTTTTCCGGCTCCCCTTCGCCCAAGTTTGGGAGAAGGGCTGGGGGATGAGGGCCATTTGCAAAACTGGGATGCACTCTGTCCCTCATTGTCTTGGTTCGAGGAGTCTGTTTCTCTAATCGGCCAAAGATGACAAATCGCTCACCAGATACCATCGACAATAGTCATGACAAAGACAGCGATTATGTTTTCTGAACGGCGAAATATTTCGTTGGAGCAGATTCTGGCCATTTACAGCGCTAATGAATGGTCTGCGGCCCAAAAACCACATCGCCTTCATCAAGCATTATTAAACTCTCACACGTTGTTTTCGGCCTGGGATGATGAACGCTTGGTGGGCATAGGCAACGCTATTTCCGATGGTTTTTTAGTTGTTTATTATCCGCATCTATTGGTTCATCCCAAATACCAGGGCCAAGGAATTGGCCGACGGCTATTGGCCATGCTGAAACAGCGCTATGAGGGATTTCATATGCATATGTTAGTAGCCGATCGTGAATCAGTTGCCTTTTACGAAAAATGCGGTTTTACCCGAGCGGGTAATACAGAACCCATGTGGATTTACGACGGTGATGATCATTAATATCGTTCAACTAGATAGCGCTTGAATTGAACACCCCGGCGCTCAACGACTTCAGTCCCGTAGAGGGTGAACCCAAATTTCGTGAATAATCCCAGGCTAAATTCACTCGCTTCGGCATAGAGCCGCTCCAGGTTGTCACGTTTAGCATGATCCAAAACAGTCTTCATCAACCGTGAACCAATGCCTTGACGAATACAGTCGTGGCGCACATAAACCGACGCGACATAACCATCCTCACCAATGCCGGCAAATCCCAAAATGCTCGTGTCATCGGCAACAATGTAGGTTGTCACGCCCAAAATAAGGTGACGGAAGCGATCGCTGTCTGTAGTTGCAGCAGCCCAGGCTTCTGTTTGAGCTGACGTGTAATGTTGCGGCGCATGGATCAAAACAGTTTGACGAAACAAACTTGCCAGTTCGGGTAAATCTGATGCTTGTGCTGTGCGAATAACTGTCATGTTCTAGTCACGCTCTTTTAACCAATACGCAGCACCGCTCTTCACACGGTCCAGCAACCCTCTCTCAAATAATTCTCGCCGGAGTAAGGCAGGATCTTCGAAGGTATGGTGTTGATTCAAGATAGCGTTAACTTCGCGTTCGTTGTAATACATGTCTGGTTCAAACTTAGTCGCTAAATATTCCATGGCGAGCTGCTGAAATCGACTTTTATTACGCTTCGAAGGCCATCCCTTCAGGCGACCCTGAGCATCCAGGTAATTTCGTAATTCAGTCATGTAATCCATATAAAAAGACCCTTTCAGGGATGGGGATGGAAGGAACGTGATTGGAAGGAGGAAGTTTGAATTCGGAATACCCTGCGGGAAGGGCACTAGACGCGAAGCGGCTTCTCGGAGAGTAGCCCTACGAAGTTCAGAATTCGGAATTTCAAATACTTTACTCGGCGACAATGCCAAGGGCGAACGAGAAGCGTAGAGCCTTAGAAGGTTGAAAGACAGTTGATATGTATTGGGGTGGACAAGTATTGCGTTTTTAGCTCTCACAACCAAACCGCTTAAAACTGAAAGTAGTGAACTTCTCGACGTCCGAGAGAGTTGGTGAAAAATGGGCATTCAC
>JBCBTQ010000082.1:0-21983 GCA_039818605.1 Cyanobacteria bacterium J06639_14 | reverse complement strand
CTCAATCAGAGTGAGGCAGACTATTTTAAGCAGGTTCTTGAAACCGAGCTGGCAGCGGTGAGCGAACCCGTGCTCATTGCCTCAGAGGGTAGTCAGAATAGGCAATATTCGATCTATCTCGGGTCGCCTGTTTTTGGCCAATCGGGGGATGTTGAAGCGGTGGCTGTCGCCAAGATTCCTACTGAATTTATCGGTAACTCAATTCTCCGGTCTGGCATTTCTGCGGAAGAGGAAGACGAGGAGTCTGAATTCTATTATCTGGCAGATTCTGCTGGCAACATTTTGCAAAGTGTACCATTCGATCCAGACGAATCGGTACTAGGGCTTCCTTTGGTGGATGCGATTCCTGATTTTGGGGCAGCGCGCGCGAATGACCAATTGGTGGCTTGGCTGGGAATTGCGAATGGAGAGGAATCGATGATCGCCTATTCCCCTGTCAGAGGATTGGGCGCATTAAACTGGAGCATCGTTGTGGCTAAAACGACCGAAGAAGCCTTTGAAGGCCAAGGACAACTGCTCCAAACCATTATCTTTGGCACGATGGTGACGGGGCTCGCGGCAGTGCTGTTGGGGATTTTGCTGGCAAGACGGGCTACCCGCCCCATTGAGCAGGTGGCTAAAGCGGTGGAATTGCTGGGGCAGGGCAAGCTCCATGCGCGGGTACCAGTGCGCGGCAATGACGAACTGGCCGTTTTGGGCGCGAACGTAAACCACATGGCGGGACAGATTCAAACTCTGCTGCAAACTTTGAATAAAAACGCAGAGCAGTTGGGGCGACAAAATGATGTGCTGTCGGATCTGGCTCGTAATGAAGCGCTGATTCAAGGGAATGCTCAAGGGGCTGCTACCGCCTTTAGCGAAGCTACGGTCGCGACCCTTGATATTGAGCGGGTGAGTGTTTGGCTTTATAAGCCTGAGCAAGGCCAGGTGCTGTGTCTTAGCTACTATGACCGGGGCGGCCAGCCTTTGGCGGGTCAGTCACTGCCGATGGAGGCAGCGCCCATGTACATTCAGTCGATCGCGAATAACCAGAGTCTGAATATTCAGGATGTACGCCTTCATCCTGAGGCTCAGGAATTGATCGATAGTGGCTACCTGGATATCAGCACCGTCTCGCTATTGGAAGTCCCAATTCAGGTTTCTGGTAACTTTGTGGGGACCGTGCGCTGCGAACATACGGGGGATCCTCGTGAGTGGAAGCCCCAGGAACAAACCTTTGTGAGTTCGGTGGCTAACCTCATCTCACTGGCTTTAGAAAGTGAAGTCCTACAGGATGAAGTGAGCCATCTGCTGGATGTGGTGTCTGAGGTGGAAGACGGTAACTTAACCATCCAGGCACAGGTGAGTGATCGTACGACGGGCCTAGTGGCGGATACTTTCAATCGCTTGGTGGAACGTCTGGCAGAGGTCATGCAGCAGGCTCTCGTGACAGCGCAGCAGGCATCAGACAGCGCTCAGCAGCAAAAAAATCAGGCGGATCTGATTGCTGCCAATGCTGTTCAGCAGTCACAGGGGGTTAATCAGATTCTGCAGATTACTGATGTGGTGAAAGATCTGGCCCAGAATACGGCTCAGCAAGTAGAAGCTAGTCGGTCTTCGCTACAAACGCTACAAAAGACCGTAGAACGGGGTCAAGATGCTATCACCACTATGACCACAGGGATTAATATCCTACAGGAAGGGAGCGATCGCATCATTCAGCAAATGAAGACCCTGGGAGAATTTGTGGGTCTGGCTGATCAGTTTGTTCAAGACCAAACGCAGATTGCTTCGCTGACGCAAACCCTGGCCTTGAACGCTTCTCTGGTCGCTGCCCGAGCTGCCGAACAGCGGGATCCTCGTCAGTTTGCGGTAGCGGCTCGGGAATTCAGCTCAATTGCCAACCAGGTTAGCCAACTGGCCCAACAAACGAATGCCAGCTTGACGACCCTGGAACAGCGTAGTGCGCAAATTCAAAGCGTTGTATTTACCGTCGATGCCAACGTCCAACGGGTCGGTAGCCTGGTGGAAGGATTCACTCAAGGTGTTGAGCAATCCAGCAAAGTGTTTGAGGATGTCGAGACAGTGACGGTAGAAACCGTCAATGCAGAAGCCGTAGTGGCCGAAGCAAGCCAAGAAATTGTAGCCGCCGTGCAATCAGCTACGGATGTAGTCCGTACGATTACGGAAATGGCCAGTCAGACCGCTGGACTCACCCAAGACAATCGCATGCAGTCTGAGCAAATGGAAACCCTTTCCCAAAAACTGCTACAAACGATGGTCTTTTTCCAGCTTCCCACAGCTTCAACTTCAGAGCCTCTACCACCTGTTAAAAACGCAGCCCTCGCTGACGAGACCGCTGCAGTTACCTCGTGATGCTTTCCTGGCGGATTACCCAGGTCACTTTGTCCTCGCCGTCAGCTATCAGCCATCGGCCATTCGGATTACCCCCCAATCTTAGACATGCCTATCTACCCGAACACCATCAGAGCAAAACATTGAGGTCCATGTCTCATGACTCCATCAAACTTTATTCTCTGGAGACCTCATTGCGACATCGATTGACCTTACTCCCATGCTTGCTCAGTTTTTGCCTGCTGCTTGCAATACACCCTTTAGTTCCCTGAACCAGACGGAAATTAGGACAGATTATGACAACGCTTCGACCTGACCCTAACGCGGTATCCCAAATCACTGCCTCCCCTCCACCGGAACCGACTGAATCTCCCTCGGCACCGTTGCCACTGCCTGAAAGTTCAGGCAGTGTGCGGCAGAAGTTAAGTATTCGAACGTTAGTGGTAGCCTCGTTTGTGGTTCCCATTGTTACGGTGGTGGGATTAACAGGTTGGCTCTCCATTCGCAATGGGCAACAGGTTGTCAATAATCTTGTTAACCGTCTCAGCGATGAGGTGACCGAGCGGGTTGAAAATCGTATTCAGGCTTTTGCCGATACTCCGTATCAGTTTTTGCAGATTAATTCAGCTGCAGTTGAAGCTGGCAATCTCAATCTCACTGATCTTGAGAACATGGCGCAATACTTCTGGCATCAAATCCAGATCACACCGGCTGTTCCCTATGTTTACTTTGCCAATGAAGACGGCAATTTTATCGGTGTTTGGAAGCAATCGGAAGATCTGACCACGTTGCGCATCCGGGATCAGTCTACTGTCCCCAACCGTGTCATCTATGAATTGGATGACAATGGCGATCGAGATGAGGTGATCCGTGTTCATGAATATGACCCTCGTCCTCGTCCCTGGTATCAGGCTGCTGTGAATGCGGGGGCTCCTACCTGGTCGGATATTTATGTCTTTGCTGAGCCGCCTTCCCTCGGAATCACGCACGTGGCTCCTTTTTACGACCAGGCACAAGAGCTATTGGGGGTGATGGCTACCGACCTGACGCTAGCGGACATCAGTACCTTTCTTCAGGGCTTGGAGGTGAGCAGCTCTGGGGAAATCTTTATTCTTGAGCGTTCTGGGGAAATTGTCGCTAGCTCGGTGGACGAAGCCCCTTTTATTGAGGCAGAAAATGAACAGCAGCGATTGGCAGCTACGGGTAGTACTAATCCGTTGATTCAGGCCGCTGCTCAGGATTTGCTCAATCGCTTCGACTCATTGGATCAAATTCAGTCTGGTCAGCAATCGATCTTTGACCTGGACGGCCAACGCTACTATTTGCAGGTGACCCCAGTTCAAGACGGACGGGGCCTAGACTGGTTAATGGCTGTGGTTATTCCCGAGTCAGACTTTATGGGGCAGCTTAACGCTAGCACTCGTAATACGATTCTGTTCTGTCTTTTGGCTCTGGTGGGTTCTACTGTTGTCGGTCTCATAATTGCGCGACAGATCACATTGCCGATTGCCCTTATGAGTCAAGCTTCTCAGGCCATTGCCAGTGGCAATCTCGATCAAACCGTAGACATTGATAATGTCCGGGAAATTAATGTCCTGGCTCAATCCTTTAACCAGATGGCCAGTCAGCTACGGAAATCTTTTGTTGCGCTTGAAACCGCCAATCTCGAGTTGGAGCAGCGCGTCGAAGATCGTACTGCAGCTCTGAATGAACAGACCCAAGCATTGCAAGATGAAGTTGAGCACCTACTCGACATCGTATCCATTGTCGAAGAAGGTGACTTGACTGTCTCTGCTGACGTTAGCACGACTGTGACGGGGCTAGTGGCTGACACATTCAATCGCTTGATTGAACGGGTCGCTCAAATTATGACGATGGTATCCACGTCAGCGGGGCAGGTGAATGAACGGGCCGAAAAGGTGGAAGCCCTGGCTGCAGACATGGCCCAAAATGCTCGCCAACAGGTGAATTCGGTGACCCAAGTACAGGCACTGATGGAGAACATTAATGGTCTATCGCAAGGGAATGCACAGCATGTGATAGCGGCTGAGGAGGCGATGACTGGTGCTCAGAGCATCATTGAGCAGGGGCAGCAAGAAATTGCGACTGTGACAAAAGATATCGGAGTGCTGCAGCAAGAGATGCAGCAGATTATTGGGCGTACTCAAACGCTAACTGGCTACACCGAACTAGCAGCCCAGTTTGTGAAGGATCAAAAGCGAATTGCATCACTGACAAGAGTGCTGGCAATGAACGCATCTATGTTGTCAACGCGAGCGTCTCACCAACAAGACCCCACGCAGTTTGCAGCGATTACACGCGAATTTGAGACTGTGGCCACACAGATCAACGATCTGGCAACTCAGACGAATCAAAGCTTGATTTTGCTGCAGCAGCGGACTGAGCAGATTCAAACGGTGGTGTCGGGTCTCAACCACGATGTTGAAAGTATCAGTAAGCGGACTGATAACTTGACTACGGGAGCCGATCAATCGAACCAGGCGTTTGATCAGATCAAAACTGCGACCAGTCAAATGGCTACTTTGGGCGAACAGGTCAATCAGTCGAGTCGGGCGATTGCAGAAACAACCCAAACAACGCTGCAATCGGTTCAAAAGATTTCGGAGATTGCCATCGCAACCTCTGAACGTGCCAATTTAACTACGCAGCAATCGCAAACAATGGAACAGCTCGCCCGGACGTTACGGCAGAGCATCGCGATTTTCCAGTTACCGTCTAGTGACCCATCTATTTCAGATAGTGATAGCGAAACCATTGAAATCGTCCCGATAGAATCGGCTACCTCGAACTCTGAGGACGCGATCGATAACAGTACAGTCATGCTCGATCCGGCTACGTCTACCTGACCAGGGTGTCCAAATTCCTGCGACATGCCATGGGGCTTTGTCGCGGAAGTGTATACCAACCTCCGTCCCTCTCCAGACTTTCTCTGTTCCCTATAGATACAAGCACCGCCCTCTTAACCTTTCATCTCCTAATGTTCAGTCATGCCCAATCCTGAAAAAGTCCCCCATGCAACTGATGCTATGGGTAGTTTAGACGACCCGATGGAAGCCCAGCTGCAGCAAGAACTCCGCAGTATGTTTGAGGTTGACACCCAAAAAGGGCTGCAAACCTATCTGGATCAGGCAAGTTGTCTGCGACCCCAGACCTGGAGTAATGATATTCAGACGCTGTATCGTGCTATCCATACAATTAAGGGCGGTGCCGTTACCGTAAGGGCTGATGCCATTTTGCACGTAGCGACGGTTCTGGAAGACTTGCTCTCGGATCTGCGGCATCTGGAGATGGCCCCTCCATTAGAGGATGGCCAACTGGAGGAAATATTGGTCGAAGCTGGTGAACTGCTGGCGTCAACCATTCCTATTGAAGCTACGGGGGAATCGGCTCAGGTTCAGGTTGAGTCCTCGGTAGGACGCATTCAAACTTTGCGATCGCATGTTCAAGAGCGTTACTTACCCCAGTGGAGTCAGCAGAAGCAATTTCAGCAAGAATTTGCTCAGCAAGGATTAGATCTTGTTGTCCTTGGGATTGAAATTGGGCTGGAAAAGCTACCTCAAAACGCGACAAAGCTACCTGAAAACCTGTTTCACACAGCCCGCAGTATTACCGATCAGCTCTATCAAATTGGTCGTGATTTAGAGTTGTCTTCTGGGTGGGTGGAGTTGCTCCAGAAGGCCGAGATATTAATGATAGAACTCCGGCCAGAAGTATGGCGAACTCAGTGGCCGCGCTTATTTCAGGCACTTAAAAACTGCGTTCGTAGTGGCGGCGAATCCGTACCCTTCACCTTAAACCTTACTGGAGTGGAGGCTGAAAGTGACGCTGGTGCCCACAGCCAAGAAGCTTCTGACACCAACATTACTGGGGATAATCTAGCGATCGCCCCAACGGATAGTGATGTTATTGCTGACAGTGAAGCCGATATAACGGACGTGTTCACTGATATGGGATCGTTTCTCGATGATCTCGGCAGCCTGGAAGAAACCTTGGCGGCTGTGGATCAAGACGTGGCCATTCCGGCAATGCCTCAAGCGACAGCTGATGCTGAGACACCGGTAACTTCCGAGGACGAACAGCAACTGATTGATGACCCAGAAACTTTGGCTGCGATCGATCGAGCTATCTCGGCAGCAGCCCAGAGTGTACCTTTGGTGAATACCGAAGATGCTGCCTCTGATGAGTCGATAGTAGCTGCCAATCCAGACACAATTGACGGGACGATTCCAACTTCTGAAGCTGATCAGACGATTCCAACTTCTGAAGCTGATCAAGAATCCTCCGAAATCTTACCAGAGACAACTCCTGCTGAGTCTCAACTGGCAGATGACGTCGCCGCTGCTAGAACCGCTGCCGAACCAGACATATCAGTTGCGAACGCAGAGCAGGAAACGTCGGAAAATACAGCTTTGGTAGATTCGAATGGTGCCGGATCAGTTGCTGACGCCCCTCTAGAACAGTCTGAAATCCTAGCTGTAAACACAGCCTTTGAGGCTCAGTCACAGGCAGCGAATCTGGAAGCTTTGGCAGCACTGGATGAGGAGAACCTCCCCGCACCCCCCCCACCTGAGACGGAGAAAGCTAACGCTGATTCCGATACCTGGCTAATTAACCTTCTGGCTGACGCACTCGATACTGACACTGAGGTCGAAGCCGTGGAGCCAGTTACGCCTTCTGAGGCCAAGACTGGAACGTTGGCTAGCACCACCGAATTGACTGAGCAAATCCAGATTCCAGTACCTTTGGAAAGGTTAGATCAATCGGCCCGCGATTTGGTCAATGCTCTGTTGTCAGTTCGAAGCACTCAAGGCATTTATAAGGTGCTGCAGACTCAAATCCTGCAATTGTCATCTTTGGCTCAAGAAGGTGTCCAGCACATTACACGTCTGCGGCAGATTCAGGACGATTATGCGCTGGTCGATAATCTCCAACTTAACCTCCGCCAATCTGGCCCCACGCCAGAACGCTACCGTCAGGGGTACGTCACGATTAACCGCTTGCTGGAAACAAGTTTGCGTCTTTCGGAACTGGGAGCCGAGACAGAAAAGTCGGCTAAGCAGATGACCGAAAGCCTCCAATTTCTGGATAGCAATATTCTCAAACTGCAAGCTACGGTGGAGGAGAGTCGCCTGGTTCCCTTCCGTAATCTGGCTTTTCGGGCACGGGCCATTCTCCGCGACCTGGCTACCCGCTTTTCTAAACCTGCCAAGTTAGTGATTCAGGGTGAACGGACTGAGCTTGATGTCGGCAGTGCTCGGAGCCTGGAACCGGCTTTATTGCACCTGATTCGGAATGCGTTTGACCATGCTCTGGAGTCACAAGAAGAGCGCCAAACTCTGGGCAAATCGCCGCAGGGGACCCTGACTCTATCACTCCAGCGTTTGGGTAACCTTTATCGGCTCAATGTTCAAGATGATGGACGTGGTATGGATGCTCAAGCCATACACAATCGTGCCTTGGAATTAGCGTTACCCCTCAACGATACTTCGACACCAGCCAATCTGCTGGCCGTTATTTGTCAGCCTGGCTTCAGCTCTGAAACTGAGGTCAGCAATATTTCTGGTCGAGGTGTGGGTATGGATGTGGTCGCGGCCCAAATGGCTAAATTGGGAGGCAAGCTTACGCTTGAGACAACGCTAGGAGCTGGCACAACCTTCTCCCTGCAATTCCCAGTACCCCACTTGCTAGTGTCTTGTATGTTGCTTCAGGCGGGCGATCGCATCTTTGCTGTACCGGTTGAAGACATCCGCAATGCAGCGTTATTAGAGAGCCTCCAAGCCATCGCCAGCAAAGAGCCCGAATCCGCCTATTCTTGGGAGATTGAGACCGCTGATAAAACAATACCTGGTCTGGATCTGTTGGAATATTGGCAACCCCAGTTGACCAACCGCTCGTTTGAAGAAACTGCCGTTTGTACCTACATCCAATCTTCAGTAACGGAGCAGGGCGTATGGCTGATAGCCGATGAGCTACTGGGTCAGTCAGATCTTCTCATTAATTCACTACCCGCTCCCTTGAAGCCCCCTGAAGGGATGCTAGGCATTAGTTTGCAGCCAGACGGTACGCTGGTGCCTGTCTTAAATGCGACTGCCATTATTGAATGGCTCCATACAGCACCTTCTAAGCCTGTTGCTGAAGCCAGCGACTCAGCTGAGAGTATTCCGCCAGAGACCACTAACAGCCCAAGCACACCGACTATTTTGATTGTGGACGATGCCGCCTTAATGCGTCGCCGCATCGAAGCGAGCTTATCCTCCTACGGGCATATCACGCATACCTGTAGCGACGGTCTGGATGCCTGGAACTGGTTGAAAGTAAATCCTTTGCCGGCGCTGATTATCACAGATATCGAAATGCCCAATATGGACGGCTTTACCCTGATCGATCGCTGCCGCCAAGAGAACCTATCGATGCCGATCCTTGTGGTATCTTCGCGTCTATCAGAGGACTGGTTTACTGAAGCTAGACGGCTGGGAGCCACCGATTATCTAACGAAGGGCTTCTCCACGTTGGACCTTATTACTAAGGTCACTCAGCTTGTTTCCTCAGAGACTTAACGCGGTACCCTTTAGCTTGATGTTAGACTAATCGTCTCGAAGATGGCGTTTGCCGGTGCTGTCAATGGGCGAAGTATCTTGGACTTTGACACTTGAGACTGAGCGACTTATTCTCCGCCCTCAGGAACCCAAAGACTATCAAGCTTGGTATGCCGGTTTTTCGGGCCGGTTGCCGCCACAGCATCAATATGACGAGGGGCCAATTGACCTGAGCGAATGCACTGCCGATTGGTTTAGCAAGGTATGTCAGCAGCATCAAGCGCAGGCTTTAGCTGATTATGCTTATATCTGGGGGATTTTCTCGAAGCCAGCGAACCAACACCTTGGCCATGTCGACTTATCCACCATTCAGCGGGAAGAAAAGCAGTGGGCTAATCTGGGGTACGGCATCCATAATCAGCATTGGCGGCAGGGATTTGGCAAAGAAGCTGTTCGTGCGGCCCTCAAAGCTGGGTTTGAACAACTTGGCTACCACCGGATTGAAGCCGCTATCAACTTGGATAATGTCGCATCCATTGCGCTGGCTCACAGTGTAGGCTTGCGCAAGGAGTGTATCCGTCGTGGCTTTTACTACGAAAATCAGCAGTGGGTAGATCACGTCATTTATGTCGTGCTTCCTCCCGATATCGGCCTTCTTGAACGACCACCGGCGATCGCTGACTAGTCACACGGATTGACTGGAGTAAATTCTCAAATAGTGTTTATCGATTGATGGCGGCAGTAAGGGTGATAGACCCTAATTGCCTTTAACTGCGTGTTAGCTCAGCTAAAGTACCTGTAGAGGGTGCAATTTTTGCCAACGTTTTATATTGTGCCTCCGGATATAACCAAGCCACAGCCAAATCTTCATGCTATGGCCTAATAAATCATAGTACGTTGAGAATACGAGGGAATATCAGAATCAGAATCCTGCCTAGTAATCATCCTGATTGACTGACAAAAAGCATATTAAACCCATACAAAAATAGATGCCCTATGTCTACCGCAGCCAATTTATTGGAGTCCGACTCACCATTATTTTCAACGACTCCTGTTGTGCAAAGGTCTACTTCCCCGGTTATTGCCATTGGGTTGCCTCGCAGTGGCTCTACTTTTTTGGCTCACGTCCTCTCTTGTATGAAGGGTTTGTATGTTTTTGATGATCTTTACCCTTATCAACAGGCAAAAGCTTTGGGTTTAGTAGGAGAACTAAACCTAAAACAGCAGCAGTCATTTCTGGATAAGCTGAGTTGGTCAGCCCGGATGAAAGTTAGATTCAAGAAAAAAATATATGCGTTTGCACCTAAGTGTACCTGGGAAGACATTGCAGCTTTAGAAGAAGCTGTGCTCAAAACTTTTGAAGGCCACTCTGTAACCTGGCCCATTTTATTGGAAGAGTGGTTGACGCGCCTGGCGTTCCACCACCAAGACACCCGCTGGGGTTATAAAACGCCTCAAGATTTTATGAATCTGGACAAGCTATCGGAGTTGTTTCCTGGAGCGCAGTTTGTTTTTTTAATGCGCGATCCGCGCAAAGTAATGGCCTCTTTCAAAAATTTGCCCCGCAAGCGCATACCAGGCACAGCACCAGATGGCGTCTCTGGACAGTATCATCCCTTAGTGTATGCAAACTATTGGCAGCTAGCATATCAGAAGACGGTTGCGTTCATGAGGCGAAATCCAGAGGCTTCAGTCTACATTATTAAGTTCGAAGATCTCGTTGCCCGACCTGACGAGGAAGCGCAAAAGCTTGCTGATTTCTTAAACACTGAACTCAGCCACTCTGTTCAGGTTGAACGAACCAACACATCCTTTAAAGATAAGCAGCGACAAGACATTACAAATACCGAAGTCTGGCTCTGCGAAATGATTGCGGGTAAGACAATGCAGGAGGTTGGTTATGACTTGAAATCTCCTAAACCCAGAATTCAGGATGTTTTGGATTTGTTCGATACAACGGGCAACTTTGTTTTCCATCAAACACAGAGAGTTTTTCGTAACGATAGAGCTAGGCAGTCAGTCATAGGCTATCTCAAAAATCTATGGCCCCTGTCTAATCGTCTCCCAGACAAGTCTTCTTAATGCTTCGAGATGATGCTAAATCGTTTCCTATCCGTACTTTGGAATTTCTGTGTCCGGTCACTAGGCTCTTGAAAGTTCTTGTTCTCAGGTAAATACTAACCATGACCCTGCCAGACTTTTTGATTGTTGGAGCTATGAAGGCTGGTACAACCTGGCTCTCCTGTAACCTGGGGAATCATCCTCAAGTTTTTATGCCGAATAAAGAAATACATTTCTTCAATAATCCCAAGAACTTCGAACGAGGCTTCCAATGGTATGAGAATAGGTTTGCCAAAGCTGGAGATGCGATCGCCGTAGGGGAGAAGACCGCTGGCTATCTTCTCCAGCCAGAAACCCCCAAAGTTTTAGCTGAATTCTTACCCGACGCCAAGATTATTATTGTGCTAAGGGATCCCGTTAAGCGTGCAATTTCACAAATCAATCATCATGTTCGTTATGGGGATATTCCAACTACTTTGGATCCTAATAATCTGATTGACTCGGATGCTTTTTCTAAGATTGATAAGGAATTTGCTATCTTACAGCGAGGGCGATATCTTCAGCAAATTGAGCGCTATTACGACACTTTCGACCCCGATAGAATTCTTATTTTGATCAACGAAATTGACATTCGTAAAACGCCAGAGAAAACTCTAGCCAGAACCTGTGAGTTTCTGGGGGTTGACTCCAATTTCGAATTCCCTCTGAGAGAAAAGAAAATCCATGAAAATAGAAACTCTAAGCTGGGGACCCTCTTGGCTTATAAGTTCTTCATGCTGCGACCTGTTATTGCCAAAGTTGATCGGTTTATTCCTGGTGCTAAGCTCCCTCCGTTTAAGCTGAGTAATTCGGAATCTAAAAAACTGCACAAAATTTATCAAGAAGACAATCAAAGATTATTCGAATTTTTAGGCCGAGAAATGCCGGAGGCTTGGCTAGGGAATTAGACTGTTTCTTGCAATGAATATCTCTTCGTAAGGTAGGTGTCCAAGCACAGGATCTAATATCTCGATGGCATGTAATTTAAGCTGAGAAACTTTGGTCAGGAAGGGTATTTAGGAGCGAGGAGCTAGAATCCAGTGTTCTTCTGACTCCTCGCTTCTGGCTTCTGGATTCTGTCCCACTCAACATTTCCCGCCTTAAGTTGATCGCCATCTCGATCACGTAATTTCTTTCCCAGAGATCTCCTTAGAAGTGAGGCAATCAGTGCTCGCAGGGAACGTTTGCTAGGCGCGGTCCCCCTTACTCACAATCTGTTTCAGAAACTCATAGTATTGCTGGCCGATCGCCTTCCAGGTAAAGCGCCGTTGAATCAGTTCAAGACGGGCCGCGATCGCAGCCTTATCCCGTTGTGCAAGGGCTTGATTAATCCCCTGCACAATCGCTGGCGTTTGAGTTGAGTCCACTAAGACAGCATTCTCTTCAACAATCCAGCGCGTTACATCGCGATCATGACTGACGATCGGTAGCCCTGTTGCCAGTGCTTCCAGATAAATATTGCCAAAGGGCTCATCCAGGCTGAAGTGCATAAAGACATCCGCAGCCCGATAAATATCCGGCATTTTTTCGTACGGTAGTTTTTTGTGATGGAAGCGATCGCCCATCAGTGCCTGTCCTAAAGCGCAAACGACATCTCGTTCAGGTCCATCGCCACAAATCACTAAATGTAGGTTGTTAATTTTAGCCGCAGCTTTAATGCCCTCAGTGATGCGCTTGGAAGGAATCAAGGCACTAACCATAAGGGCTATGGGTGCGTTTGGGGGCAGTCCGAATTGAGTTCGATCCACTGGGCTAGGATAAAACCGGCTAGGTTCCACCCCGTTTGTGATGAGTGCGCTACGCCACCGTGCTTGGTTCCGCTCAAAGTATTCTAGATTGGTGCAAACTAGCCCCTCACAGGCGAAGAAGCGATATTCACTTTGGTTCGTAATCGCTGGATGATCGCTGTTTTGAGTGACGAAGACATGCGCCGGACGTTTTCGCCCCCCTCGCCAGCGCAAAAACCAGTTGATAAATGGGTAACTACAGGTCACTGTGGCATCGAACGCCGTTGCACGATAGGTACTGAGCAAATTCCCGACATAGGTCAATTCTTCGTAGACGTAATCTGTCCGAAAAATAGGCAACTTGGGCCAGTTTTGCTCAAACCGTTCACGGGGAATATTGTCCACATGTTTAAAGTGGTAGAGACTGCCCTCACGTGGTTGCCCCGAGCCAAACAGCGTCACGTCTACATCCTGGTACTGAGAAAGTTCTTGGGCGATCGCTTCAAAAGCAATCTCGGCCCCACGATTGACTCGATGCAGCCCTGGCAATACAAAGGCAACTCGCATGATTTCACCTCATATCTGGCTGACCTTGAGCCAGAACCACATCCTGAAAGATCGCAGCCAATTTCTTCACCTCAGTCTCAACATTGAAATCTGCGGCTACTTTCGCTCTACCCGCTTCCCCAAGACGCTTTCTCAAGTCCGCATCATCGACTAACATCGCCAAACTCTCTGCCAACGTCTGCTGATCGCCGGGCGGAACCAACCAACCACTTTGCCCATGCTCTACCAGTTCTGGAACACCGGCAATGCGGGTTGTCAAAACAGGCACAGCCGCTGCCATGGCTTCCATTAACACCACTGGAACCCCTTCCGCAAAGCTCGGCAAGATGAAAATATCAGTCTGCTGTAGATACGCGCGTACGTCTGCTTGCGATTTGTAGCCGACAAAATCGACCATTTTATCCAGCCCTAACTGTTGAGCACTGGCTTCGATTTCAGGACGCTCTTGCCCATCGCCCACAACCGTTAGCTGCAAATCGGGGTAACGTTGCCGCAGCTGACTCAGGGCCTCGAAGAGGACAGGCAATCCCTTCATGGCGGCTAAACGCCCCACATATAGCAGTCGCTGACCTTGTTCTTGATGAGGGATAGGGGCAAATAGATCCGGCTCTACCCCGCAGTGAATGATGCGTAACTTGGGCCAATGCTCTGGCGACACAAACAACATGCCCTGGCTGCGGCAAAAATGACTGATGCAGGAAACAAATGCTGCCTGCCTGATTTTTTCATCAACCCGCCAGAGATAAGGTTCAAAGAAAATATGGGGTCCATGCATCGTGAAACTAAAGGTTCCACCGTTGATGGTGGCTGCCAGCATCGCCACCGTACAACTTGAATTCGCAATGTGATTATGGAGATGCTGAATTCCTCGTTGGTGCAGCTTGTGGGCAATGACCGCAGCTTCTAGAAAATAGAAAAACTGATACACACCCCCTTTCCAGCCAGGTTTAGACGTTTGCCATGCTAGCTGGATCCCTTGCCAATACTGTCTGGGATGGCGGAGCAAACAGCTCAGGTGACACCAGAGGAGATATAGCAGATTTAACGGCAGGACGTATTGGGTTCTAGCCCGTTCTGCTTTTTGCTCTGCGCCGACGAGGTGCGTATCGTCAGGTTTGACAATCGAAAATGTCTGCACCTCAATGCCCTGCTGACGCAGCTGAAAGACTTCTCGCTGAATAAAGGTATCAGTGGCGCGAGGATACTCACCAGTGAGGTAGGCAATTTCCATGGGTAGCGATCCCTTAATTTGCAGGACTAGCCGACACCTCAGCAGCCACCTGTATCAGATCCTCAGCGCTATAACTACGCTTCAACGCCTCCTGAAAGGAGTAACGAGGGTGCCAATCGAGGAGCGTTTTCGCCAGCTGGTTAGAGTATTGGAGGGGTCTGAATCGAGCCTGTAGCTGAGCGGGTACCAAAATTCCAGGTAGCCGAGCCTGTTTACGTAGGAGGAATTTGTTCACGAACCAGGCCAGGTTAGCAATGCCCTGCATCAGAGGCCAACTGATGGGGATCATTTTGGGCGGTTCGGTTTCGTGCTTAAGCAGTCCTGCAATATAGTCCTTTTGAGTCGGCAGCTCATCATCCACGATGTTAATTGTTTGGCCGATCGCTTTTGTCGATGTCACTGCCTGGATAATGGCCTCCGAACAGTTTTCCACGTAGGTCATCGGCATGGTTGTGTTACCGCCAATCCGGAGCCAGCGATTTTCCCCAATTTCGGCCCCGAGCAAAGCGTGCCATAGCGCTTCGCGGCCATAGATCATGCCGGGCCGAATAAGGGTGATTTTGGCGTCGTGCTCCTGGGCAAACTCGCGGATCATTTCCTCTTGAATCAATTTGGTTTGGGCGTAGGCATCCCGGTCGAGGGCATCAATTTCGAGGGGAGAGTTTTCGTCTAAAACAGTTTCGCGCGGAATTTTTTGATAATCGTAGAGTGAGAAGGTGCTCGTTACCACCAAATGGCGCACGGAGGTTGCGGCCATCGCCATCAGCAGATTTTCGGTGCCGATGACCGTTCCCGCAAACCGGTCATAGAAATCCCCCCCCTTGGTTGCGGCTAGGTGAATGACCGTATCGATATCGGCGAGAATTTCGACAAGTCCTTGGCGCGATCGCAAGTCGGCCCGAGCAAACTCCACGTTGGGGTGGGTGTGCCACGCAAATCGGGTTTCATTGGTTTTGGGGCGAATGACCGCCCGGACCTGATGACCGGCTCGCAGCGCGGCGGCTACAACATATTTGCCCACGAACCCAGAAGCCCCAGTAATTAGCAATTTCATACACGATTCTCCTCAGCTAGGAGTGCCTCAATTAATCCTAATGTTTGCTCCATTTGCTCATAACCGATGGGTAGGTCTTGTCCATGGGCCAGGGCATAGTATGTTTTGTCTAAGAGATTAGACAGTCCCTCGTAGGGCGTGATTTGCATAACTTTGCGGTAAAAGTTGATAAAGCTAGAAGCAACCAAATTTCTGCCATTGACAAAGTGGTTCACCAACGGCGAAAGCTGTTTGCCTCCTGAGCGAGGGATGACACTCTTGAAATACGGTTGAAAGAGGTCGGTTTCGGCAGAGCCGCGATCGCCCCGCACGTAGACCATGAAACATTCAGGCTGCGTATAGGCGCTAAAGCGAAAGCGCACATGGGTTTGTCCGCCAATGACCAGCGCATCGAGGTCGTCATATTTGAAGAGGTCACCCCCACCGTGGTTATTCCAAGCTGCTGTCACATGGTCGATGCTGGGCAGGTACGGCAAGGCCAGATAAACCATATGGGTAATAATGTCATGCACGACGCCAGCAGGCATTTTATGAATTGGGTTGGGTAGGTTCTCATCCGCAAAGCGACCCCCTGCGGCTCGAACATCGAGCGCGACCCGAATCTCGACGTCCTGAATTTCCCCCAACGCCCCTGCTTGCACCATTTTTTGCATGGCGAGGATAGGTTTATTGAAAAGGTAGTTGTGGTCCTCCATCAGGCGGCGATCGCACGCTTTGGCGACCTCCCACAGTTCCTTGAAGTCATCTAGGGTGAGTGTGATGGGTTTTTCACAAATCACATGGGCTCCAGCCTGCAAGCAATCTGTGGCAATCATCTTGTGGGTATGAGGTGGGGTCAACACATGCACCACATCCGGTGATGTCTTCGCCAGCATGTCTTGATAATTTGTGTAAGCTCCCTCTGCTTCGTAGCGTTTCGCACCATACTTGGCGGCAGCTGGCGACAGATCACAAACCCCGACGAGGTTGGCCTGCGGTGTCTTTTGGAGAAATGAAAGATGTTCCTTCGAAATTGCACCCGCACCAATCACAGCTGCTTTCAGCACATTTGCCATAAATGATTAACCCCTAACGTTTTACGGTAGAAAATGCCCTCTCACGAAGTCGGCGGAGCCGTTGTTGACTGCTTGTATTCAATGAGTGTTGCTGGCTTATTTTGCATGCGATTCAACCAATACTTGCTCTGCCCAATCATCTGCGGAAACTTGGACACGGTGCAATACACCGCATACAAGCGGGCATTGTCTGGGGGATCCAGGTAAACCTGAGCACGATAGCGATAAATTTTGACTCCCAACAGACTATAGGCCAGCAATAACAGCAAGCTCACACCTCGGGTGGGTAGCGCTAAGGCTAAGGCCAAAGTGGGGATAATTAGGCCCCATAGCCATCCGCTCTTGTACTCCTGACGCATGTACTGTTCAGGTGAATGGCCATACATGGCATACCCTTCGGCGATCGCCCAACCGCCTCGTATAGAGCGCTTCCACCACTGACCGAACTGCAACATGGCAGCATCGTGCAGGGTCATGTCAGCGTCAATGCGCCAAATTCGCCATCCTTGGCGGCGCAGGCGAATACACATTTCGGGCTCTTCGCCACAAATCATGGCGGCGTTGTAGCCTCCCACCGCTTTAATGGCAGCTACCCGCATCAGAGCATCACCACCACAGGCCTCAGCTTCACCGATGGGAGTATTCCACTCCATTTCAGCCAAACGGTTATAGGGAGAACGGTCGGGGAAGCGCTCACGGCGACGTCCGCAAACAACCGCTAATTGTGGATCATGCTTGATGAATTCAAGGGCAGTCTCGAGCCAGTTAGGAAGTAGCTCACAATCGCCATCAATAAACTGGACAAACTCTAAGTCAGGATAGTGGGAGAGTAGATGTTGGAAACCCGTGTTGCGACCTCGGGGCATTGTGAAGGGAACAGACATATCAAGATTCACAACATCAATGCCCATCCTCTGTGCCTTCTCAACACTATCGTCAGTAGAACCGGAATCCACATAGACGATAGGCATCGCTGGCGGCAGCTGTGCTTGCAGCGATTGAAAACAGCGAATCAACCGCTCTCCTTCATTACGCCCTATGGTGACAACCCCAATTTTGTCGCTCACGCCCACGCTCTCCCGTTATTTAGCTGCAGTCTGGAAACCGCAAACCGCCTTAAGGCTAATAAACTCGTTACGATAGAGCCCTATCGTGACAATGCTGTGATCGCTCGGCGCTCATATCTTACTCAACCAATGACACATTTCTCTGGCAAGATCACATTGCGTTCGTCAGCTACATCTAATGCACATTAATCTGTAACTTTCCGGCTTTAGCGCTAGCCAAAGCCGCCAATATGTGTGCGGCTCTGCTCCGTTAGACATCATTTGACGTGTTGCCCTTACTTCTAGAGTCTTTCGTTACCAGAATTTGTCGCCTTAAGTTAATAGCCGGTGGAGTAATCTTTTTAGAGTGCTCTGCTGACTGAAAGCACCGAAATTGTCTTGATGACGTCATTATTGGGAATCCATGGAGAATTGCGATCGCTCCTTAAGTTCGATAGAAAATAGCATCACGCCTGATATGGCGGATCGCATTCTTCTCGATAAGTTGATTGCCGTTATTGGGCTGTTGTTTGCCTGTAACATTTTTGCTGCAATGGGAGTTTCAGGCCCTTTTCTAACAATCATAAGATATGGTCTCCCAGCCATTATTTTAACCCGTCTTGCTGCTCGCTATAAGGCAACATTAAGAGTCCTTCAAAGTGATGTATTTCTGGTAATTCTCAATTTAATCATATTTGCTTCATTTGTATGGTCTCTACAACCTCGGGCAACGATGACAGGGCTGCGAGGTGAATACGTACAAACTGTGCTGATTGCATTGTTCTTAGCGACTCGATTTTCCATGCAACAGCAAGTTCGCCTGATTTCTGTGACATTTGGGATCGCTGCGCTAATTAGCGCTTTCTATGTTGCCTTTGTGCCTTCAGTGGGAATTCATCAAGACCTTGTTCATGCGGGTGCTTGGAAAGGGGTATTCTCTCACAAAAATTATTTTTCCAGTGTTATGACGCTCGGAACTGCTAGCTTTTTGGTCCAAATTCTTGATGTTCGCGAACGTCGTCCTTGGCATTATTGGGGGATTTTGATGTGTATTGCCCTGATACTTTTATCAACTTCTAAGACAGGGCAAGTTCTGCTTGTGAGTATCTTACTCGTGCTCTTTTTATATGGGCGTTACCGTTGGCAGGGAATGAAAACGATCCTAGTCTTGTATGGGGTCTTGATGATTATGCTAGGAGGGGTGCTAACCCTCACTAATTTTTGGGACCAAATCTTTATTGCACTGGGGCGTGACCCAACATTATCGGGTCGAACTTTAATCTGGGATCTTCTACGAGACGTCTATATTCCGCAGCGTCCACTTTTGGGCTATGGAAGAGGTGTATTTTGGAGTGTCGGCCAATTTTCTGGTTTGGCGTTTATTCCTTCTCATGCCCATAACGGCTGGTATGATCTGATTCTAGACGTTGGTTTAGTCGGATTCTTATTCTATTTGCTAAGTGCAATGCAGGCTTGGCGGCGAGTTTTGCGGCTGGCTTATGCAGCGAGAAGTGGTGCATACTTATGGCCACTAGCGCTCTTTACAATTGTATTCATAAACAACTTTACTGAAAGTCTTATGACTTATTTGGTGAATATATTCTGGCCTCTTTATATGATGGCTTGTTGGTCTTTAAAGGAAGCTATAATTGCTCAGGAAGGTTATCAAATTGATAGGAAGCCGCTGCCTCGATCAGGCTAAGTTTGTCTGAAGTTTTGGCTGTTAACTTCAAGCGGAAAGTCCTAGTGTGGGAGATGGAATTCAGTGCCCGATGGAATTCTGCCTACTACCTCCGGGATGTTTCACCACCGATACTTCGTGGTCTCAATTGCACCCTGGAATTTCCACTGCCAACTGTGAGCTAATTGCGTGAGTGTAGGTGTCGATGGAGGAAAGATTGCAGAAGGTTTTGTCGCAGTGGGGGATCGCATCTCGACGTCATGCCGAAGCGTTGATCCAAGCAAGACGGGTGCGAGTGAATGGTGAAGTTGCACATCTAGGACAAAAGGCTGATCCTGCAGTTGATCGCATTGAACTGGATGGCAAAATTCTCGCGACCAAAAACCGTCCTGATTATCATTACTGGCTGCTGAATAAACCGAAACGCGTAGTGTCCAGCTGCAAAGATCCCCGCGATCGCAAAACGGTGGTGGAATTTTTACCTCAGTCGCTGCGACAGGGAGCCGGAATTCATCCGGTAGGCCGTCTGGACTTTAATTCTACGGGTGCCCTATTACTCACTAATGATGGCAATTTAACCTGCCGTCTGACTCATCCCCGTCACCATATTCCTAAAACCTATCGGGTTACGGTTGCTGGACAACCCAGTTCTACCGTGATTGATCGATGGCAACG
This sequence comes from Cyanobacteria bacterium J06639_14, assembly GCA_039818605.1. Lineage (GTDB taxonomy): Bacteria > Cyanobacteriota > Cyanobacteriia > Phormidesmidales > Phormidesmidaceae > SIO1E4. The sequence continues at coordinate 1,956 of JBCBTQ010000082.1, read as the reverse complement.
AGGTGTTATCCTCTCAGGTCGTTCGACTCTGCCAGCTAAGGTAACTGTTCTATCCGTAGGAAAATCAGTATCCACTGAGCTGGAGATTGTTTTATGGGAAGGGCGCAATCGACAAATTCGTCGCGTTGCTGAGCAGTTAGGGCATCCGGTGAAGAAGCTGCATCGCATTGCAATTGGCCCTATTCAGTTAGGCAATCTCGCGAGCGGCCAAGCACGTTCCCTGACCCCATCAGAGATGACCAAGCTGCGTCAAGTACTCAAAGAGGCCTGTGCAAATAGTCCATAGGACATGCGATGACTTGATGACAGTTCGTTGTCTGTCTCAAGGCAGGTGATGACTGAAGGAAGATCGGTCAGGATAAAACTCACGGGTAGTAAAATTCACGACCCTGAAAGATCCTCTCCGAGAAATCGCTGAAATCCCTGCAGAACCTTTATTATAGAAGATATTTGCTAGTTCCTTATGTAAATAGACCCGTGTAGGGGCTTCCCAAGAGGAGAGATTAACCAGATACTAAATTCGAGCTTCTAAAATTCCATTCGCGCACACTTGCACCGTACAGGTTCTTATATCGTCGAGAGGTCTGATGAAGAGACAGTCTCCAGACATCAATCAGTTATATCGAGAGCAGTTGGCTTACATTGGCCGACACTTGAGGGAAGTGCGAGAAGCCAGTTCCCTTTCCTTTGAAGCTCTGGGTGAAAAAACCCTGATTCGTCCTAGCTTGCTTCAAGCTATTGAAACGGCCCAGGTTAATCAGCTTCCCGAACCTGTGTATACGCGTGCGCTGATTCGCCGCTTTGGCGATAGTTTGGGCTTGGATGGTGAAGCCCTGGCCAGCCAATATTTTGCCCCTGCCCATCGGCAAAGATCCCCTTCTTTTTGGCAGGTCTCCTTTGCTCCGCAGCTGCGTCCATCACATTTGTACGGTATCTATGTGCTGTTAATTGCGATCGCGATTAGCGCGCTTTCTTACACCTTAAAACGGACGGCTTACCGCACCAATACCTTGCCTGTACTGGAAGGAAATGCTGCTGAAGAAGTGATGCTGCCTCAAGCCGGTAGCACATCGCAAGCCAGCGATAGCTCCAAAGTTAAGGCCGAGGCTGTACCGGCAGCGGTAGCGAGTGCTCCGGTGCGCTTGGAGATGAAAATGAAAGACCAGTCTTGGATGCGCATTACGGCTGATAATGAGGTGGTTTTTGAAGGCATTTTGAAGGCAGGCGACGATCGCACCTGGACGGCTAAGGAGAGAATCATTATTCGTTCGGGTAATGCGGGTGGGGTTCTTGTGTCCTTCAATGAAGGCACGCCCAAACCCTTGGGCCAACCTGGTATGGTTGCCGAGGTCATATTTCCTACTGAGGATACAGCCAGCTTGAGTTCCCAATAGGTTGGTGGGTTATGCGTGATGGGCTCATGGTTGATGGCTCATCGTGAATGGGTGTCGTGGCTTGAGCGAAGAGCATCACGACCCACGACCCACGACCCACGACCCACGACCCACGACCCACGACCCACGACCCACGACTCATTAATCTGCCCGCTGCCAGAGACGAACGACTTCGGTAACCAGTTCGCGATCGGGGGGCACGGTAGCCTGACCTGAAGGCTGTATTTCCACGCCTGGAATGTTTTTGCTCCAGGGGCTATTGGGGACCGTTTGCAGGTCGAGGCTGGCATTTGTGGGGCGAAAGCCATGCTGGACGAAGATAGCCTGTTGTTCTGGCGCAAGCAGAAAATCAATGAACTGCTGACCGGCTTGGGCATCTCCGGAACTGATATCACGGCGGGCGATCGCTGCGGTGGAAACAGTTTCAATCGTTGGGTCCAGATAATAGATTTGGTAGGGCTGCCCCTGACTTTGAGTAGCCTGCTCCCAGCGATGTAACGCAATGCTCTCGTACACCATGGCAACATCGGCGTCGTTGGGACCCCGAGCAATAAATTCCTGC